>DASXDD010000082.1:0-42815 GCA_036490775.1 Solirubrobacteraceae bacterium | reverse complement strand
GGGTATGTCGCTGTGCCCGGCTACTGGCAGGCCTCGCATTCGCAGCGGTCGCCCATCGCCTTGGCCGGAACTAGCCCTGCTCTGTGAGTGCTCTACGACTCGGGGGCGGTCTGCTCGGCTCTTCGGCGCTCGACCTGGTCGAGGATCTGCCGGCGCTGTGCTGCTGATGAGGCGCTCCAGGATGCAACCTCGTCGAGTGTTCGGAAGCATCCCTCGCAGTGCTCCGTGGTGGGGTCGATGATGCATACGCCGATGCATGGCGATTCGATCCGGCGGCGGTCGGCTTCATCGATCTGCTCGCGAGCGATCATCGGGCAAGCGTCGCCGCGGCGTAGTCGGCAAGGTACCGGAGTCCCTGGATCGCGCGGCTGCCGTACCAGGACGTCATCTCTCCGTCGATCAGCGACACCTCGGCTCCCGGCACCGCGGCGGCGACCTCCGCGATGTGGCGCTCGCGGAAGTGGTACGGCTCGCTGCTGAGCAGGACGCGGTCCACGCGACCGGCGCACTGTTCGAGGTCGACCGTGGGGTACCGGTCCTCCGAGTGCAGCGGGTGCGATCGCCAGCCGACGAGCGCGAGCATCTGCGCGATGTACGTGTCCGGGGCGACGGCCATCCACGGGTCGCGCCAGATCAGGTACAGGACATCCTGAGGTGCCCACGTCCGTGTGCGTACCTCGTCGAGGGCGTGTTCGAATTCCTCGCCCAGCCGCGCGGCCTGCGCCTCTCGACCGAAGGTCTCGCCGAGCAGCCGGTACAGGCCGAGGTTGTCGAGCGGCCCGAGAGGATGGGTGACCACGATGTGCGGGACGAACTCGGCGAGTGCGTCGGCGTCCTCACGCCGGTTCTCGTCGACGTTGACGATCGCGTGCGTCGGCGCGAGCTCGCGGACGCGGTCGAGCTTGACGTCCTTCGTGCCGCCGACCTTCGGGATCGTCCGCACGGTCTCCCACGGGTGGATGCAGAACCCGGTCCGCCCGACGAGCTGATCGCCCAGGCCGAGGTCGCAGACCAGCTCGGTGATGCTCGGGACGAGGCAGACGATTCGGGCCGCCATCGGCTGGACGCTACATGTTGCGCCGGTACTCGCCGCCGACGTCGTAGAGGGCGCCCGAGATCTGGCCGAGCGAGGCGACCTTGACGGCATCCATCAGCGCCTCGAACACGTTCCCACGCGCGCGCGCGACCTCCTGGAGGCGCGCGAGCGCCGCCGGCCGGCGGTCCGCAGCGCGCTCCTGGAAGGCGCGAACGTTCTCGATCTGGGCGCCCTTCTCGTCCCCGGTCGAGCGCATCAGCTCGATCTCGTCGATCTGCTCGCCGTGGCCATCCGTCGGCAGGAAGGTGTTGACGCCGATCAGGGGCAGCTCGCCGCTGTGCTTGAGCCGCTCGTAGTACATGCTCTCGTCCTGGATCTTGCCGCGCTGGTACATCGTGTCCATCGCTCCGAGCACACCGCCGCGCTCGGAGATCCGCTCGAACTCCTCATAGACCGCCTCCTCGACGAGGTCGGTCAGCTCGTTGATGATGAACGAGCCCTGCCACGGGTTCTCGGTCATATTGAGCCCGAGCTCGCGGTTGATGATCAGCTGGATCGCGACCGCGCGCCGGACCGATTCCTCGGTCGGTGTGGTGATCGCCTCGTCGTAGGCGTTTGTGTGGAGGCTGTTGCAGTTGTCGAAGATCGCGTACAGCGCCTGCAGCGTCGTGCGGATATCGTTGAAGCTGATCTCCTGCGCGTGCAGCGACCGGCCCGAGGTCTGAACGTGGTACTTGAGCATCTGGCTCCGCGGCGAGGCGCCGTAGCGCTCGCGCATCGCCCGCGCCCAGATCCGGCGTGCAACGCGGCCGATCACGGCGTACTCCGGGTCCATGCCGTTGGAGAAGAAGAAGCTGAGGTTCGGGGCGAAGTCGTCGATCGCCATCCCGCGGGCGAGGTAGTACTCGACGATCGTGAAGCCGTTGGCGAGTGTGAACGCGAGCTGCGAGATCGGGTTCGCCCCGGCCTCGGCGATGTGGTACCCGCTGATCGAGACGCTGTAGAAGTTCCGCACCGCGTGCTCGACGAAGTACTCCTGGACGTCGCCCATCATCTTCAGCGCGAACTCGGTCGAGAAGATGCACGTGTTCTGAGCCTGGTCCTCCTTGAGGATGTCGGCCTGGACGGTGCCGCGTACGGTGCTCAGCGTCTCGGCCTTGATCCGCTCGTAGACCTCGCGCTTGACGACCATGTCGCCCGAAGCTCCGAGCAGCCCGAGCCCGAGCCCGAGACCCTCGTTGCCGTGCGGCAGCTCGCCGGCGTACTGCGGCCGGCCGCCGTGCTCGGCGAAGAACGCCTCGAGCTTGCGCTGGGCGGCCTCCCAGCCTCCCGTCTCCTTCAGGTGCTTCTCGATCTGCTGGTCGATCGCGGCGTTCATAAAGAACGCGAGGATGATCGGCGCCGGCCCGTTGATCGTCATCGAGACCGAGGTCGACGGGGCGCAGAGGTCGAAGCCCGAGTAGAGCTTCTTCGCGTCGTCGACCGTCGCGATCGAAACGCCCGAGTTGCCGACCTTGCCGTAGATGTCGGGACGGCGCGCGGGATCCTCGCCGTACAGCGTGACCGAGTCGAACGCGGTCGAGAGCCGCGCGGCGGGCTGGCCCTGGCTGAGGTAATGGAAGCGGCGGTTGGTCCGCTCCGGCGTGCCCTCGCCGGCAAACATCCGGGTCGGGTCCTCGCCCTCGCGCCGGTACGGGAAGACGCCGCCGGTGTACGGGTAGTTGCCCGGCAGGTTCTCCCGCCCCAGGAAGCGCAGCCGGTCGCCCCAGCTGTCGAACCTGGGCGGCGCGATCTTCGGAATCTTCGAGCCGCTCAGCGACGTGCGGTAGTTCTCGCCGGTGATCTCCTTGCCGCGGACCGTGTAGCTGAGGCTCTCCTCAGTGATCCCGGCGATCAGCGCATCCCACCCGCGCAGCTGCTTCAAGTTCTGGGTCCCGAGTGCCTCGAGCGCCTCGTCGTACCTGACGCGAAGGGTCGCGAGCGTTGCTTCTCCGGTGCTGACCGGCATGTCAGCACCGGCGACGCCGGCGTATGCCTGAAGTTCAGCCGGCAGCTCGGGGTCGCCCAGCGCCTTCAGCGCCTCGTAGCAGTGCTGCGCGGTCGACGCGATCTGCGCCAGGCGCTCGAGCTCGGAGTTGATCCCGCGACCCTGCTCGGCGATCTCGGCCAGGGAGCGGACGCGGCTGCCGGGGATCAGGACGTTGCCGAGCGGCTCGTGCGACTCGAGCTCCAAATGCGGATCCCACCGATCGGCGACGGCGCCAGGCACGTCGCCGAGCTCGCGGCAGAGGTTGACGAACATCCACGAGAGGCCCGGGTCGTTGAACTGGCTGGCGATCGTGGGGTAGACCGGCACGTCGTCGTCGGAGCTCTCGAAGGCGACGTGATTGCGCCGCCACTGCTTGCGCACGTCGCGCAGCGCGTCGAGCGCACCCCGCTTGTCGAACTTGTTGATCACGACGATCTCGGCGAGATCGAGCATGTCGATCTTCTCGAGCTGGCTCGCGGCGCCGAACTCGCTCGTCATCACGTACATCGGGATGTCGACGAGGTCGACGATCTCCGAGTCGCTCTGGCCGATGCCGACCGTCTCGACGATCACCAGGTCGAAGCCGGAGGAGCGCAGGAACGAGAGGGAGTCCGCGAGCATCGCGCTCGTCGAGGAGTTCCGCCGGCGGGTCGCCATCGACCGCATGAAGATCCGCTCGTTGCGAAGGCTGTTCATGCGGATCCGGTCGCCGAGCAGGGCGCCGCCGGTCCGCGTACGGGTCGGGTCGACGGCCAGCACCGCGATCCGCAGCTCCGCGAAGCGCTGCATGAAGCGGCTGAGGAGCTCATCGGTCACCGTGCTCTTGCCGGCGCCGCCGGTTCCGGCGATCCCGACGACCGGTGCGTGGGTGGCGACGGCGGCCCACTGCATCCGCAGCGCCTGGAGCGCGTCGGCGCCGATCGCCTCGTCCTCCAGCGCGGACAGCATCCGGGCGATCTGAAGATCATCGGCCGGCCCTTCGCCGGGCGCACGCGGGCGGAGGTCAGGGGCCTCGGCGGCCCGCGCGACGGCGGTCGTGCGCTGCACGAGGTCCTCGATCATCCCCGTCAGCCCGAGCTCCATCCCGTCGTGCGGGTGGTAAATCCGCTCGACGCCGTACGCCTGGAGATCCGCGATCTCGGCGGGCGTGATCGTGCCGCCGCCGCCTCCGAAGACCCGGATGTGGTCGGCGCCGCGCTCGCGGAACATGTCGACCGCATACTTGAAGTACTCGACATGGCCGCCCTGGTAGGAGCTGATCGCGATCCCGTCGACGTCCTCCTGAATCGCAGCGCGCACGATGTCGGCCACGCCGCGGTTGTGCCCGAGATGGACGACCTCGACGCCGTTGTCCTGGATCAGCCGGCGCATGACATTGATCGCCGCGTCGTGACCGTCGAACAGCGATGCGGCTGTCACGAACCGCAGCGGCGAGCTGCCCGCGGCGCGTTCGCCCGAATCGTGTGCGTGTGTCTCAGTGCTAGTCGCCATCGCTCAACCTCTCTCGATCTTGTCGACGGCGATCACGGGACGAGAAATGCTAGGAAGCCCAACTATTGGATGTCCGTATGTTCCCCGCAGGGCTCTGATCGACCTGCGCGTTCGGTCGCTCGAAGCCATCGCGGCGGCGGACCGGGAGCGCGCGTTGCTCGGCGCCGAATGCGCGCAGCGGTCGGCCTTCGAGGACCGGCCGGCACGACGTAGCTCGTGAACCCGTCGGGTGGGCATTGGGACTCCTGGTGGTAGAGAGATTGACCGTACGTACGGTTAGTAATGATATCCTCGTGTCAAGGGGGAGCGCCGGACGTCCCTCTCCCGTCCGGCGTTGCCCTTACCACTTGACCGTACGTACGGTTAGCAGTAGGCTGAGCGACGTGGTATCGCTCTTCGTGCTTCTCCGGCGCCGCCCCGAATTGAGTCTCGGGGAGTTCCGCGCGCATTACGCGGACCGGCACGCGCCGCTCGCGGCGCGCACGATTCCCGACGATGTGCGCGCGGGCATCGTCGAGTACACGCAGAACCACCCCCTTGCAGTTCCCGGGCGCCGACACCGAGCCGGCCTGGGACTGCGGGTCGGAGATCCGCTTCCGCGACATCGAGGGCCTGCGGCGCTGGGCCGATTGGTACCGCGGACCGGAAGCCCAGGTGCTGCGCGACGGCGAGGAGCGCTTCATGCTGACGAGCGAGCGCGTCGTCGCCGCCACCGAGCCGGCCGACACTCCTCTTCATCGCTGATGCTCGCGGCGACGATCGTCGGCAGTGACGAGCTCGATCCGCTGGCGCAGCTGCGGATCGACGAGCAACCAGAACCGGACATGCGGGAGGGCTGGTCGCTGGTCGATGTGCGGGCCGCTTCAATCAACCACCATGACCTGCGGGAGTTGCGGGGTAAGGCGCGGCGCAACGCGCCGCTGCCGCGTGTGCTCGGATCGGATGCCGCGGGGGTCGACGAGACCGGGCGTGAGGTGATCGTTCACGCGCTGGTCGGCGACCCGGCCTGGGGCGGTAATGAATTGTTCGATCCGGGCGCGTCGATGCTGTCCGATTACTACGACGGGACGCTCGCCGAGCGAGTCCTCGTGCCGACGCGCAACCTGGTCGCCAAGCCGCCGGAGATCTCGCTCGAGCACGCCGCGTGCCTCCCGACGGCCTACCGAATGCTCGTCGTTGTCGCGGGCGCTCGAGAGGGATCGACCGTACTCGTGCAGGGCGCCGGCGGCGGGGTCGCCTCCGCGGCCGTGATCATCGGCCGTGCGCTCGGCGTGCGGGTGTGGGTGACCAGCCGGAGCGACGAGAAGCGAGCGTGGGCCCTAGCCCAAGGTGCCGAGCATGCCTTCGCCCCGGGCGCGCGCCTCCCGGAGCGTGTCGACACGGTGCTCGAGACGGTCGGGGCCGCGACCTGGACGCACTCGATCAAGGCGTGCGTCCGGGCGGCACGATTGTGGTCGCCGGCATGACCTCAGGTTCCTCGCCGCCGCTCGACCTCGAGCGTGTCTTCCTCGCCAGGCTGCGGATCTTCGGCACGACGCTGGGTACGAGCGATGAGCTCGCGGCGCTCGCCGCGCTCTGCGCCGAGCGCGCGCTGCGTCCTCCGGTCGACGAGATGCTGCCCCTCGCCGAGGCGCGCAAAGGCTTCCAGCGGATGCTCGACGGTGACCTGCTCGGAAAGCTCGTCGTGCGGCCATGACCTGGACAGTCAGACAGCGGAACAGAGGTGAGCGGACGTGCGCTTGAAGGACAGGATTGCAATCGTGACCGGCGGCGGTTCGGGCATCGGCGAGGCGGTCGCGGTGCGGTTCGCCGAGGAGGGTGCGCGTGTGGCCGTGCTCGACGTGGACGTGAAGGGTGCCGAGCTGACGGCAACGCTCTGCGGTGGTCTCGCGGTCGTCGCCGACGTCAGCGACAGCGCTCAGGTCGATGCGGCGGTCGCGCGCGTCGAACGCGAGCTTGGGCCGGTCGACATCCTGGTCAACAACGCGGGGATCGCCGGCCGCCGGAACTCCGAGCGACTCGCGGAGAAGCTCGCGGCGCAGGCCGCCGAGCGCGGGACCGGGCGGATTGTGACGGGCCTCGACGCGCTCGTGCGACTCCCCGATGACGAGTGGCGGCAGATGTTCGCCGTGCACGTCGACGGCACTTTTTACTGCTCGCGCGCCGTCGCCCGTTCGATGAAGGACCGCGGCACCGGCGCGATCGTCAACGTCGCGTCGATCTGCGGGGTCGAGGGCTGCACCGGGCACCCGCATTACTCGGCGGCAAAGGGCGCGGTCCTGGCGTTCTCGCGGGCGCTCGCGAAGGAGCTGGTCGTCCAGGGGATTCGCGTGAACGCGATCACGCCTGGCTTCATCGAGACGCCGGCGACGAGCGTCCTCACTGACGCCCAGCGTGCGGGGCTCGAACTGACGACCCCGATCGGACGCCTCGGGCGCCCGGAGGAGATCGCCGCGACCGTGGCGTTCCTCGCGAGCGACGATGCGAGCTTCTCGGTCGGCTCGACGTTCGCGGTCAACGGCGGATTGCTGACCGCGTGATGGGCGCGCGCGCAGAGAGCCTCGCCGTCGTGTTTCCGACCCAGGAGCTCAGCCACGAGCTGGGGCGGGCGCAGGGGACCGACTTCTTCTCGATCGACGATCTGCTGACGGCGGAGGAGATCGAGATCCGCGATCGCGTGCGGGCCTTCTCCGACGACGAGCTCCTGCCGGTCGCGGGCGACTACTGGGAGCGAGCCGAATTCCCGATCGAGCTCGTGCCCCGCTACGGGCAGTTGCGCGTCGCCGGGGGAACGATCGCCGGTCACGGCTGCCCGGGGATGAGCCCGTTGAGCGAGGGACTCGTGGCGCTCGAGCTTGCGCGTGGCGACGGCAGCTTCAGCACATTCAACTCGGTCCACAGCGGGCTCGCCATGCACGCGATCGACATCCTCGGTTCGGAGGAGCAGAAGCAGCGCTGGCTCCCCGGGATGGCGCGGGTGCAGCGGCTCGGGGCGTTCGCGCTGACCGAGCCGACGCACGGCTCCGATGTCGTTCGGATGGACACGCGTGCCCGCCGGGACGGCGAGGAGTGGGTGCTCGACGGGGCGAAGCGTTGGATCGGCAACGGCACGATGGCGGACGTCGTCGTCATCTGGGCACGCGACGACGACGCCCGCGTCGGCGCGTTCGTGCTCGAGCGCGACGGCGAGGTCGACGGATACGACGCCGAGGCGATCACCGGCAAGACGAGCAACCGGGCGCTGGGGCAGGCGGACATCCAGCTCAACGGCCTGCGTATCCCGGTCGAGAACCGGCTGGCGCAGTCGAGGACGTTCGCCGACACCAGCAGGTGCCTGACCAAGAGCCGCCAGACGATTGCCTGGGAGGGGCTCGGCCACGCGATCGCCGCGTACGAGGCGGCGCTCGCCTATGCCAAGCGCCGGCATCAGTTCAGCAAGCCGATCGCCGCCTTCCAGCTCGTCCAGGACAAGCTCTCGCACATGCTCGCCGACATCACCGCGATGCAGCTGACGTGCGTGCGGCTCGCACAGTTACAGAGCGAGAGTCGAGTTTCGCTCGAGCACGCCGCGCTGGCGAAGCTGAGCACCGCCGCCGGCGCGCGGCGGGTCTGCTCGATGGCACGGGACATCCTCGGCGGCAACGGCATCCTGCTCGACCATCACGTCGCGCGCCATCACGCGGACGTCGAGGCGGTCTACACCTACGAAGGCACGGACACGGTCCAATCGCTGATCGTCGGGCGTGCGATCACCGGTATTTCTGCGTTCGCCTGATACTTGACCGTACGAGCGGTCAGTGATACGGTGGCCGCTCAACTTGTTGTGAAGACACATTCGAGGAGAGCTATCCGATGACGGAGCAGACAGAGGCCGCGGCGCCCGCGAACGGGGGTTGCCCCGTCGATCACAGCGCGAAGGGTTGCCCAGTGATACATGAGGAGTTTTTCGCCCCGAGGCCGATGGGCGAGCATTGGGCGATGGCCGACCGCCTGCGTGAGGGCGCGCCCGTCTACTGGAACACGCAGGCGCAGGGTTGGTGGATGTTCTCGCGCTTCGAGGCGGTCCGCGACATCTTCCGCCAACCGGAGCTCTTCTCCAGCGAGTCGATCACGCCGTGGACCCCCGATCCGCCCGGGCGGTTCATCCCGACCATGGTCGACGAGCCCGACCACATGAAGTACCGCAAGCTGATGAACCCGTGGTTCACGGCCGAGCGCGTGAAGAAGGCCGAGGAGAACGCGCGGCAGATCTGCCGGCGCCTCGTCGAGCAAGCTGCGCCGCTTGGGCACATGAACTTCGTCAAGGAGTTCGCGCTGCGCTACCCGACCGAAGTGTTCCTCTCGTTCGTCGGGATGAACGTCGACGACGCTCCGAAGCTGCTCGAGTGGACCGAGAACTTCTTCAACGGCTACGGCGGCGATCCGGCGATGGCACAGGGCATGGCCGACGCCCTGCAGCACATGGCCGACTACTGGGTCGACGCGATCGAGGAGCGGCGCGGCGAGTCCGAGCCGCGCGAGGGGGACATCTGCTCCTACCTGATGCATGCCGACTTCGGTACCGAGCGGAAGCTCACCGAGGAAGAGGCGGTCGAGCTCCTGCGGCTGTCCATCATCGGCGGATTGGACACGACCCGCGGCGAGCTGGGCTACATGTTCCGGCACCTCGCGCTCAACCCGGACGACCGCCGCCGTCTGCGCGAGGAGCCCGAGCTGATCCCGAGCGCCGTCGACGAGACGCTGCGCTACTACACGATCACCTTCGGCGACGGGCGCAAAGTGACC
Organism: Solirubrobacteraceae bacterium; assembly: GCA_036490775.1. Classification (GTDB taxonomy): domain Bacteria; phylum Actinomycetota; class Thermoleophilia; order Solirubrobacterales; family Solirubrobacteraceae; genus Palsa-465. The sequence goes on along the minus strand of DASXDD010000082.1, from coordinate 33,474 downwards.
CGCGATGCCGAGTTCCACGGTGTGCAGCTGAAGAAGGGCGACATGGTCTGGGGTCTCGTCGCGGCCGCGAACCGCGATCCCGAGGCGTTCGAGCGCGCCGACGAGTTCCTCGTCGACCGTCAGGGCGCCAGCAGGCAGATGGGCTTCGGGCTCGGGCCGCACCGCTGCCTCGGCGCCCACCTCGCCAAGGCCGAGATGCGGATCGCGGTCGAGGAGTGGCTGCGTGTGATCCCGGACTTCTGGATCGACTCGGACGAGGTCCTGATGGAGCGCGGTGCCGGTTCGATGCTCGCCCCGATGGAGCTCCCGCTTCGCTGGTCAGAGTCGTAGACCGGGGTGCCCCGGGGGCCGGTTCGATGGCCGCACGGTCCTGATCACCGGCGCCGCCGGTGGTCAGGGCCGGGCCCACGCCGTGGCGTTCGCCGGCGAGGGAGCCAGGCTCGCGCTCTGCGATGTCGCGGATCTCTCCGAGACGGCTGAGCTGGTCGGCGAGCGATGCGCCAAGGCGGTCTTGGGGCACGTCGACGCGCGGGAGTACGGCGAGATGGAAGTGTTCGCTGAGCGCGCGGTCGCCGAGTTCGGCGCGATCGACGTCCTGGTGGCGAATGCCGGGATCTTCACGCACGGGCGTCTGATCGATCTCAGCGAGGACGAGTTTCGGCTGGTGATCGACGTCAACCTGATCGGCGCCTGGCGCGCCGTCAAGGCCGTCGTCCCGAAGATGATCGAGCGCGGCTACGGACGCGTCGTGCTGGTGGGGTCGATCGGCTCGCTCGTCGGCGCGCCGATGTACGGCCACTACGCTGCGTCGAAGCACGGGTTGATCGGTCTGACGCGGACCCTCGCACTTGAGCACGCCGCCGACGGCATCACCGTCAACATTGTCTGCCCGGGGGCCGTCGAGACGCCGATGCTGACGGGCGAGCGCACCCTGCGTGACGCGAGCCCGGACGATCCGACGATCGAGGCCGTCGCCGAGATGTATCGGCAGGCGAACCCGATCCCGGTTCCGTGGATGGATCCGGCCGACGTCAGCAACGTCGTGCTGTTCGCCGCCAGCGAGGAGAACCGCTACATGACCGGTTCGGTGCTGACGATCGATCTGGGCTATACGGCCCGCTGATCAGGCTTCGTCGGAGGCGACCCGGAACTGGGGCAGGTGCTTCCCGTCCGCGAGAATCTCGAAGTCGAGCACGACCGGCGTGCCGATCGGGACGTCGTCAATCGTCGCGTCGAGCACGTTCGCCATCATCCTGACGCCCTCCGGCAGGTCGATGAGGGCGACGACGTAGCTCTTCGGGAACTCCGCCGACAGGCGGTAGTGGATCTCCGTCGACGCATAGACGGTTCCCGTGCCCCGCGCCGCGATCCACGACCACTCCGTGCTGCGGCACTTCTTGCAGACGTTGGTCAGATAGATCCGCGCCGTTCCGCAGCTGTCGCAGCGCCGCAACGGCAGCTCTGAGCGGGCCGTCCGTTCCCAGTACTCGACGCCCAGTTCGGTGGGGACGATCGAGCGGAAATGAACGGGCCTGACTGAAGGGTTCTCGAGTGTTTCCATCGCTCTCACTCCGGCGTGTTGGTTAGGACGAATGAGGCGTTGATGCCACCGCAACCCGACAGACCATGCAGCAGGGCCGTGGCCGCGTCCGGGACCTGGCGCTCGCCGGCGATGCCACGCAGCTGCCGGACGGCCTCGGTCAGGAAGAAGAAGACACCCGGGAACGCGGGCAGCCCGTGGTTGAGCGAACCGCCGTGCGTGTTGCAGGGGAGCGAGCCGCCGGGGCTGGTCGCCCCGGACTCGTAGAGCTCGACTGACTCGCCCTTCGCTGCGAAGCCGGCGGCCTCGAGCAGGAGCAGCGGCATGATCGCGAAGCCGTCGTATGGATAGAGGACGTCGATGTCGTCGGTCGTCCTCCCGGCTGCGTTTAGTGCCTCCGCCATGCTTGCCCCGGCGAGTTCCTGGAAGGTGTCGGTCAGGTCGGCGAACGAGCTCATGTAGTACTGGTAGAAGCGCGTGCCGGTGCCGCAGATGTAGATCGGCGCGTGTCGGTGGGACCCGTTCGAGCTATCGACTGCCGAGACGACGAAGGCGCTGCCGCCGTCGATCGAACGCGAGCAATGCATGACGCGGAGTGGGTCGGCGACCATCTTCGAATTGACGACATCGTCGATCGTGAGCGGCGTGTCGTACGTAGAGGCGGGGTTCAGCACCGCCCATTTGCGCGCCGACACGGCGACGCTGGCGAGCGCCTGGTCTAGCCGCTCGCCATCCCAGCCGCAGCGGTGCGCGTAGCGTTGCGCCGCCATCGCCCACTGACCGGGAGCCGTGTGTCCGTAGGGTCCCTCGAGCTCCTGGTCGTGGAAGTCCATCCAGGCGCCCTGCGCGTCGTCGCGGCCAAGCCCGGTGCGCAGCGAGTCGGCGCCGACGACGAGCACGTTGCGCACTAGGCCGGCGCGGACAAGCAGCGACGCCTCGCGCAGCGTCTCGCCGACCGCACCGCCGCCGAGCTTGCTCGTGCCCGTGTACCGGAGCGCGCCGAGCCCGAGCTGCTCGGCGATGCGGATGTGGTGACGGTGGACGTCACGGCCGTTCTCGGCGGCGAGCACCCCAGCGCTGATCAGACCGTCGATCTCGTCGAGCTTCAAGCCGGCGTCGTCGACCGCGCCCCGGGCGACCTCGACGCAGGTCTGGATCGTCGAGTGTGCGACGGTCCCGATCTTGCTGTCGGCGATCCCGGTGATCGCTGGCAGCGAGCCGCTCACGAGACCGCCGCCTTCGCGGCGAGCTCGTACTGCTGGCGCAGCTCCTTGACGTCGGTCTTGCCGATCTCGGTTCGGGCGATCTCCGGGACTATGAGAACCTCGCTTGGCACCTTGTAATCGGCGAGCCGATCGGCGCAGAAGGCGATGATCTCGTCGTCGGATGCCGGTCGGTCGAGCACCACCAGGGCAATGATCTTCTCCTCCCGCATCCGGTCCGGGGCGCCGAACGCGGTGGCGTCGACGACGGCTGGATGCGAGCGGATCACGTCGACGACTTCGGGCAGCGCGACGTTGTGGCCGGCGCGCTTGACCATCTCCTTCGTACGGCCGGCGTAGTAGAGGAAGCCGTCGGGCTCCGCGATCGCGAGATCTCCCGTCGGCCACCAACCCGTGCGGTCGTAGGGGACGAGCTCGTGCGTCTGCTCGTCGATCCGCCCGAGCGCGATCGCGTGGCGGGTGAGTGGGCGGACGTGGATCTCGCCGGGCTCCCCGGGCGGTACCGGTGCGCCGCTTTCGCTCAGGAGCCGAAGCTCGTGTCCGAGGCCGGGGTGACCGAGCGGGTTGTCGTTGATGACCGTCCGCGCCGGGTTCAGGTCACAGATCGTCCCCGGTGCGATCGTCTCCGTCTGGTACCAGACCTTGCGGAGCCGGGCCGAGAAGATCGCGACGAACTGCGCCGCCGACGCGGCATCCATTTCGAGCGCGGTCGGAACGATCCGCAGCCGCGAGTCGACGGCCGCTGTGTCGGCCGGAAGCCTCGCCAGGATCATCTTGATGTGGGTGCCGTTGAGCGGCGCGATCGTCGCTCCCGACCAGCGCAGCTGCGCCGCGAAGCCGCTCGCGGTGAAGCGGTCCGCGACGGAGATCTGGACTCCGAGCGCCAGCCAGCAGAGCAGCTGATTGACGTGGCCATTGGAATGGGCCCACGGGAAGACCGAGAGGCCGACGTCGCCGTCGCCGATCGCGTAGTAGCTCCAGCTGCTGGAGACCGCGAACGCCACGTTGCCGTGCGAGAGGACGATCGGCTTGGGGGCGGCGGTCGAGCCTGAGGTGCAGATGATCGTGGCGTGGCTCTCGACGTCTAGTGCCGCGGCGCCTTGTTCGAGACGGGCCAGTTCGTTTGACTCTTTGTCCTTGAGCAGGGCGTCACGGGTGAGGACCGGCACGCCTGCGATCGGCTCTTGCGCTGCGTCCGCGATGACGAGCTTGAGCCCGGTCGCACGGACCTGGGCCTCGATCTCGGTCGGCGTCAGCTTCGTGCTGATCGGAGAGGCAACGGCGCCGAGGCAGGCGAGGCCTACGACGATCGGTGCGTAGCGGACACCGTTCTCGAGGAGCAGGCCGACGCGATCACCGGCGCGGATTCCGTGTTCGCGCTCGAGCAGGCCGAGCGCCGCCGCTGCCTGCTCGCGGACCTCGCCGCGGGTCAGCTGCCCACCGGAATCGTCCGCGAGCGCGATCGCGGACGGACTGGTCGCTGCCATAGCGAGGAACGACGCGACCCAGGTCCGGCCGCCGACGATGTCCCAATTTTCCTCGTGTGTCGTTGACACCATTCCTCCTCGATTACTGACCGTTCGTACGGTCAATCTAGCAGCTGGGTGGTGGGATCGTCAAAGCTTGTCCGGGCCGAGTGTTTGACGGTGGACTAGACATTGACCGTACGGACGGTTAGTATGGTTTCTATGGCTGAACCCGTCGCCTCCCCGTCGCTGGTGCGCTTTGAGCGGCACGGCGCCGTGGCGGTCGTGACGCTCGACGATCCCGAGCGGCGCAATGCCTTGCGGCCGCCGTTGCTCGACGCGCTGATCGAGACGATGACTGAGCTCGCGTCGGATCCCGGCGTCCGCGCGGTGGTTCTGACCGGCGCCGGCAGGGTCTTTGCCGCGGGCGCCGATCTGCGTGAGATCCAAGCCAGCACTGTCGAAGGCAATCTCTCCTACAACCGGCACATCATCAAGGCCTTCGACGCCGTCGGCACGATGCCGATGCCGACGATCGCGGCGCTGAACGGGCACGCGCTCGGTGGCGGACTCGAGCTCGCGCTCGCGTGCACGCTCCGCGTCGCTTCGTCGCGCGCGACCCTGGGCCTACCGGAGGTTCGGCTCGGGCTGCTCCCCGGCGCCGGCGGCTGCCAGCGCTTGCCGCGCCTGATCGCCTCGGGCCTGGCGGCCAGGATGCTCTTGACCGGTGAGGCGATCGGTGCTGATCGTGCTTTAGAGATCGGCCTCGTGGATGAGGTGGCAGAAGGCGCCGAGGGCGCCCTGACAGCAGCGTTGAAGATCGCCGACCAGATCGCAGCCAACGCGCCGCTGTCCGTGCGCTCGATTCTCCGGGTGGTGCGATCGAGCGCGGATGTTCCGGTCGCCGCTGGTCTCGAGGTCTCGCAGCGAGAGCTGGCCGGCCTTTTGGCCTCGCGCGATCTCGCCGAGGGCATCGGCGCGTTCCTCGATAAGCGTCCAGCGGAGTTCGTGGGCGCATGAGCTCGGCGATCTCATCGGTCGGCGTCGTCGATCTCACCGGCGAGCAGTTGATGCTCCGCGACATGGTGCGGGAGTTCGCTCGCCGCGAGGTCGCGCCGCTGGCGGCGGAGATAGACCGCGAGGAGCGCTTCCCGATCGAGAGCTGGCGTCGCGGCGCCGAGCTCGGCCTGCTGGGGATCGCGGCCCCCGAGGAGTACGGGGGGACGGAGCTCGGGCTGACGGAGATGTGCCTCGTCGGCGAGGAGCTCTCGGCGGTGTGCGTTTCGACGGCGGCGACGCTGCTGCATCAGGCCGACCTCGTCATCGGCCGTTTCGTCCGCCATGGCAGCGCCGAGCAGCAGGAGCGCTGGCTCCCCAGTCTCTGCGACGGCTCGATCATCGGCGCGCTGGCGATCACCGAGCCGGAGGCCGGCTCCGACGCGCTGTCGATGCGTACGACCGCGCGCCGAACGCCCGACGGATACGTGCTCAACGGCTGCAAGACGTTCATCACGAACGGCCCGGTCGCGGATCTCGCGGTCGTCTATTCCCGCATCGATCGACCCGAAGGCGGCCTCGGCCTGTTCTTCGTCGAGGACGGGACGCCCGGCTTCGCCAAGAGCAAGAAGTTCTCGAAGATGGGATGGCGCGGGTCACCCACCGGCGAGCTGACGTTCAGCGATTGCGAGATCCCGGCGGAGAACCTGATCGGGGCCGAGGGTGAGGGTCGCGCGATCCTGTTCGCCGGCCTCAACTCCGAGCGAGTCGTGCTCGCGGCCGAATCTCTGGGGCTCGCCCGTGGCGCGCTCGAGGTCGCGCTCAAGTACGCCGGCGAGCGCCGGCAGTTCGGACAGCGCATCGGTGACTTCCAGATGATCCAGCAGAAGCTGGCGGACGTTTACTCGGAGTTGCAGGCGGCGTCGGCCCTTACCTACCGCGCGGCAGCGTTGGCCGATCTAGGCCGCGCCGGCGATCTCACTTTGATGGCCTCGTCCTGCAAGCTGATCGCCGGCGACCTGGCGATGAAGGCGACGACCGAGGCCGTGCAGATCCTGGGCGGCTACGGCTACATCGATGAGTTCCCGGTCGAGCGCTACATGCGCGACGCGAAGCTGATGCAGATCGGGGGCGGCACTGCCGAGATCATGCGGATGCTGATCGCGCGACGGCTACTGGCATAGGTCATGCAGGCTCTTCGCTGGCACGCACGGCAGGATGTTCGGCTCGAAGAGGTCGAGCTGGCACTTCCGCTCGGCCCGGGACTGGTCGAAGTTGCCGTCTCCTCGTGTGGCATCTGCGGCAGCGACCTGGCCGAGTATGCGACCGGGCCGCACGCCGTCCGGGACCGTCCGTATGCGCTGAGCGGGCAGCAGGCCCCGGTGACGCTGGGCCACGAGTTCTCCGGGCGAGTGGTCGCCGTCGGGGCTGGGGTCGACGGGGTGGGGATCGGTGACCGGGTTGCCGCTGATGCCTGCTGGCGGTGCGGTAGCTGTTCGGCTTGCCGGGCAGGGACGTACAACCTTTGCGCAAAGGGCGGTTCGATCGGGCTCGTCTCCGACGGCGCGCTGGCCGAGCGGATCCGGTTCCCCGCATATTGCGTCGTGCCGCTGCCGGACAGAGTCTCCGATGAGGCCGGCGCGCTGCTGGAGCCGCTCGCGGTGGCGCTTCATGCGCTCGACCGAGGTGGAGCGACAGCCGGCGAGACGGTCGTAGTGCTCGGCTTCGGGCCGATCGGCGCCGCAACCGCGATCGTCGCACGCGCGATGGGGCTGTCGGTGCTCGTCTCCGAGCCTGCTGCTGGTCGGAGGGCCCGAGCTGAGGCGCTTGGCTTCGCTACGTCGGCTCCCGAAGGCGAGCCACGGGACGTCACGCGGGCGATCCGTTCTTTGACCGACGGCGGCGCCCGACTCGTCGTCGACTGCACGGGCGCAACCGCGGTTCTGAGCATGGCCCCCGAGATGACCAGGCGCGGCGGCACCATCGTCCTCGTCGGCCTGCCGAAGGATCCACCGACGATCGATGCGGCCCGGCTCGTGCTGTTCGAGCGGAGCATCGTCGCGTCACTCGGCTACGTCCACGACCTGCCGCGCGTCGCTGCGATGATCGCCGCTGGGGCGCTCGAGCCGGACGCCCTGATCACGAAGCGCGTCGAGCTGGCTCAGGCCCCCGACGAGTTCGAGCGCCTCACGACGGCGCCGGGGGATGACCTCAAGGTGCTCGTGACACCGGTGGCCGCATGACCGTCGCCGACTCGCTGCTCGACGTGCCGATGCCCCACATGGGCGTCTCCGTCGAGGAGGCCACGGTTTCGGCCTGGCATGTCGTCGTCGGCGACGCGATCGAGGTCGACCAGCCGATCTGCGACGTCTCGACTGACAAGGTCGACACCGAAGTGCTCTCGCCCGTGGCCGGCACCGTTGCCGAGCTTGTGATCGAGGCCGGCGGCAGCGTGAAGGTCGGAACGCCGCTGCTTCGGGTGTCAACGGGTTCTACTGGTTCCGCGGGCGACGGCGCCGGCACGGCGGAGCCCTCGGCTAACGGCTCTCATGCGCTTGCGGGAGCGTCCATCGATGTGGAACGGGCGACGGCTGAGGTTCTCGGTCGCGTTCATCGAGATGGTCTGCTGGCTTCGCCGGTCGCACGGCGACTCGCTGCAGCGCGCGGGATCGCGCTCGAATCGATCACGGGCACGGGACGCGGCGGGCGAATCTCGAAACGCGACGCCGAAGGCGCCGCAGCGGTGCAGCCAAAGCCTGTGGCCCCACCGCTGGAGTTGGGGTCACTCGCGGATGGGTCGTCGGACGCACTGCCCCGCGGCTACATCGACGTTCCGTACGAGGCCGTGCCGACCACGCGTATCCGTCGGGCGATCGCGGAGCACATGGTTCGCTCGCGTCAGACGGCCGCGCACATGACGACCGAGTGCGAGGTGGACATGCACCACGCGTCGCTGGTGCGCGAGCGGCTCAACGCCGAGCGCGCGCGCGCCGGTCAGGGGCGGGTCAGCTTCCTCGCGTGCATCACCCGTGCCGCTGTCGCAGCCCTGCACGACTTCCCCGATCTCAACGCCACCTTTCAGGGAGAGCGGATCTTGCGCTGGCATGAGGTGAATGTCGGCATCGCGGTCGACACGCCCGACGGACTCCTCGCGCCGGTGATCCGTCGCGCCGAGCGGCTGACGGCCGGCGCGATCGCGGACGCGATCGCCGACCTCGGTGCGCGGGCACGGAGCCGCGAGCTCGCGGCCGACGACATGCGGGCCGGCACGTTCACGATCTCCAACCCGGGATCGCTCGGCGCGGTTTCGGCGCCCGCAATCATCAATCAGCCGCAGGTGGCGATCCTCGGCGTGCCGGCGATCGTCAAACGCCCGTGGGTTGTGGCGACCGCGGACGGCAGCGACGCGATCGTGCCGCGACCGATCATGAACCTCGCGCTGACGTTCGACCACCGCGCCGTCGACGGGGCGGAGGCTACGCGCTACGTCGTTCGTGTCAAGGAACTGCTCGAAAGCTGGGATGCCGATGCCTACCGCTGAACTGACAGAAGACCAGCTCGCCGATCTGTACGCGATGGTCGCGAAGATCCGCGCGACCGAGCTGCGGCTCCAGCACCACATCACCGAGCACGGCTTCGGCGGCTTCTGGCATCCCGGGCTGGGGCAGGAGGGGCTGCAGGCAGGCGCCGTCCTCGCCCTTCGACGCGACGATTACCTGTTCTACGCCCACCGCGGTCTGGGCTACGCCCTTGCAAAGGGCATGCCGCTCGAAGCGCTGCTCGGCGATCTCTTCGGCAAGGTCACGGGCTCGACCCGCGGCAAGGGCGGCGGGACGGTCCACTTCGCGGATCCCGAGCTCGGCGTGCTGGGCCAGGGCGGCACGCTCGGCTCGAACTTCGTCCTCGGCGCCGGCGCCGCGATCGCGTCGCAACTGCGCGGCGAGGATCGGGTCACGGCGATCTTCTTCGGCGACGGGGCGTCCGCCCGCGGGACATGGCACGAGGCTGCCCTTCAAGCATCGGTCTGGAAGCTGCCGATCGTCTGGATCTGCGAGAACAACGGCTGGGCGCTGTCGGCTCGGTTCACCGACCACAGTCCGACCGCGGACATCGCCGACCGAGCGGCTGCATACGGCGTGCCCGGGGTCGTCGTCGATGGCCAGGATGCGGTCGCGGTCTATTCGGCCGTGGCCGCGGCCGTCGAGCGGGCGCGATCCGGCGATGGCCCGACGCTGATCGAGGCGAAGACCTTGCGGATCCGCGGGCACTACGAAGGCGACCGCCAGCGCTATCGGGACGACCTGACCGATGGCGTGGAGATCCCGCACGATCCGATCGACGGGCTGCGCTCGCTCGTTCCGCCGGAGATATGTGATCGGCTCGACGACGAGGCGCGCGAGCAGGTCGAAGCCGCGTTCCAGCAGACGCTCGAGGCGCCGCAGGCGGACCCGTCGATCATCTACCAGGACGTGTGGGCATGAGCACGACAGAAGCCGCGGAGCCGATCGCCGCCGCCGAGCAGGAGACCATCAACTATGCGCACGCCATCAACGCCGCACTGGCGGAGGAGATGCGCCGCGACGATCGCGTCTGGATCATGGGCCAGGACGTCGGCCGGATGGGTGGCGTGTTCGGTGTCACGCGCGGCCTCTGCGACGAGTTCGGGTCGGCGCGTGTACGCGACACCACGATCAACGAGACGTTCATCGTCGGCGGCGCTGCCGGTGCGGCGATCGCCGGCACGATCCCCGTCGTCGAGTTGCAGTTCGCCGACTTCCTCCTGACCGCCGGCGACGAGGTCTTTCACAAGCTGGCGAAGTGGCGCTACGTGCACGGCGGCCACTTCACGCTCCCCGTCGTGGTTCGTGCGCCCACTGGGGTTTTGGGAGGCGCGGGAGCCGAGCACTCTCAGAGCCTCGAGGCGATCTGCATGCATGTGCCGGGGCTGAAGGTCGCGCTCCCGGCGACGCCAGCCGACGCGAAGGGACTGCTGAAGACGGCGATCCGCGACCCGAACCCGGTCATCTTCTTCGAACACAAGGGGCTGTATCGCGTCAAAGGCGAGGTGCCGAGCGATCCCGAGTTTCTTGTCCCCTTCGGTCAGGCCGCGGTCCGGCGCCACGGTGATGCGCTGACGGTCGTCGCGACCGGCTTGATGGTTTCTCGCGCCCTCGAAGCGGCCGAGCGGCTGTCAGCCGACGGTCTCGAGGTCGAGGTCATCGACCCGCGGACGCTCGTGCCGCTCGATATGGAGACGATCCTCGCCTCCGTCCAACGGACGGGCCGGGCGCTGATCGTGCACGAGGCCGTCCGGACGGCGGGAGCCGGCGCCGAGATCGCCGCGCGCATTCAGGAGGAGGCCTTCTTCGCGCTCGACGCTCCGGTGTGGCGGCTGGGCGCGATTGACGCGCCGATACCTCAGGACCCTAACCTCGAGCAGCTCTGCATTCCGCAGACCGAGACGATCCTCACGGCGATGCGGGAGCTGACCGCGCTGTGAAACGCGCACCCGCAGCCTCGCCAGTTGACCGTACGTACGGTAAGCTTACGTAGATGAATCGTGCTGCATTGGTTACAGGAGCCTCCAGCGGCATCGGACGCGCGATTGCGCAGGCCCTCGCCGAGGATGGCTGGAATCTCACGATCGCGGCCCGGCGGGCCGACCGTCTCGAAGCCGCACGCGCCGCGCTCCTCGATCACGGGGTCCAGGTGCAAGCCGTTCCGGCTGACGTGGCGGAGGAGGAGCAGCTCGTGTCGCTCGTCGAGCGTCACAGGCAGAGATATGGACGGCTCGACCTCCTGGTCAACAACGCAGGCGTCGGCTTCCGGGCGCCGCTCGACGGCTACTCAACGAAGTTCGTCGACGTCACCCTCGGGGTGAACGTGCGAGGCACGATCATCCTCTGCCGCGAGGCGTTACCGATGCTGCGCGAGGCCGGTGCCGAGCATCGGCGCGCGTTTGTCATCAATACGTCGTCACTCGCGGGCAAGCTTGGTGAGGCAGGTTTGACGGTGTACGCGGCCGCAAAGCACGCGCTGGTGGGGTTCACCGATGCACTGAACCGCGAACTGATCGGGGCTGGGATTCGCGCGTGTGTCCTGTGCCCGGGATATGTTGATACGCCCATGAGCGACTACGCGAAGGAGTACATCCCAGCCGACGAGATGATCCGGCCGGAGGACCTCGCGGAAACGGTTCGCTACCTGCTGCGACTCTCTCCGACCTGTGTTGTGCCCGAGCTCGTGCTCGTTCACGGGCAGTCGCTCCGCGTACAGGAGGTACCTCTGCTCGCCGCCGTCGGGGTTCCTCGCGATGACCTGATAACCGACACGATCAGGCTGCCGAAGCCTGGGACCGAGGCCGCCTGATGAGCACGAGATCACCTGGAAGCAAAGATCAGATCCTGCGCACATTTGCGCAGATGGTCGCCGAGCACGGCTACGACAACGTCAGCCTCAGCATGGTCGCCGGGGAGCTCGGGATCAGCAAGGGAACGATCGTCCACCACTACGGGACGAAGGACCGGATGCTCGAGGCGATCCATCACGACTACATGAAGCATCGCATGGCCGAGGCGAAGGAGATCGTCACAGACTTCACCGATCCGCGGGAGCAGCTGACGGCACTGATCGCACAGCTGATGATCACGCAGCGTGACGATCGCGCGGCCACGGTCGCGTTCGCCAGGGAGATCGCGCGCTTCAGCGCGCTCGACCTGATGCGCGACGTCCGACACATGCGCGGCGAATACGCGGCGCTCCTGCGCGACGTGATCGAGCGCGGCATGGAGACGGGCCAATTCCGGGAAGCGAACTCCGAGCTGCTGACGCTCCAGGTCTTCGGGATGTGCAACTGGTCGTGGACGTGGATGCGCCCGAAGATGCGCTGGAAGGTCAACGAGATCGTCAGCGCCTGGGTTACGACGTTGCTCGTCGGGCTCGACGCCGGACCGAACGAGATCGGGCTCGACGTCGACGGGATCGTCGCGGCAGTCGAGCAGATCGTGGCCGAGTCGCCGCCACTAGCGGCGCCGCGCGCCGCGGTCGCCTGACCGTCCGCTACTGAGGCGTCGACTCCTCGCGCTCGGCGGCTGCCTCGACGAGCAGCTCGACCTGCTGCGATAGCTCTCTGAGGCGCCGCTCGACGCTGGTCACGGAACGGGCGACGTCGCGCACGTCGCGACTCGCTGGCATGCCCCACTGGTGCAGCCACCAGGCGAAGGCCCGATCGATCGTCTGGCCGGTGTCGCGCCGAGCACACGTGACCACGCCGAGCAGCGTCGCGAACTCGGGCGTCGCGACGCCCGATTCCAGCGGCTTGCCGAGCCCGCGCTCGACGCGGTCGAACGCTCTACGCCAGAGCGGGGCGGCCATCGCTACGCCGCCACCTCTGGCGGTCGGTTGAGTTCACAGAGCGCGCGGAAGATCGCCGACATGGCGCCGTGAGGCTGCGCCGTATTCAGGCTCCGCGCGGCGGCGCGGTAGGCATCGGTGCGCGACACGGTGATCGCGTCGCACCATGCGTTCGCGCTCCGGTGATCATCCGCTGCGAGAAAGTCCGCGATTGCCGACATGACCGAGCTGCTCTTGTCGAGGAGCAAGTAGTGGCCCCCTCTGCGCTGTGTGTGCAGCCGAGCCTCGGGGATCTCGCTTGCCAACAGAGCACCGTTGGCCCACGGAACGACCGGATCGTCCTCGCCGTTGATCACGAGCGTTGGTGGCTTGAGGGAATGCAGCCAGGGCAGGCTTGACCAGCACGCGAGCGCAAGCAACTGTCCGAAGTACGACCCGACGTTTGGGGCATGGCGGCGCCGCAGCGCCTCTGCGTACGCGACGAACTTCGGATCGCGCTCGATCTCACCGCCGGCGAGCGCGAGCGCGGTGGCCTGGTAATACACGCGCGAGTACATGCGCAACGGTGTCGACAGCGCTGCCGCGGCGCCGGGCTTAGCAGGCACGCCGCCCCATCCGCACGTGGCGGCGACGAGCACCAGCCGGCGGACCATCTCCGGCGCCCGGCGTGCGAGCTCCTGTGCCACGCCCCCGCCAAACGAGTAGCCGAGGACGTCGACGCGGTCGTGCCCGAGCCGAGCGACCATCGCCTGGATCATCTGGGCGTAGCACGGAATCGTCGGCGGGACGGCCGGCGGCGGTGACAGCCCCGTACCAGGCGCATCGAACGCGATCGTGTGGAAGTCGGCGAGCCGGCCGACCAGCGGTTCCCACATCGCGTGACTGCCGCCCAGCCCGTTGATCAGCAGCAGCGGACGGCCGTCCCCATGTGTCGAGACGAACAGGCGAGCCCCGGGAACGCCCACCATTTGTGTGCTCACAGCGCCTCGTCCATGATCCCGAGGCCGCGCATGTCGGCCCAAAGCTCTTCGACGCGATGCGTCAGCACCATTAGGTCGTGCTCTTGACCCGCCTGGTCGCGGACGAAGCCGCGCAGCAGCGCCTCAGGCTCGAACCCGAGCGCCTTGAACATCTCGACGGTCGGCACCTGCTCGGCGACGACCTCCACGACGATTCGTGTCATGCCCCCAGCGACCGCGTCGAGCAGCGCCGCGCGCGTCAGCGAGCCCCCGACCCCGCGCCCACGGTGCTCGGGGCGGACGATCACCGCGATCTCGCCGACGTGAGCAGACCATCCGGTCCGACGTCTCACTTCGGCATGACCGCAGACCCGTCCGCCGTCGTCGACCGCGACGAGGTGGATCGCCGGCGGGTCATCGAACCAGCGGCGGACGATGTCGGGGTCTGAGACGCTTTCTCTGAAGAAGTTGCGGTCGGAGTCGGGGACGGCCGCCAGGAACTCGAGCAGCCAAGGCTGATCCTCTTGGGTTGGCGCGCGCGTGATCATGGCTCGTCGCGCACCTCATCGCTGTGCTGGGCCAGCCATTCGGTGAGCGCCGGGATAGTCACGGCGGCGGAGGCTCGGCCCATGACGAGTCCGACATGTCCGGCGGGTATCCGCACCTCCGTGAAGTCGCTGCTCGTGAGCAGCGAGCCGAGCTCTGCCGCCTCGATCGGAACGATCTCGTCCCGCTCGGCGACGATGCTCAACACCGGCTGTCGGATTTCGGCGAGGTTGACCGGTCGTCCGCCGACCCGCGCGGTGCCGTTCCTGAAAGCGTTGTCGCGGACGAACATATCGACCATCTGGCGGAACATCCGTCCCGGGAAGGGGATGTGGTGCCGGCCCCATTGCGTCAGGGCCGTGTAGCCCTCCAGCTGCTTGTCGTCCCAAAGCTTCTGCCAGACGTTGACGTAGTGGACGATCTCGCTCGTCGGCTTGCGCACCTGGAACGCGTTGCGCATCACGTCGGCGGGAACGAGCCCGCGCTCGTCGATCAGCGAGTCGGGCTCCAGCACCGGCGTGCGAAACGGGGTGAGGAGCACGGTCATCTTGGCGAAGTCGATTGGCGGCGCGAGAAGCACGAGAGCGCGGACGGGCACGTCCGAGCGGCTGCCGAGCAGCATCAGCGCGAGCATCGCGCCCATGCAATAGGCCATGACGTTCACCTCGGTCGCGCCTGCGTCGTCGCGCACCGCCGCCAGTGCGCGCGGCAGGTAGTAGTCGACGTACGTCTCGAACGAGTTGTCGCCGTCGACGGCGTCCGGCTCGCCCCAGTCGATCAGGTAGACGTTGAAGCCGGCCTTCGCCAGCTCGCGCACGAAGCTGTTCTCGGGGAGCAGGTCGAAGACGTAGCTGCGGCTGACGAGCCCGAGGAAGATGACCACCGGCGGCTCGTACCGCGGCTCGTCGAGGCGGTATCGGTAGAGCGTGACCCGGTCACGCGACCAGATCACATCCTTCGGTGCGCGGTCGACGCGTGGCGGCTTCGTGTTGGTCGCATGCTGGATGCCGTTTCGGGTCCGCAGAGCCGCATGACGCGCCTCGCGTTCGACCGTGCGCGCAACGTCCGGCAATCTCGGGATCCGGCTCACGGGCGCGCGTCCCGCTCATGGGGCGTGTGAGGGTGTGGGCGGTTGATACTCATTGACCGTACGTACGGTCACTATACACGATTTGTCAGCTCACGCGTAGCCGACCACCATCGACGATGAGCGATGTCCCGGTCACATAGCCGGCGTCCGGGCCCGCGAGGAAGAGGGCGGCGTTGGCTATGTCGTCCGGCGTGCCGACGCGGCGAAGCGGGATCGTCTCGAGGTACGCATCGGCTGCAGGCGTGCCGACGATCGCGACATCCAGCGTCGTCATCGCCGTAGCGATAAATCCGGGGTGGAGTGCGTTCACCCTGATACCGAGCGGGCCGAGCTCGTCAGCGAGCGCATAGGTGAAGAACCGGATCGCGCCCTTCGACAGGCAGTAGAGCGTGAAGCCGCCGGCACCCTGGGTTCCGGCGACGCTCGAGAGATTGAGGATCACGCCGCGCCGCCTCGTGGCCATTGCCGATGCCGCCGCCTGCGCCATGAAGAAGGCAGCCCTGACGTTGATGTCTGCCATCAAGTCGTAGTCGTCCGCGCTGGTCTCGAGGAACGATCCGCCACGAAAGATGCCGGCGTTGTTCAGCAGGATCGTGACGCCGCCCAGATCCTCGGCCGCGGTGACCAGTTGCGTCCGGTCCTCGCCGTTGGTCACGTCGCAGCGGACGAACTGTGCCGTCCCGCCGCTCTGGATGATGACCTCGTCCGTCGGCGCTCCACCTTCGCGCGGCTCGGGCTGGAGATCGCCGATCACCACCGCCGCGCCGGCCTCCGCGAACCTGATCGCCGACGCGCGCCCGATCCCGCTCGATCCGCCGGTGATGATTGCGACATCTCGCTGTAGCTGCCCTGGCATGAGTCCTCCTTCGGGTTGTTGACCGTACAGACGGTCAGCTATGATATCGTCCTCCCGGAACGCAACTTGGAGAGGTGACAGATGGAGCCCCGCCAACTTGGATCATCGGGTCTGTTCGTCCCGCCGATCGCCTTCGGAACCGGAACCTTCGGCGGAGGTCCTGACTGGCCGTACGGCAACACCGATGTGACGCTCGCCCGTCGCTTGGTCGACCGTTGCGTCGATGCCGGCGCGAACCTGTTCGATTCGGCGGACGTCTACGGGGCCGGCTCGGCGCAGGAGATGCTCGGCGAGGTGATCGAAGGGCGCCGCGATCAGGTGCTCCTCTCCGTCAAGGTCGGGTTGCCCACGGGTCCGGGCCCGGCCGACACCGGCTCCGGCCGCTCGCACCTGGTGGACGCGTGCGAGGCCGCGCTCAGACGGCTGCGAACCGACCACATCGACCTCTGTCAGCTGCATGCCTTTGACGCGCGCGTGCCGGTCGAAGAGACGCTGGCGACGCTCGGCGACCTCGTGCAGGCGGGCAAGATCCGCTACCTCGGCGTGTCGAACTTCGCCGCCTGGCAGGTGATGAAGTCGCTCGCGGCAGCAGAGCGTGGCGGCTATCCCCGGTATGCGGGCCAGCAGGTCTACTACTCGCTCGTCGGTCGCGACTTCGAGGTGGAACTGATGGCTCTGGGGCTCGATCAGGGTCTCGGCGCGATGGTCTGGAGTCCCCTGGCTGGTGGGTGGCTGGCCGGCAGCGTCAGGCGCGACCAGCCGCCAAAGGCCGGTAGCCGGCTCGCGCGTCTGGGCGATGCCGGCCCGCCCGTCGAGCGGGAGCTGCTCTATCGCGTGATGGAGGCGCTCGATGAGATCTCGGCCGAGATCGGCAAGAGCGTCGGTCAGATCGCGATCAACTGGCTGCTCCAGCGGCCCACGGTGGCCTCTGTGATCGTGGGCGCCGACGACGCCGAGCAGCTCGACCAGAACCTCGACGCCGTCGGCTGGTCGCTGACGGCCGAGCACGTGGCGAAGCTCGACGCCGCGAGCACGACGCCACTCGGATACCCGCACTTCTTCTACCACCGCGACGAGCCGTTCGCGGTTCTGTCGCCGCCGGCGATCCGGCGCGCGCTCTAGCGCGCCACCCCCGGACGAGTAGAAGATTTAGAGAGTTTTGGGCCAGCTCCACTTGACCGTACGTGCGGTCAGCAGTATCGTATGTCGCCAACTTCGAAGCAGGAGGAGCCATGTCCGTCACCCTCATTCTCGACATGAAGATCAAGCCGGAGCTGCTCGACGAATTCATGTCGCATTTCCGCGAGAACCTCCCGGGCTCGCGGGACTACGACGGGTGCGAGTACGTCGACGTCTACCAGGCTCAGGACGATCCCAACCGAGTGGTGTGCATCGAGGGCTGGGCGTCGAACGAGCGCTTCCAGGCCTACGGCCAGTGGCGCCGCGAGGCCGGCGACGTCGAGGCCTTCATGCGCTACTACGACGGGACGCCGAGCCTGACGCTTCTCGACGCCTCGGCGGGCATGTAGGGACGCCGGTGAGCGGCACCAGGGAACAGGTCGTGGGTGCGCAGCGTCCACTCGTCGTCCCCAGCCTCGGCAGCTTCGGGCTGGAGGGCAAGACGGCGATCGTCACCGGGGCGTCATCCGGCCTCGGCGCATCGCTTGCGGTGGGGCTCGCCGACGCGGGCGCGAACGTCGTGATCTGCGCGCGTCGCGTCGAAAAGCTCGAAGTCACGCGCGCTGCTGTCCTCGACCGGAAGCGGCAGTGCTTCGCCGTCGAGGCCGATGTGCGCAGCGTCGACGACTGCGACCGCGTGGTGTCTGTCGCCAAGGGCGAGCTCGGAGCGGTCGACATCCTGATCAACAACGCCGGCATCGGATCGGCGGTGCCGGCGACACGCGAGTCGCCGGAGGACTTCCGTGCGGTCATCGACGTCAACCTGATGGGGTCCTACTGGATGGCTCAGGCGAGCGGGCGCGTGATGGAACGGGGGAGCAGCATCGTCAACATCGGCAGCGTGCTCGGCTCGACCAGCGCCGGACTCCCGCAGGCCGCATACGCGTCGAGCAAGGCGGCGATCATCGGACTGACCCGGGATCTCGCTCAGCAGTGGACGGGGCGCAAGGGGATCCGCGTCAATGCCGTCGCTCCCGGCTTCTTCCTCTCGGAGCTCACCGCTCAGTACGCGCCGGGATATCTCGACTCGTTGATGGGGCGGATCCCGGCGGGCCGGCTCGGCCGCGCGGACGAGTTGCTCGCCGCGGTGGTATTCCTCAGCAGCGACGCTGCGTCCTACGTCTCGGGGGTAGTCCTGCCCGTCGACGGCGGCCTACTCACGAACTAGAGCGAGGAGCAAGGTCGTGGTCGATCAGGCAAGTGCGAACGGCATGCAGCATGGTGCGGCTGGCGTCAATCTCGGCTACGTGCTGGCGCAGCGCGCATTGCTGGCTCCATCCTCGCCGGCGATCGTCACCGATGGAGTGGTACTCACGTACGAGGCACTCGATCAGCGGGTGAACCGACTCGCCAATGCGTTGCGGAGCCGCGGCATCGGGTATGGCGATCGAGTCGCTGTGCTGCTGACGAACTGCCCGGAGTTCCTCGAGGTGCTCTTTGCGTGCGCAAAGCTCGGCGCGCGGATGGTGACGATCAACTACCGGCTGATCGCGGATGAGGTGGCGTTCATCCTCGACGACTCCGGTGCGCGGCTCCTGGTCCACGGCACCGACCTCGCGCAGACAGCTCGCGCCGCTACGGCAGCGACGATCACCCGCGTCGTGGTCGGTGACACCGACGACGACGCGGCGGAGCCTTACGAGTTACTGCTTACCAGTCAATCGCCGCAGGCGCCGGGAACCGAGCTGTCGCTCTCTGAAGACGTCGCGATCATCTACACCTCGGGGACGACCGGCCGCCCGAAGGGCGCGGTCCTTACACACGCCAACCTTCTTCACAGCTCGCTCAATCAGGTAATCGACTTCGCCGTCGTCGCGAGCGACCGGACATTGCTGGCTGCACCGCTCTACCACGTGGGCGGGATGCTGATTCTGACCTTCCCGACGTTGCACGTGGGTGGCACCGTCTTCCTCCACCGGGCGTTCCGACCCGACGAGGTGATCGCCGCCTTCGAGCGCGAACGGATCACGACGGCCTTCCTCGCCCCGACCATGTGGAAGATGCTGTTGGGCGAGCCGGGCCTCGCGGAGCGAGACTTCTCCAGCCTGAGGTTGGGCGTCTCCGGCGGCGAGTCGCTCCCCGTGTCGAGCATCGAGGCCCTCGTGGACATGTTCGGGGCCGGGTTCGCGGAGGGCTACGGTTTGACGGAAGCCGCATCTTGCACGACTGTGCTGCGATCCCAGGACCTTCTACGGAAGCCCGGATCGGTGGGGATGCCATTCATCCACAACGCGATCAGGGTCGTCGGTGCAGATGGCCGAGACGTCGCGCCGGGCGACATCGGAGAGGTCTGGCAGAGCGGACCGACCGTGATGCGCGGGTACTGGGAACGCCCAGACGCCACCGCCGCAGTGCTGCGCGATGGATGGCTGCGGACCGGCGATGTCGGAAGGCTGGACGACGAGGGTTTTCTCTACATCGTCGATCGGGCGAAGGACATGATCATCTCGGGTGCCGAGAACGTCTATCCCGTCGAGGTCGAACAGGTTCTCTACCGCCATCCTGACATCGAGGAGGCGGCGGTGATCGGCCTCCCTGACGAACGGTGGGGCGAAGCCGTGACCGCTGTCATCGTTGCGAAGGCGGGATCGCATCTGACCGAACAGGACGTGATCGATCACTGCCGGCCGCTGATGGCCGGCTTCAAGCGCCCGCGCCGGGTACGGTTCACCGAAGCCCTGCCGCGCAATCCGTCTGGCAAGGTGCTCAAAGCTCAGTTGCGCGAGGCGTATTCGCTATCGAACGACGCAGCCGACGCCCTGAATCCTCGCTGACGTTCGAGTTCTAGACGCTGTCTGATGGCAAGCGCCTGTCGCAGTTCCGTGTGAGCGCGGAGCGATGACGCGTGCCCGCACCAGGTGAGCCCGGAATACACATGATTCTCCCCTTGACCGTACGGGCGGTCAGTGATAAGTTTTGCGCAGTCCTTCTACGGACGACTTGGGGGATCTAGCTCATGTTCATGAAATGCATTACACGAGCCCGGGCCAATAGGAGCGCTTGATGGAAGCCGTGCAATCAGCGGAAGTACCGACCCCGCAGACCGCGTCGGTTCTGACGATCGACAACCTCTCTAAGACGTTCCCGGGGACGCGCGCGCTGTCCGACGCGCACCTCGAGATCGGCGCCGGCGAAGTGCACGCACTGGTTGGTCAGAACGGCTCAGGTAAGTCAACTCTGATCAAGGTGCTTGCCGGCTTCCACAAGGCTGATCCCGGAGCGGATGCTCGGGTGTCGGGAGAGCCGTTTGACATCGGGCACGAAGTCCCCGACAGCCTGCGGTTCGTCCATCAGGATCTCGGATTGGTACTCGAGCTCAACACGATGGACAACCTTGCGCTTCGCGGCGGCTACACGCGGGGGGCGGGTCGCCGCATCAAATGGCGCGAGCAAGAGCGTGCGACCCGCCAGGTCCTCGGGCGCTTCGGCATCGAGTTGGACATTCATCGCCCCCTCTCGGAGGCCAGCCCAGTCGAACGCACTGTTGTGGCCATCGCGGGCGCCATGCAGGGATGGTCGGGGGGAGAGGGTGTCCTCGTCCTGGACGAGCCAACCGCCGTGCTGCCGCACGACGAAGTCGAGCATCTTCTCGCGATGGTGCGGGAGGTGCGGCGAGCGGGCACCAGCGTTCTCTACGTATCGCACCGCATGGACGAGATCTTCGGACTTGCCGACAACGTCACCGTTCTCCGCGGCGGCAACGTGGTGGCGACCGTCCCTGTGAGTGATGTGGATCACCGCGAGCTCGCAAAGCTCATGGTCGGTGAAGATGTCGATCCCGACTTCCGAGTGTCCGTGGTCGCGGAGACGGATCCGCCGGCAGCGCTTGAGCTCCGCGATGTTCGCGGCCATCACCTGCGCGGGCTTGACCTCGATGTGGCCCGCGGAGAGATAGTCGGGATCGCCGGTCTCGCCGGAGATGGCCTATTCGAGCTACCCGCCGCGATCGCGGGCTTCTCCAGCCGGCAGGTGCAAGGGCGGATCCGGCTCCCCCAGCGCTCCCTCGATTGGCACAAGCTAAGCGAAGCATCGCGGCTCGGGATCCCGCTCGTCCCGGCTGATCGAGTGCGTGACGCGATCATCCCCGACTTCGCGGTGGCAGAGAATCTGACCCTCTCGAGCCTCGAGCGGTACGGGTCCCCAAGGAAACTGAGGCACGCCAAGGAGCGAGAAGTCGTCGGGCGATGGACGGAGCGACTTGGGATCGTCACGTCGAGTCCGGCTGCGCTGATCTCCACGCTCAGTGGTGGAAATCAGCAGAAGGTGGTTATCGCGCGCTGTCTGGCACGTGAGCCGGACATTCTCATCTTGTCGGAGCCGACGGCCGGCGTTGACATCGGCACTCGAGTGGCCATCTACGAACTGATGGCGAAGCTAGCAGAAGAAGGCCTCTCGATCGTCGTCGCGTCGTCTGACCTCAGTGACCTGATTGCGATGTGCACCCGCGTAGTCGTCCTACGCGATGGCCGCATCGGCGCCGAGCTCGACGCCGAAGACCTGACGGAGACCCAACTGATCCACGAAATCGAAGCAGACCGCATTGGAGAGAGAGATGAGCAGCTCAACTAGCGTGAAGGCCGAGGCTGCCGCTAAGCCCAAGGCCACGCCCACCAGCAACCGAGACGCCCTCAGCGCGCGGGTCCGGCGAGGCCTCGCGTTCAACAAGATCGGTGCGGTTTACGTGTGGATTCTGATCTGCATCGTCTTCGCGCTCTGGGCACCACAGACGTTCCCGACGACCGCCACGATCAAGCAGGTCCTCAATACGAACGCCATCACTGCGCTGGCGGCGCTGTCAATAACCATACCGCTCGCCTGCCGTATCTTCGACCTTTCGTTTGCCGCGACAATGACCCTGACGGGAGTTGTCACCGCGCACTTCCTAGTGGGCGGCACCGGTCTTGTCCCGGCGATCGCGATCGGTCTCCTGGTAGGTGTCGCTGTCGGCCTATTCAATGGCTTCGTCGTCGTCGTGATGAGGATCGACTCATTCATCGGCACACTCGCCACCGGCTCGCTCATTTCGGCGTTGGTCACAATGGTTACCAACGACAACTCCATCATTGGGATTCGCCTGACTGGCTCGTTCGCGGCGCTCGGTCAGAACAGCATCGATGGCTTTCAATACCCCGTGTTCTACGCCGCTGCGGTTGCCGTCGTCCTGTGGTACCTGCTGGAGCACACCGCGACCGGGCGGCGCATCTACGCGACCGGCTTCAACAGCGAAGGGTCGCGGCTCGCAGGCGTGAAGACCCGCCGCCTGCAGTTCGCATCATTGGTCGTGTCTGGCACCCTCGCGGGCGCTACCGGGATCGTTCTCGCCTCACAGACAGCATCGGGGTCGCCGACAGCTGGAACTCCGTACCTCCTGCCTGCGTTTGCGGCATCGTTCCTCGGTGCAACTCAGCTGAAGCACGGGCGCTTCAACTCCTTCGGGACGCTCATCGCGGTGCTCCTGCTCGGGACCGGAACGACCGGCCTCGCACTTGTCAATGCACCAACGTGGGCCTCCGACATGTTCGTCGGCGTCGTGCTCATCGCTTCGCTGGCCCTCACCGGCGTGCAACAGCGAGGGACCGGCTCCGCGCTGATAGAGCGCGTGCGGTCCGCCAGTCGCGCACGAAAAGAGCAGGTGACCAGCGCTGGCTAAGAAACTCGAACCAGCAGTCACCAGCGAGCCGCTCTGAGCTCAGAGCAGGTTTAGTCAAAGCACCCTAACACCCAAGCAAGAAACACAGAGGAGAGTAGAAGATGTTCAGCATGAAAGTGAGCCGCGTGGCCCGCGGACTCATCGGAGCCGTCGCCGTGACATGTGCGGCGACCGCGATTGCGGCCTGCGGCGGGTCGTCATCCTCCACAACGTCGGGGAAGTCCTCAGGGACCGCTTCGACAGCCGCATCGTCAGGGGTTGCCCAGGCCAAGGCAGTCGCCGCCGCGGCGCAGGTTCGCCCGACGCAGGTCACCGTGAGCACGCCGGTTGGGAAGTCCATTCCGAGCGGACAGAAGGTCGTCTTCATCAGTTGTGGCGTGCCTTCGTGCGCGGTCATGGCGCCGATGACCGCCGCCGCCGCAAAGATCCTGGGTTGGACGAGCTCGCTGATCAATACGGACGGATCGCCTGCGCAGATTCAGGGCGCCTATGACACTGCAATTCGCCAGGGCGCGAACGCGATCGTCACGAACTCGGCCTCTCGCGCCGAGCTCGGAGCCCAGATTCCCCAGCTGCTCGCGAAGCACATCGCCGTGTCGCAGTCGTCGTCGACCGATGTGCAGACGGCGCCGTTCATCTACAACACGTCCAGCGCGCAGGAAAATGCCCCGATCGGGAAGGACCTCGCGGCAGAGATCGTCGCCGACAGCAACGGCAAGGCGAACGTCCTCTGGGTGGGTCTGCCGTTCCCGATCCTCGGACCGCTGTCAGCCACGTTCAAGAGCGATTTGCAGAAGTATTGCCCGACTTGTGGCTACTCGGCGATCAATATCGGCCTGACGCAGATTCCGCAGTCGTCCAACACGATTGTGGCATACCTTCGGAGCCATCCGTCGGTGAACTACGTGGCGCTCTCGGTCGGCGACTCGCTCGACAACGGACTGCCCAACGCGCTGGCTGCGGCGGGACTCTCCAACGTCAAGATCGTGAGCCAAGGAGGCAGCCCGACGGAGTTCCAGGACATAGCACAGGGTAAGTGGCTCGCGGCCGTGCCGTTCGACGACTACGACGCCGCCTATCAGATGGTGGATGCTCTCGCCCGTCACTCCGCGGGGAAGCCGGTCCAGAACTCCTCGCTGCCGATCTGGCTGGTGACGAAGAACAACCTGCCCTCCAACTACTCGTCGCCGTTCCCGAACGTCGTGAACTACAACTCGGAGTTCGCGAAGCTCTGGGGCAAGACGGCTTGAAGGCAAGATAGGTAGGGTCGTCGGCCCGCGCTCGGCAGAAGCTTGTCGGTGCGCGGGCCGACGATTCCGCGAGACTGCTCACTAAAACGGGCCGGCCGACCATCACACCGAAGAGAGGGAGCACCATGGGCATCAGCGGTCGACAGATCAACCTGCGTCGGGTCCCGCAAGGAGTCCCCGTTGCGGAGGACGTCGAAATCGTGGAGGTCGACCTCCCCGCGCCGGACGACGGGCAAGTGCTGGTCGAGAACCGCTGGTTGTCGATCGAACCCGCGGTCCGCATCCGGATGGGCGGAAGTGCCACCTCGATCCCGAAGCTGCCGAACTACGCGATCGGAAGTCCGCTCGAAGGCGCTGCGATCGGCGCGGTGCTGGAGTCTCGTGCGGAGGGCTTTGCCGAAGGCGATCTCGTCGTGCACTCGCACGGCTGGCGCGAGTACGGTCTGCTCGACCCGAAGAACCCGGCCCACCGGGTCTACCGGATTCCACAGGGGGAGAAGGTTCCGGAAGAGGCCTATCTCGGTCTTCTCAGCCTGCAGGGCTTCACGGCCTATGCGGGTCTCTTCCACGTCGCGAACCTCAAGGAGGGCGACGTGGTGTGGGTTTCGGCAGCCGCCGGCGCGGTCGGAAACCTCGTGGCGCAGATCGCGAAGCTGAACGGCAACAGGGTCATCGCAAGTGCCGGTTCGGCCGAGAAGGTGGCCTTCCTTAAGGACGAGATCGGGGTGGACGAGGCGTTCAACTACCACGACGGCGACCTCGTCGAGCTCCTTGAGCAGGCCGCCCCGGAGGGCATCGACGTGTACTTCGACAACGTCGGTGGCAAGCACCTCGAGGCTGCGCTGGAGGTCCTCCGTCCGGGTGGTCGGGTCGCCCTGTGCGGGCTGATCAGCACTTACAACGCGACGTCGCCGGTGCCAGGACCGACCAACATGTTCTCGATGATCGCAAGGAATCTGACGATTAAGGGGTTCCTCGCAGTCCACTACGCCGAGCACCTGGAGTCCTACCGGGAGCAGGCCCGCCGGTGGATCGCTGAGGACAGCGTCAAGTACCCCGAGACCATCCTCCGTGGCCTCGACAGTGCGCCCACGGCTCTTGTCGACGTACTGACGGGCCGCAACACCGGCAAGATGCTCGTCGATCTGCGCTGACCCTCCCACCACGGCCTTGAGACCGACCCGATGAGGGCGCGTTGGCACCCAGGGAGGAAATAGTGACCATCAGTGACCCGGTCGCCCCTTTCACTCCCGAGAGCATGCGAGCGTCACTAGTCTCCATCATCGCTGACGCCCACCGCGTCAGCGTGGGGACGTCGACCCGAAATCTCTACAGCGGGGATCTGAGCATCACGTTGATCGCGGCGTCGTGACCGTCGAACAGCGAGGCAACCGTCACAAATCGCGGCGGAGGCTAGGGCGCTGGCGTTCCGGGCCTCCGTCCGGCTTGCGGGTTTATCTCGACTGCCGTCGTCTCGGCGCTCCCTCGTTCTTCACTCGTTAGTGCCGTCGATCAGCTCGAGCACTCGCTCGGGCGTCAGCGGCAGCCTGATATTCCGGGCGGGTACGCCGCCGATCGCGTCGCGCACGGCGTTGACGACCGCCGCTCGCGCCGCGATCGTCCCGCCCTCGCCGACCCCTCGGTAGGCGACCTCGTGCAGGGGCTCGCTCTCGAGGTGCTCGATCGTCACCGACGGTATCTCCATCGCGGTCGGGAGTAGATAGTCCATGAACGTACTCGCGACGTGGTTTCCTTCCCCGTCGTAGGCTGCGTCTTCGTAGAGGGCGATGCCGATTCCTTGAGCGATCCCACCGGGTATCTGTCCATCGACCACGGCGGGATTGATGAGGGCGCCGCAGTCCTCGACGACGTCCCGGCGCAACAGGGTCACGGCTCCGGTCTGGGGGGTCGACCTCGGCGATGCAGACGTGGGTGCCGCCCGACCAGCCTCCAGGTGGCTCCCGGAAAGTGGCGCCGGAGCGCAGATCCGGTGCCTCGCCATCCGGAGGCGAGAAAGTAGATCATCTGGGCGACCTCACCCAGCGACAGTCCGCTCGCCGGATCTCCTCCGACGAACACGCTCGCGTCGGCGATCTTGAGGTCCTCGGCCGCTGCCTCGAGCATGTCCGCGGCGTAGTCGAGGACCTTCCGTTTGACCTCCCGGGTCGCGAGCAGCGTGGAGCCGCTGGCCATCGTCGCGGCGCGGGACCCGCCGGTACCGAGCGCGCTGTACGGGCTGAAGCTCGTATCACCCCACCGAATGCTCACATGCTCGAGCGGGAGCCCGAACTCGGTCGCTGCGATCTGGGCGAGCGTCGTCTCGTGGCTCTGACCGTTTGGCGCCTGAGCCGTGAACACTGTGAGGTGACCATCGGGCTCGAGTCGCGCGGCGGCGTGCTCGCCAGCGATCGGAAAGCCGACTCACGGCCAATAATCCGGCGGCCCGGGCGCGGGCTCGATGTAAGTGGAGAACCCGATCCCGAGCAGTCGTCCGTCCGTGCGGGCGCGCCGCTGACGCTCGCGGAAGTCCGCGTATCCGATCTGCTCGACCGCAAGCTCGAGCGTCTCGCGCGAGGTCACGCCCTCGAGCGTCGGGCCCCCCAACAGGTGGCATGGCTGCTCGGCAAGCGTGATCAGGTTCCGCCGCCTCAGCTCGACGGGGTCGAGCCCCAGTTCACTCGCGATGCGGTCGAGCAGAGTTTCCCGGACCCTCGAGGCCGAGGATCGTTCCGTCGCTTTTGACCGCAGCGCGGACGTCAACGGTCTCCTCTCGAGCTTGGCCCGCGGCGAGCAGGTTCTCCACGCGGTCCTCCACCCACTTCACCGGACGGCCGAGCAGTTTCGCGGCCGCGCATACGGCGAGGTCTTCTCGGGATGCCCCGACCTTCTGTCCGAAGGCTCCGCCGACATCGGGCACAATCACGCGAAGACGTTCGGCGGGATGCCCGAGCAGGCCTGCGAGCGCCTGTCGCACGGAGTGTGGCGTTTGGGTGCTCGCGTGGTAGGTGAGCTCGCCGGTACCCGGGCGGTAGTCGGCGAGACCGCCGCGTCCCTCCATTGGCACCTGGCTCACCCGTTGCGCGGCGACGCGATGCTCGATGACCCGGTCCGCGGCGGCGAACGCTGCATCCGGGTCACCGAGGTCTATCCGTTCGGCGTAGAGGTGGTTGGTGCTGATCTCCTCGAAGATGACCGCTCGTCCGTGGTCCCGGGCGTGTTCGATCGTCGCGACCACCTCGAGCGGCTCGTATTCAACGTCGATTGCCTCCACAGCGTCCTCGGCCTCTGCCCGTGTCGTCGCTAGGACGAGCGCTACGGGGTTGCCCATCATCCTCACCTTGTCGGTGGCCAGCGCGCTGAAGACCGGGCGTTGCAGGTTCGGGATCGGGGCCGGGCATTGGAGCGAGGCGATGTGCTTGTCGAGGTCCGCGTCGGTGAGCACTGCGGCGACCCCTGGGACCGCGCGGGCCGCATCCGTATCGATGGAGAGGATCCTGGCGTGGGCGACGGGGCTCCGGGCGAAGACGGCGTGCAGTAGTCCGGGGAGGCTGATGTCGTCGAGATACCGGCCGCCGCCCGTCAGGATGCGTGGATCCTCGACGCGGCGGACGCTCTCGCCGACGAACCGAGCGGCTGCGGTGCTCATTGACCCCGCTCCGCGGCGAGGAGGGCGCCGGCGACGATGATCTGGTAGCCGGTGCAGCGGCAGAGGTTTCCTGAGATCGCCTCGCGCACCTGCTCCTCCGACGGAGTCGGGTTCTCGGCGAGAAGCTCGGTTGCGGTCATGAGGAAGTCCGGGGTGCAGAAGCCGCATTGGAATGCATGGCGCTCGCGCATCGCTTCCTGCAAGGGGGACAGGTCGCTCGGTGTGCCCAGGCCCTCGATGGTGGTCACCTCGTGACCATCGGCCTGGACGGCAAGCGTCAGACACGATGGCGCCGAGGCGCCGTCGAGCTCCTCGCCGTTTACCGTCAGCCGGACCTCCGTGCGGCTCACAGAGTCACTTCCTTCAGGGCTCGATTGGTGAGCACGCGCGATTTGCCGCCGGTGGTCGGCGGACGCGTGGCCGTCAGAGCGAGGCTCGAGCTCGGACACGGCGCAGCCGGCAACGGCGTCGCAGAGCTGTTCGGACGGTCGCTCGCCTCAAGCACTGCTTCGGCGTTGCGCGCGCGCACCGGGACGCTATCCACGCCGATGAACACGAGCCTCGCCGCGCAGACGGCACCGGCGTCGTCCAGTGCGGCGACGGCCGCAACTCCAACGAGATCGACGAGCCCGACTGACCGTACGTACGGTCATCATACGGCAATGGAGCTCCCGTGCGCGAGAGCGCTTTTTGCGCATCGGCCTTGACTCGCCCGTATAATTGACCGTACGGACGGTCAATACATCGACCACGATGGTCTTGTTCGCCCTCCATCCAATCGGAGTCAGCCATGGTCACGCCGAATGTTCTTGAGATACGACGCGCCGGAATGGCGCGTGAGAGCGCCGCCACCGATATGAGGCGTTTGTCGGCGGTTGCTGCCTTCTCGACCATCTTGCCTCGGCCTGCGGCCCGTGAACCGGAGGCCCGTAGCAGCCCGCTGCATCGGTTCTTCGACCGACGACCCGATTCGGGGATCGACGAAAGATCGTTGGTATGACCATCGGAGTCTTCAAGGAGGCCCGCCGAGGTGAGACGCGGGTTTCGGCGAGCCCGGCGACCGTCGCGCAGCTGTTGAAGCTCGGCTATGAGGTCGTGGTGGAGTCGGGTGCGGGGGTCGCGTCGAGCTTCTCCGACGAGGCGTACGTCGAGGCCGGCGCGTCGATCGGCGATCCGTCGGCGGCGGATGTCGTGTTCGGCGTCAACGCCCCGTCGAAGGAGCAGCTCGATGCGCTGCGCGAGGGGGCGACGGTGGTCAGCCTGATGGCGCCGATGCTCGATCCGGAGTTGGTGGAGGATCTGTCGAAGCGGCCGATCACCGCGATGGCGATGGATGCGGTGCCGCGGATCTCGCGTGCGCAGTCGCTGGATGTGCTCAGCTCGATGGCGAACATCGCCGGGTACCGTGCGGTTGTCGAGGCCGCCCACGAGTTCGGCCGATTCTTCACAGGGCAGGTGACGGCTGCCGGGAAGGTCCCGCCGGCCAAGGTGCTTGTGGCCGGCGCGGGCGTCGCCGGTCTGGCGGCGATCGGCGCTGCGGGCAGCCTGGGCGCGATCGTGCACGCGACCGATCCGCGGCCTGAGGTCGCCGATCAGGTCAAGTCGCTCGGTGGTGAGTACCTGAACGTGGACTCGGGCGAGCAGGAGGTGAGCACGGACGGTTATGCCAAGGAGATGTCCGAGGACTACAACAAGCTCGCCGAGGCCTTGTACGCGAAGACCGTTCCGGACGCCGACATCGTGATCACCACGGCCCTGATCCCTGGGCGGCCGGCACCGCGGCTCATCACCGCTGAGATGGTGCGTGGGATGAAGCCGGGCAGCGTGATCGTCGACATGGCAGCAGCCAACGGCGGGAACGTCGAGGGCACCGTCGCGGGTGAGAAGACCACCACGGACCATGGTGTGACGATCCTCGGCTACACGGATCTGGCCGGCCGGCTCCCCGGCCAGGCCTCGCAGTTGTACAGCCAGAACCTGGTCAACCTGATGAAGCTGATGACGCCGGAGAAGGACGGGCAGCTCGTCCTCGACTTCGACGATGTCGTGCAGCGCGGGATGACAGTCGTGCGGAGCGGTGAGCTGACCTGGCCACCGCCCGCCGTGCAGGTATCGGCGGCGCCTGCTCCGGCCGCGGTCGCCGCACCGGCCGAGGTCAAACCGGCGAGGACGCCGGTGTCGCCGCGGCGGCGGCTCGCGCTGACTGCGGTCGCCGCGATCGCGTTCTTCCTCATCCTGGCGTTTGCGCCGACGTCGCTGCTCCCGCATCTCACCGTGTTCGCGCTAGCGATCGTCATCGGCTACTACGTGATCGGGAACGTCCGTCACGCGCTGCACACGCCGCTGATGTCGGTGACGAACGCGATCTCCGGGATCATCGTCGTCGGCGGAATCCTGCAGATCGGTCACGGCGACGCTGCGGTGACGGTCATCTCGGCGGTGGCGATCCTGCTGGCGAGCATCAATGTGTTCGGCGGGTTCTCGGTGACCCGTCGGATGCTCGGAATGTTCTCGAGGAGCTGATCGCCGGATGACCGCGACCACCGCCGCCGACGCCGCGTACATCATCGCGGCCCTGATGTTCATCAGGGCGCTCGCCGGCCTCTCCCAGCACGAGACTGCGAAGGCTGGCAACAATTTCGGGATCGCGGGCATGACCGTCGCACTCGTCGCGACCGTGGTGCTCGCGATCGACCACAGGATCAGCGGACTGGGCTTCGCGCTGCTGATCGTGATGACCGTGGTCGGCGCCACGATCGGCTTGTGGCGGGCGCGGGTCGTCGAGATGACCCAGATGCCGGAGCTGATCGCCCTGTTCCACAGCTTCGTCGGTCTCGCCGCGGTGATGGTCGGGTGGAACGGATACCTCACCGTCGAGAACAAGCCCCACGGCGCCGAGGCGCTGTCGTTCGAGGCCCTCGGGACGCTGGGGATCCACCACGCCGAGGTCTTCATCGGTGTGTTCATCGGCGCGGTCACTTTCACCGGCTCGGTGATCGCGTTCCTCAAGCTGTCCGCGCGGATCACCTCCAAGCCGCTGATGCTGCCCGGCAAGAACGCGTTGAACATCGGCGCGCTCGTCGCGTTCGCCGGGCTGACGGCCTGGTTCGTGGCCAGCCCGAACCTCGTCGCCCTGATCATCGTCACGATCCTGGCGCTCGCGCTCGGGCTGCACCTCGTGGCGTCGATCGGCGGGGGCGACATGCCGGTCGTCGTCTCGATGCTCAACAGCTACTCGGGTTGGGCGGCAGCCGCCTCGGGATTCCTGCTCAACAACGATGCGCTCATCATCACCGGCGCGCTCGTCGGCTCCTCTGGTGCGTACCTGTCCTACATCATGTGCAAAGCCATGAACCGCTCGTTCATCTCGGTGATCGCCGGCGGGTTCGGAATCGAGGCGCCGTCCGACGACGACACCGAGTACGGCGAGCCCAACGAGATCAACGCCGAGGTCGGCGCCGACCTGCTCACCGAGGCCAAATCGGTCATCATCACCCCCGGCTACGGGATGGCCGTCGCCCAGGCCCAGTACGGCGTCGCCGAGCTCACGCGCAAACTGCGCGACAAGGGCGTTGACGTGCGTTTCGGCATCCACCCGGTCGCCGGTCGCCTGCCCGGCCACATGAACGTCCTGCTCGCCGAAGCAAAGGTCCCGTACGACATCGTTCTCGAGATGGACGAGATCAACGACGACTTCCCGGACACCGACGTCGTCCTGGTGATCGGCGCGAATGACACCGTCAACCCCGCCGCGACCGACAACCCCAGCAGCCCGATCGCCGGCATGCCCGTCCTCGCCGTGTGGGACGCCAAGAACGTGATCGTGTTCAAGCGCTCGATGGCCTCCGGCTACGCCGGCGTCCAGAACCCCCTGTTCTTCCGCGACAACACGCAGATGCTGTTCGGCGACGCCAAGGACCGCGTCGAGGACCTTCTCCGCGCTCTCTGACCCGGAACGATGTCCCCTCGATTGCGAGCTTCGCCCTGGCGCGGTCATGTCGCAGATGGTGCTCGCCGAGGAGCTGGGATGACCGCACACCGCTGCGCTAGCCGGTCCGTACGTTGCAGAGCGGCGGGCTGGTTGAGAGCGATCCGAGCCGACGGGTGCGAGTCGTGCCGAAATGGCGATCGATCTCGAGGATGGGTACGTCCTTCGCGTGAACCGCGAGGCCGAGGCGGTCAGGCCGTCCGTGCCCCACTTGAGCTCAGATGACGTCTCGCCCCTCGACGGCTAGGTCGACGGGATGGCTACTAAATCGGAGGTATTTCCGTGCAGGACCAGAACGTGTTCGCCCAGGTTGGAGTCGTCGGCGCCGGCTTCATGGGATCCGGCATCGCGGAATCAACCGCGCGCGCCGGCGTGCCGGTCGCGCTCTATGAGCCGGAGGCCCGACCGCTGGAGCGCTCGCGCGAACGCGTCGACGCGTCGTTGGAGCGGGCAGTCTCCCGCGGCAAGCTCACCGACGAAGACGCCGCGGCACTGCGCGACCGGATCACATGGACGTCGGACCTCGAGGCCCTCGGCGGCAGCGATGTAGTGATCGAGGCGATCGTCGAGGATCCCCGGGTGAAAGGCGAGGTCTTTCGGGAGATCGATCGTTGGTTGGCACCCGACGCCCTGCTGGTGTCCAACACGTCGTCGATTCCGATCGCGCAGCTGGCCTCGTGGACGCGCCATCCCCAGCGGGTACTCGGCCTGCACTTCTTCTCGCCCGTGCCGGTGATGAAGCTCGTCGAGGTCGTTGTGGCCCTCGACACCGGCGCCGACGCGGTTGCCCGTGCGGAGGCATTCGCTCGGGCGATCGGCAAGACGCCGATCCGGACGAAGGACCGTGCGGGCTTCATTGTCAACATGCTGTTGATCCCCTACCTGATGGCGGCCGTGCGCATGTACGAGGAAGGTTTCGCATCGCGCGAGGACATCGACACCGGGATGAAGCTCGGCGCCGCACATCCCATGGGACCACTGACGCTGTGTGACTTCATCGGGCTCGATGTGCTCTACGCGGTCTGCGACTCTCTCTACGAGGAGTTCAAGCGACCGGAGTACGCGCCGCCACCATTGCTTAAGCGGATGGCCGTCTCCGGCCACCACGGCCGTAAGGCAGGCCGCGGGTTCTACGAGTACGCGGTTGCGCCGATCGGAGTGGCGTGAGCGCGCTGGTTCTGCCAGCGACGTCCATTGAGCGTCCACTAGGTTCGTCGCGTGCGCTAACCGGGCATCACGGGCGCACACGCCGTCTCTAGGCGCTTGCAGGACTTTCGTGCTGTTCCGTTAGCGGCCGTGAACGGTCGTGACGTTGATGTCTTTCACTCGTAATGACGGGCTCCCCGGCTGGGACGTGACGTCCATAGCGCGCCCACGAGCTCAGCGATGAGCCGTGAATGTTGGGCTCTGCGGGCACGGTCTTTCGGGTCTGTGGACTGAGCCTCGGTGGTGGCGTTCGCGTCGAGCCGCAGCCGGCACGTCGTAGTGCATCGCTGTCTGTGCTGGTCATACAAGCTCCTCGAAGCGCTTATGTCCGCGTCGACCGTCGATCACCACGCGCCGATCTGCTGTCCTCCACGCGACGGTCGCGGGAGCTATACCCAGAAGTTGTGGCGGCGCCGGGATAAACCGGCATGGAGAAGGAGATGAGAGAGCTCTACATCGAAGGAGTAGCGATCCACGGTGGCCCCGAGCCGTGCGTCGTCGTCCGTGAGGGCGGGGGCGAAGCGTC
>DASXDD010000081.1:0-3431 GCA_036490775.1 Solirubrobacteraceae bacterium | reverse complement strand
GATCCTGCTGGGGACCGACACCGGCGCCAACCCGGCCGAGTACCTGCTGCACGCGCTTGCCGCCTGCATGACGACGTCGATCGTCTGCGTGGCCGCGGCGCGCAAGGTCGAGCTCAACAGCGTCGAGTCGACCCTCACCGGTGACATGGACGTGCGCGGCGCGCTGGGTGTTGACGATGAGCCCCGCAACGGGTTTGAGCGCATCGGCGTGTCGTTCCGCGTCACGGGCGACGCGCCGGCGGACAAGCTGCGCGAGGTCGTCGAGCGTGCCACGAAGCGTTCGGCGGTCTACGACATTGTCACCAACGGCGTGCCCGTCGCCGTCGAGGTCACTACCTATTAATCCTCGTTGGTGGCTCGTGGCCGAAGCATGCTCCGGCCACGGGCCCCGGCGAGCGGATCGGAGATCTGAGCTATGCCCATCGAACTCGCAGCCCATACTGAAACCGGCGCGCGCCTCGTCGCGATCGCGGAGGAACTCTCCCCGCGGCTCGCTGCCCGCGCCGCCGAGCACGACCGTGACGGTAGCTATCCCTTTGAGGCGATCGACGCGCTCAAGGCCGCCGGCTACTTTGCGGCGTCGGTCCCGGTCGACCTGGGCGGGCTCGGCGTCAGCTCCGCCCATGACCTGGTCGTTGCGTCAAGCCGCCTGGCGCGTGGCGACGCCTCGGTGGCGATCGGCGTGAACATGCACCTCGTCGCGGTGCTCAACATGGCGCGCCGCCGCGAAGTTGCGGTGGCGACCGGCGCCGAGCGCCGCGCTCGCGGCTTCGCCTCCTCGCTGAAGCAGATCGCTGCGGAGGGCGTCGTGCTCGCCGCCGCGATCAGCGAGCGCGGCCAGGACCTCACGCGGCCAGGGACGCTCGCTACCCGGACGCTGTCGGGCTGGCGGATCGACGGTCGCAAGCTGTTCTGCACGATGTCACCCGCGGCGACCGATCTGTATGTCGCCGTCACCTATGCCGACGACGAGGGCGCGGAGCGCTACGCCTATGCGATGGTGCCCACCGACGCGCCCGGCGTCGTCATCAATGACGACTGGGACGCGCTCGGCATGCGCGCCTCGGGCAGCAACTCGGTCTCGTTCGAGGACGTCGCGCTGCCCGCGTCCGGCGTGCGCGGAGGCTTCCTGGCCGGCGATCCGCTGCCGTACATGGAGCGCAATCTCGTGGCCGGGCTGTTTCACGCCGCCGCGTCGCTGGGGATCGCCGAGTCGGCCGACGAGCTCGCCCGCCGCGGACTAGCCGGGCGGATCAACGGCGATGCCCGGCCGCGCATGCAGGTCGCCGCCAACGCGATCGACCTCGCCGCGTCGCGAGGCGTCCTGTCGCGCGCCGCGACGCTGATCGACGAGCACCGTGCGGCCAGCCCTGCGTCAGACGGAAGCGCCGAGGAGCTCGGGCAGCTGTTCGCCGAGACACAGGCCGCCAAGGCGTTCGTGAACGAGGCGGCCGCCCGCACGGTGGACCGCGCGCTCGCACTGTCCGGGGGCGCCGGCTATGTCAACGGCAGCCCGCTCGCGCGCGCCTACCGCGACGTCAGAGCGGGGTCCTTCATGCACCCGCTCGGCGCTAACCGCGCCTACGACTACCTCGGACAGGTCGCGCTCGGCGAACACACATTGCTCCACTGAGTCAGCGTTCACCAGTGCAACATCTGGCGGATCCGTTTGGAGACCGTTGCGTAGCGTGGACACATGGTCGGCGTTCCTCCACTCCCTGCGCAGTTGTGGACTTGCGAGTGCCGAGGGCTTGTTGAGCGAGCCGACTGATCCGCCGAGCAAGCCGGCCCGCTGCATCTTGATGCGACAAGAACGGCGCTCTCAGGCAGGCCTGCCGGAGACGGCTCGATCGAACCGTCCTCCACATGCCACGAGTAGCATCACGAACCTAGGCATTACTGATGCTCGACTTTTTCATCCGGCCGATCCGATCGGTCCTCGGCGGCGCCGAGCGAGACGTCGCGGACTCATTGCATGAGACCCGCGACATCGAGGCGAACATGCTCGGAGCGGTACACGCAATCGAGGACGCCACCGAGTCAATCGAAAAGCACGTGGCGGTCATTGAGACGCTCGCGACGTCGGTCGATCCGTTGCGAGCGTCCGTGGACCGCCTCACAGACACGATGCAGGAGCTTGTAGCGATGCTGGCTCCAATGGCGGCAGCCGAGCACGAGGTCGACAAGGTCGGGCGCTTCTTTGGTCGACACCACCACGACGACCCACCAACCGAAGAAGCGCAACCCGGGCCATCGCGAGGCCCGACCGAGTAAGACGCGCCGCTCCCGGCTTTCCATGTTCAACGTCCAAACGCCCACGCCACCATCAGAGGGAATTCTTCTCTCCAGAATGCGTCGCCGTGTGTCCCGACCCGCTCGGTCATGACGACGTCGGCGCCTGCGTTGCGCAGTGCGTCCGCCCACCGGGTGGCGTTCTCGAGAAAGAACGGCTCCTGCATGCCGGCGACGAGGTACGCGCGCGGAAGCAAGCTTGGCATCACGCCGGGCGGTCGGTACCCGGCGCCCGGTGACGCACAGAAGACCGCGCCGTAGAGGTCGGGATGGCGAACGCCCATGGCGAGCGCGAGTTCTCCACTCGCCGAGACACCGAACACCGCGGTTCGGTCGGCGGGCAGCGCGACGCCGAATCGGGCCTGCGCCCATCGGCGTACGTCTTCGACAAAGAACTTCTCGTGCGCCGCGAACCGTTGAGGGTCAAAGGCAAAGGCGGCCGTACTCTCGCCCGGTGAGTACTCGCGGAGCCGCAGCGTCTCATCGTCCAGACGGTGTGCACCGATGATCATCGTGGGCGGTATGCCGGGCGCCTCGAGGGCGTCCCCCCACGACGTGATCAACTGGCCGTCGCCGGCGAAGACGATGGCCTCGGGCGGAGCGAGCGGGACGTACGCGGTGACCTGCCGTCCACCGTCGTACTCAAGCCTTTCGGTGACGAGCTGGCCTGCTGTGGGCGACATTGGCGCGGACTCCTCGGTAGCGGCGGCGGTCTCGTCTGCATTCGAGGCCAAGGATGAATCCGGCGGCATCCCAGTACAGAACAGACGTCGCCAGGCAAGGCTCGGACTTGCACTCAACGTAGCCCGGCTGACGCGCCGACCAGCGGCTCACTGCGTACACCGCGAGGCGTCCGAGACGAGGACGGTGCGGGCACTTGCTGGCAGAATGGTCCGGTTGCCTGAGCACTACCAGCGCCCTGGATGGTTCACGACCAACGTCTTCAATCGGCTCGTGGCCGCGCTCACGCGCGTCGGCGTCAGCGTGTACGGCTCCCGCGTGCTCGAGGTGAAGGGCCGCAAGTCAGGCGAATGGCGCCAGACCCCGGTGAACCTGCTCCGCTACGTCGACACCGACTACCTCGTCTCCCCGCGCGGTCAAACGCAATGGGTGAAGAACCTGCGCGCGAGCAACCAAGG
>DASXDD010000080.1:0-2095 GCA_036490775.1 Solirubrobacteraceae bacterium | reverse complement strand
GTGACCCCGACGAGGTCGCCGACCGCGCGATCGCGCTGCTCGACGGGTACGGGATCAGGACGCTGATCGGCGACTCGGCGATCTCGATCGAGCGCGCCCGCGGTGCCGTCGGTGGCGCGCTCGCGCGCGAGCTCGGGCTTGGGGAGTGGCTCGTCGCGCAGAGCGGTCAGACCGGCGAGCCGGCGCCGAGCGCGGCGCGTGCGGCGGCGCGTCCGGTGCGCACCGCGCCCTCCATGTAGCCCGCGACCCAGTGGTCTGAGCCGGCGACATAGAACGGCGGCTCGTGGGTCCCGTGTAGCGGCCCGACGCGTCCGACGTCGCCGGGCGCCCAGCTCGTGATGTAGCCACGCGTGAACGGATCGATCCCCCACGCCCGCTCGAGCATCGCCACCGGCACTCGTGCCCGCTCACCGTAGAGCGCGGCGAGCCCGTCGAGCACCGCCTCGGCGCGCGCGGGCGCCGGCGCCGCGAGGAACGCCGACAGGCGCTCGGGTGGCACCAGCAGCGACAGCACGCCGGGGCCCTGGGGCCAGGTCGAGCCGAACAGCCATTCGGTCTCGGCGAGCCCGTTCTGGCCCTGCTGCTGCCAGAACGGCGAGTCGTAGGCGACGACCACCTTTGCCGCGAGTGCGTGGCGCAGTGCGCCCAGCGACGCAAGCCGCGCATCCGAGACGCCGGCGATCTCGATCTCGCGCAGCGGCCCGGCGGGGATCGCGCACACGACCGCCTCTGCCTCGACGTGCTCGCCACCCTCAAGCGTCACGCGGACGTGTCCGCGACTGACGGCGACCCGCCGCACGACCGCGTCCAGGCGTAGCCGCGGCCCGAGCTCGTCGGCGAGCCGCAACGCGACCGCGGCCGACCCGTCGGCGACCCGCAGTCCCTCCCACCGCTCGAGGTCGTAGAAGCTGTCGCCGCCGAGCGCAGCGTGCTTGCGAAGCTCCGACAGCAGCGAGGTGCGCTCCGGGCCGTCGCATGAGAGCGACAGTGACCCGAGCTCGTGGCGATGCCGCACTGCCGGCAGCGCCCGCTGCTCGCGCAGCCACGCCCCGAGGCTGATCCGGTCCAGCGCGACCGCGTCGGGATGCGACCACGGATCGTCGGGATCGACGCCCGCAGCAAGCTCGGCGAACGCGCGCTGCACGCGCTCGGCGTCGTCGCGCTCGGCCTCCCCGAACCAAGGCGGCTCGTCGCCGACGTGCACGCCGTCGACCAGGCCCCAGCTCATCTCGCCGGGGTCGGCGACGTAGCTGGGCTCGATCGCAAGTCCGAGCTCTGAGACGAGCTCGCGGTAGGACTCGTGGCCATAGCCGAACACCTCGCCACCGGCCTGTACCGTTCGCCCGTCCGGGAGCGTCACGGCCTCGACGCGGCCGCCGGGCCGGCCGCGGGCCTCGAGCACAATCACGTCGGCGCCGGCACGGGCCAGGTCGCGCGCGGCCGACAGGCCACCAAGCCCGGCACCGAGGACCGCGACGTCAATCAAACCCGCACCCACCGCTGGTGAGACTCAATTAACACGCTCCACACGTGGGGCACTTGACAGGGGCGACAGCACGGCGATAGTTTCCTGAACCGCCGTTCAGTATACGAATTCGTCCGAGACCTGTGGAAGTGGATTCGTCCGAGTTTCCGCCGGAGTGACGATGAGCCCCCGGCCCAAAATCGAGCACTTGCGAAAGCCTCAGATCGTCGCCGCGGCGGCGGAGGTTCTCTATGAGCGCGGCCTGTTCGACACCCGGATCGGCGATGTCGCGAAGCGCGCCGGCACGAGCTCGTCGACGATCCTCTACTACTTCGAGTCCAAGGACCGGCTGCTCGAGGAGGCCGTCGACTACACCGACCACGAGTTCTACGCGCGGGTCACCGAGGGCCAGGCCCGCCAGCATGGAGCAACCGACAAGCTCGTGCACCTCGTCGAGGAGATCGCGCTGGGCCCGCGCGGGCTGACCGACTGGACGCTGTGGATGGAGATGTGGGTCCGTGCCCGCCGCGACGAGAACGTTCGCGAGACCTACTTCCGCCTGGACCGCCGCCAACGCACGCTGATCGCGGACATCGTCCGCGAGGGCCAGGCGTCGGGCGAGTTCGTGAC
>DASXDD010000079.1:0-43729 GCA_036490775.1 Solirubrobacteraceae bacterium | reverse complement strand
CGCCGCGACGACGATCCTCAGCCGCGGCTCGCGCGCCGACCGAAGCCTCAACGTCGAAGGCTCCTACCGCCACATCCTCACCGACCTCTACGGGTTCATCGCGACCGCGATCGCGGCGATCGTGATCCTCGCGACGGGATTCGTGCGCGCCGACGCGATCGCGTCGCTGCTGATTGCGGCGTTGATGTGGCACGCCGCCTACGGGCTGCTGAAGGCGTCGGGCCGCGTGTTCCTCGAGGCCGCGCCGGCCGGGCTCGACCCTGGCGAGATCGGCCACGTGCTCGCCTCACAGCCGGACGTGATCGAGGTCCACGACCTGCACGTCTGGGAGGTCACATCCGGCTTCCCGGCGCTGTCGGCGCATGTCGTCGTCCGCTCGGGCAGCGACTGCCACGCGCTCAGGCGCGACCTTCAGCGGCTGCTCGAGGACCGCTTCGAGCTGCGCCACACGACGCTCCAGGTCGACCACGAGGCGGCGCCGCAGCAGCCGCTGCAGATCGAGGTCGCTCCGGGCTCAGAAAGCACGCGCGGCCGGAGGTAGACTGGCCGCCGTGAAGGTCGTCAAGCCCGGACCCGATCGAGAAGTGCCGCGCGGCGTCGTCGGCGGCGCCGAGATCTCGCAGGCGACCGCCGGCGCGCAGAACATCTACATGGCGCTGTTCCGCGTGCCCGCCGGCGCACAGTCGCGCCCGCATTACCACGAGAACTGCGAGAGCGCCGTATACATGCTTTCGGGAGCGCTGCGGGTCAAGTGGGGAGACCGGCTCGAGCAGGAGGTCGTGCTCGAACCGGGTGACCTCGTCTACGTCCCTCCCAGGGAGACGCACGTGCTCGAGAACACCTCAGAGAGCGAGCCGGCCGAATACGTGGTCGCACGCGATTCGCCGCTCGAGGACGCGGTGATCGTCCCCTGGGCCGAAGAGTGACCGAGCAGCGCGAGTCATCGTTCGCCGGCGCCGGCGGCATCGAGATCTTCTGGCAGGCGTGGTTGCCCGACGGCGACGTGAGCGCCGTCGTCGTGATCGCTCACGGCGCCGGCGAGCACAGCGGGCGCTACGTGCACGTCGCGCAGCGACTCACCAGTGAGGGCTACGCGGTCTACGCGATCGAGCACCGCGGACACGGCCGCTCGCAGGGGCCGCGGGCGCTGATCGACCGCCTCGACAACGCCGTCGCCGACCTCGACAAGCTGGTCGTGCAGGCGAGCGTCGAGCAGCCCGGCGCGCCGGTGTTCCTGCTCGGCCACAGCATGGGTGCGACGATCGCGCTGTCCTACGCGCTCGCTCACCAGCAGCGGCTGGCGGGTTTGGTGCTGTCGGGGCCGCTTGCGGCGCTCGACCCCGCGCCGGCGCCGTTGCGCCTGACCGCGCGGGCGCTGTCGGTGCTCGCGCCGCGCACGCCGCTGATCGGGATCGACGCGTCGCTGGTCAGCCGCGACGCGGCCGTCGTCGAGGACTACCGCCGCGATCCGCTCGTCTATCACGGCAAGCTGCCGGCCCGCACCGTGGTCGAGCTGGCCGGGGCGATCGACTCGTTCCCCAATGCCGTCGGCGCGATCACTGTGCCCGTGCTGATCATGTACGGCACCGACGACGGCCTGTGCCCGCCGCGCGGGAGCGTGATGCTGTCGCAGCGCATCGGATCGACGGACCGGACACTTGTGGACTACGCCGGCCTCTACCACGAAATCCTCAATGAGCCCGAACGCGAGCAGGTACTAGGGGATCTCTGCCAGTGGCTCGCGAGCCGGGTGCCTCAGGGTTCGCTGACGCCCAGCGAGAACCGGCAGCCGCTGAAGTAGTCGCCCGCGGGCGACACCAGGAAGCACACGAGCTCGCCGAGCTGCTCGTCGGTGGTCGCCGCGCCCGGGGTGATCGCGGTCGCCGTGATCCCGTAGCGCGCCCACTCGACCGACAGCGTGCGCGCGAGATTCTCGAGCGCCGCCCGCGACGCCTGCGCGAACGACCCGGCGTCGGGACGCGGCGCGATCAGCACCACCTTGCCGGGGCGCTGCGTGGGGATCATCGTCTCCGCGGCGAGCTCGCGGATCGTCGTCCATGCCTGCGCCGAGGCCGACGCGAGCCCCTCGCCCCCACCGTCGCCGAATGCCTCGCGCGCGTCGTAGACGACCGCGTCGATGTCGCCCTCGGTGCGCGCGCCGAGCTCAGCGAGCGCGTCCTTGATCGGTTGCGCGACGCCGACCAGCGCGATGCCACGGCCGGTGAGCAGATCGGGTCGTAGCACGGTCATCGGAGCTGCACACGCTATAGGCTGCGTGGCGAGGGAAGATGACGAGGCTGTCCTACGAGCACGGTGTGTTTGCGGAGCCGCTGATCGGCGAGACGATCGGGCACAACCTCGAGCGCACGGCCGCGCGCGTGCCTGACGGCGGCGCGCTCGTCTCCTGCCACCAGGGGCTGAGCTACAGCTACGCGGAGTTCAACGACGCCGTCGACCGGCTCGCGAGCGGGATGCTGGCCGGCGGCCTGACGAAGGGCGACCGGGTCGGTGTCTGGAGCACGAACCGCGCCGAATGGGCATTGGTCCAGTACGCGACCGCCAAGCTCGGCGTGATCCTCGTCAACATCAACCCCTCCTATCGCGTGTCCGAGCTCGAGTACGCGCTCGGGCAATCGGGCTGCCGCTGGATCGTCGCTTGCTCGCAGACCCACGGGTCTGACTTCGTCGAGATGGTCGCGCAGGTCAGGCCGCGGTTGCCGGTGCTCGAGCGCGCCGTGTTCTTCGAGACCGACGAGTGGGAGCAGCTCGCCGCCGGCGACCCGTCCCAGCGCGACGGAGTCCGGGCCGCGATGGACGAGCTCGACTTCGACGAGCCGATCAACATCCAGTACACGAGCGGCACGACCGGCTTTCCGAAGGGCGCGACGCTCACCCACCACAACATCCTCAACAACGGCTACTTCGTCGGCTCGCTGCTCGGCTACACCGAGCACGACCGGGTCTGCGTGCCGGTGCCGCTGTATCACTGCTTCGGGATGGTGATGGGCAACCTCGGGTCGACCTCGCACGGGTCGTGCATCGTCTATCCCGCCGAGTCGTTCGAGCCCGAGGCGACGATGCGGGCGTGCGACCGCGAGCGCTGCACTTCGCTGTACGGCGTGCCGACGATGTTCATCGCCCAGCTCGGCCAC
Source organism: Solirubrobacteraceae bacterium (assembly GCA_036490775.1). Lineage (GTDB taxonomy): Bacteria > Actinomycetota > Thermoleophilia > Solirubrobacterales > Solirubrobacteraceae > Palsa-465. The sequence continues at coordinate 40,577 of DASXDD010000079.1, read as the reverse complement.
GAGCGGTTCGCCGACTACGACCTGAGTTCGCTGCGCACCGGGATCATGGCGGGCTCGCCGTGCCCGATCGAGGTGATGAAGCGCGTGTCCTCGGAGATGGGGATCAACGAGCTCGGGATCGCGTTCGGGATGACCGAGACCTCGCCGGTGACCACGCAGGTGCGCCGCGACGACACGCTAGAGAACCGCTGCGGCACGGTCGGGCAGGTGATGCCGCACACCGAGATCAAGATCGTCGGGGTGGGTGGGGATAAATCAGGGCGCACTGTCGCGCGGGGCGAGCCGGGCGAGTTCCTGGCGCGGGGCTACGCGGTGATGCGCGGCTACTGGAACGAGCCTGAGCGCACAGCCGAGGCGATCGACCAGCAGCGCTGGATGCACACCGGTGATCTGGCGACGATGGACGACCAGGGCTACGTGCGCGTCGTCGGGCGGATCAAGGACATGGTGATCCGCGGCGGCGAGAACGTTTACCCGCGCGAGATCGAGGAGTTCCTCTACACCCATCAGCAGGTCGCCGACGTGCAGGTGATCGGCGTGCCCGACGAGCGCTACGGCGAGGAGCTGATGGCGTGGATCGTGCTGCGGGCCGGCGCCGAGTGCGACGAGGAGGAGATCCGTGAGTTCTGCCGCGGGCAGATCGCTCACTACAAGATCCCGCGCTACGTCAAGTTCGTCGACTCGTTCCCGATGACCGTCACCGGCAAGGTCCAGAAGTTCAAGATGCGCGAGACCGCCGTGCAGGAGCTAGGGCTCGACAACGCCGCGACGATCGCGACGGCCTAGGCACGCTGCTTGGCGGCCTCGAGCCCGGAGTGGAGCTCCTTGATCCGCTCGAGCACGTAGTCGGCCGCCAGCTGCTGCTGCTCGCGCGTCGTCTGCTCGACGAGCGGGAACCTGAAGGCGTCGCCGTAACGGACGGTCACCCGCGGGAAGCTCAGCCGCTTCCAGTTGCGGGTCTGGGCTGAGCCGAGGATCGCGACCGGGACGACAGGGACGCCGGTCTCGATTGCGAGCCGGCCGATTCCGGGCCGCGCCTCGTCGCCGATCTTGCCGGTCCGCGATCGGCCGCCCTCGCAGTACATGACGATCGCGCCGCCGCGCTCGAGGATCTTGAACGAGGTGATGAACGTCTCCTCGTCGGCTAACCCGCGGCGCACCGGGAACACGCCGCCGTGGCTGAAGATCCAGGTCAGGATCCCCGGCTTGAACAGCTGCGACTTGGCCATGAACTGGATCCGCCTGCGAATGAACGCTCCGGTGAAGAAGTGGTCCATGAACGACGCGTGGTTGGGTGCGAGGATCACCGGTCCGTTGGGCACCTTCTGGCTATCGATCCCGCGCGCCCGGTAGGCGGTCAGCGCGACCAGCTGAGTGGCCCCCCTGACGACCTCATAGATCCACTCCGGGGGACCGGAGCGCGTGCGCTCGTGGAACTGGTTGAAGTACTCCGCCGGCCGCGGGTCCTTGTAGACCTGCGGCTTGATCTGGACGTCGGTGCTCATCGCGGTGTCGGTTGGGAATACCCCGGTGCGTCGTGGCGGTGACGCGGTCAGTGCTTCACGGTGGGGAGCACCTAGCCGGTGAGCGGCAGCACCATCGTCGGCTGCTCGATCACGTGATCGTCGTTGATCGGGATCACGCCCGTCCCAATCGCGAAGAACTCGATCACGTGCGAGCCCCAGCCGTGGCTGCGCTCGACGATCCGCGTGCCGACGATCCCGGCGGCCGCCACCTCGTTGGCCTCCGCCTGCATCCGCTCCATCGCGAGCTCGCGGGCCTCGTACAGCGCCTGCGTGTAGGTCGGCATCTCCTGGTTGCGGCCGATCTGCTTCCACGCTGCGCGCATGCCCTGATGCGCGACGTGGTAGACGCAGTTGCCCATCACCAGCCCGACCGGCCGGTAGCCGGCGCGCAGCAGTGCGGAGAAGTCCTGTCCGGAGAGGTCCGACGTGAACGGGCGGCCATTCGGAGCGCGGTGAAGCACACCTTCGCGGTGCTTGACGGCGGTCCCGATGGCGATGAACTCCGCGAGGTCGGCGCCCCACTCGTAGCGCCCGATGTCGAGGCGCACGCCGACGACGCCGTCGGCGCCGAGCTGATCGGCCTCCTCCTCCATGCGCGTCATCGCGAGCTCGCGCGCGTGGTACATCGCCTGAGTGAGCACGCCCATCTCCTGGTTGCGGTTCCAGTTGGCCTGCTGGAATCCGATGTGGTAGATCGAGCTGCCGAGCACCAGGCCCAGCGGGTCAAAGCCAGCCTGCTTGACGAGCAGAAACTCGTTGATCGAGAGGTCGCTGGTGAAGAAACCGCGCTCGACGTCCTTCTTCATCCGCTCGATCCGCTCGCGGCCGGATTCGGGGATGCCGGCGAGCGAGCCGGCCTCGTAGGCGGCCGCGTGCGGCGCCTCCTCGGGAGGGCCGGTGTCGACGGCAACGGCCTGCTCCTCGGGCTGCTCCTGTTGGGAGTCGCCGTCGTCGCGCTTCAGGAAACCCATCGTGCCCTCCTAGTGTTCTATTCGGTGAGCAGGCGCTCGAGCGCCTGCCGCGTTCGTTCGTTGCGTGCGGCCTCGGCGGCCAGGACCTGACCGAGTGCGGCGATCCAGGCGTCGGAGTCGAGCTGCTCGTTCTTGAGCACGATCCCGCCCGACAGCTTCGCGCAGCGGGTCTCGATCGAGCCCGCCTGGCCTCGGATCAGCTCGAGGCGCTGGTTGCCGGCGTCGATCGCGATCCGGCGCACCTGCTTGGGACCCATCAGCCCGTTGCGCCGGCGCTCGATGTGCGCCTGTTGCGGCACGGCCTCCTCGAGCTTGACCGCGAGGCTCTCGACGAACGCGTTGACGTCGCTCGAGTCGGCCCGCAGCGACGCCGCGAGCAGATCGATATCAAGCGCCCCGTCGTCCAGTGCCACGATGTCAGCCTACGCCTCCGGATTGTTTCCTGCCGTGAACGATGGGAAGACAATCTGTATGACTACATCAGCGAATACGACATCGGTCCCCTCTCTGGACCTCAACGACAACAACCACATCCCCCAGCTCGGCTTCGGCGTCTTCCAGGTGCCGGCGGACGAGACGGCCGAGGTTGTGACCCACGCGTTGCGGACCGGCTACCGATCGATCGACACCGCCGCGGCGTACCGAAACGAAGCGGGCGTCGGCGAGGCGGTCGCCCGCAGCGGGCTGGATCGCCAGCAGCTGTTCATCACCACGAAGCTGGCCAACGACAACCACGGCCACGACCGCGCACTGCGAGCGTTCGAGCACAGCCTCGAGCAGCTCGGGATGGACTACGTCGACCTGTACCTGATCCACTGGCCGCGGCCGTCTGAGGGCAAGTTCGTCGACACCTGGAAGGCGTTCACCGAGCTCAAGCAGGATGGTCGCGCCCGCTCGATCGGCGTCTCGAACTTCCGAGCGCAGGACATCGAGGAGATCGTCGACGCGACCGGCCTCGCTCCGGCGGTCAACCAGGTCGAGCTGCACCCGCGCTTCCAGCAGGCCGAGTTGCGCCGCGCCCACCGCGGCCACGGGATCCTGACCGAGGCGTGGAGCCCGCTCGGGCAGGGCTCGCTGATCGACGATTCGTCGATCGCCGCGATCGCAGAGCGCTACGAGCGCACAGCTGCGCAGGTGATCCTGCGGTGGCACGTACAGCTCGGCAACGTCGTGATCCCGAAGTCGGTCACGCCGGAGCGAATCGAGGAGAACTTCCAGGTGTTCGACTTCGAGCTGTCAGACGACGACATGCAGGCGATCACCGGGCTCGACTCACCGGATGGCCGGATCGGCCCGGACCCGTCAACGTTCGGATAGCGGCTGGTTAGATCAGTCCGCGCGCGGTGGCGATCGCGACGATCGCCATTGACACCAGGACGATCCACATCAACCGGTCGGCCCTCATGGGGTGCCGGGACGGCCGGCGGCGTGCGAGCTGGCGCCGTGACAACGAGCTGACGAAGATGCTGCGGCTCTCCATCCATCCTCCGTCCTCGATCAAAGAGGCCCGGTCGCCGCCAGTCAAGCGGTCGGGTCGGACGGATCCCGGAAACTGGTGAAACTGCCGAGAGGAATGGTTGAATGCGAAGCATGGGAAGGTTGCTGAGGATCTGCGTGCTGATCGGCGTGATCGCGGTGCCGGCGGTCGCGCTCGCGGCGCCGGGACCGAAGACGGTCTACGCGATCAACTGCCTTCAGGAGAAGTTCAAGCCCAAGCAGATCACCGTCGCTTGCGGCGACGGGACGGTCAGCGTGTCCAAGCTCAGGTGGACCTCCTGGTCGCGCACGCAGGCCCAGGCATCGGGCGTCTACCAGGTCGATTCGTGCAAGCCCGACTGCGCGGCCGGTCATCAGCGGTCGTTTCCGGTCAGGATCACGCTGACGCGGCCCAAGGCCTGCCCCGGCCGCAAGCACAAGGCGTTCGGCCGGCTTAGCTACAAGTTCGGAGCCTCGCGTCCGAAGCCGGCACCAGCGCACACCTCGCTCGCCTGCCCGACCGGTCCGCTCCCGCCCGGGTACTGAGCCGCGCCCGGCGCGTATCCTGCCGCCATTCCCGAGCACAAAAGGAGCGCATAGTTGCCCGACGTCGAAGCCCACATCACCGGGACCGTGTGGAAGATCGAGGTTGCGGTCGGCGACAACATCGAGGAAGGGGACACGGTCGTGATCCTCGAGTCGATGAAGATGGAGATGCCGGTCGAGGCCGAGGATCCGGGCGTGGTCAAGGAGATCCTCTGCGAGGAGGGTCAGTCGGTCTCTGAGGGCGACACGCTCGTTGTCCTCGGGTAGCGGCTCTGCTGGTCCCGTGGGCCGCCTGCTCGTCGACGAGCCGGCGCCCGGCGTCGCTCGGCTGACGATCTCAAACCCGGCCAAGCGCGGGGCGCTCGACCACCCGATCCTCGACAGCTTCGCGAGCACGATGCGCACGCTCGATGCGCGCTGCGTGATCATCACCGGCGAGCACACGACGTTCTCAGCCGGCTACGACATCGGCGCGCTGTCGACCTCGGTGTTCGCCGATGAGGCCGAACGCCTGGTTGCGCATCCGTTTCAGGCTGCGCTGGAGGCGATCGAGGACTACCGCTATCCGACGCTCGCCGTGCTCAACGGCCACACGATCGGCGGCGGGCTCGAGCTCGCGCTGGCCTGCGACCTGCGGATCGCCGCCGGAACGATTGCGCTGGGGATGCCGCCGGCGAAGCTCGGGCTGGTCTACTCGCACACCGGGATCCGCAAGTTCATCGACACGATCGGGGCCCCGCGCACCCGCGAGCTGTTTCTCACCGGTCGCCGGATCGACGCGCGGACGGCGCGAGCATGGGGGCTGGTCAACGTCGTCGCCGAGGATGGCCGCCTCGCAGAGCAGGCGCTCGAGCTCGCCGCCGAGATCGCGTCCAACGCGCCGCTCGCGCAAGCCGGCAACAAACGCGTGATCCGGGCCGTGCTCGATGCGCAGGCGACGCTCGACCCCGAAACCGAGCGCGAGCTGATCGAACTGCGGCGCGCCTGCTTCTCGTCCGAGGACTTCCGCGAGGGCGTGCGCGCGTTCGCCGAGAAGCGCCCGCCGAGGTGGAGCGGAAAGTAACCGTCCGTCCGGGGCGGCGCTTACGCTGCCGCCCCGGCATGATCGAAATCGAGGCCCGGCTCGACGAGCTCAAGGCGCTTGGCCTTCACCGTCGCACGCGTCTTGTCAGCGGCCCGCAGGGTCCGCACGTGGTGCTCGACGGCAAGCCGGTGCTGCTGCTGTGCTCGGACAACTACCTCGGTCTGGCCGACCATCCGCGCGTCCGCGAGGCCGCCGCCGAGGCCGCCACGCGCTGGGGCGTGAGCGCCGGCGGATCGAGGCTCGAATCCGGGACGATGACGATCCACCGCCGTCTCGAGGAGCGGCTTGCCGAGTTCGAGCGGCGCGAGACGGCGTTGCTGTTCGGGTCCGGCTACCTCGCCAACAGCGGCGTCGTCGCGGCGCTCGCCCGACCCGGCGACACGGTGTTCTGCGATGAGCTCAGCCACGCGTCGATCGTCGACGGCTGCCGCCTTTCGCGCGCGGAGCTGTTCGTCTACGACCACGGCGACGTCGACCATCTCGCCTGGGGCATCGACCAAGCCGAGGGGCGTGGAGCGCTGATCGTCACCGAAAGTGTGTTCTCGATCGACGGCGACGTCGCGCCCCTGCCCGAGATCGTCGAGCTGGCCGAGCTTCACGGCCTGCGACTTGTTGTCGACGAGTCACACGGGATCGGCGCGCTTGGCCCCGGCGGACGTGGTGCGCTCGCCGACGTCGGCCTCGAGGATCAGGTCGACGCGATCGTCGGCACACTCGGTCACGCGCTCGGCTCACACGGCGCGTTCGTCGCCTGCGACCGCACGATGGCGCGCTACCTCGTCAACGCCGCGCGGACACTGCAGTTCTCGGCGGCGCCGCCACCGCCCGCGGTCGGCGGTGCACTCGCGGCGCTCGATCTGCTCGAGGACCGGCCGCGGCTGGTCGATCGCCTGCGCGCCAACGCCGCCGCGCTGCGCGGCGCGCTCGATCTCGAGGGCTTTGACGTGAGCGCCTCCCCCACCCAGATCCAGTCGCTGACCGTCGGCGAGCCGCGGCGCGCGCTGCGGATCTGCGAGTCGGCGCTCGAGCGCGGGATCTACGTCCAGTCGGTCCGTCCGCCGACTGTCGCGCCCGGTGCCTCGCGCGTGCGGCTGGCTGTGACAGCCTCACACCGGCCCGAGGAGCTCGCGGCCGCCGCCCGGATCCTGGGACAGGTTGCACGCGCGGCTGGGTTTGAGCCGCAGCCGGCCGTCGCCGAGCTCGAGGAGGTCCGTCAGGCGGTCGCGCTAGACGAGCCCGAGCCGCTGGCGGCTCCGTCGTCGGGCGTGTTCGACTTCGAGGCGCGCGCGGCTTAGTGCTTCTCGCCGGGGCGTACCGAGAGGCGTCTCGGGCGGATGACTGGCGAGGACGCAGGAGCGAAGCTGTAGCGGAGCTACAGCGAGATCCGAGGACGAAGCCAGGCGCCGTCCGAGGCGACTCGAATACGACGGTATTTACGGCGGGGAGCACGTAGGCTCTGGGGTCGGCCGTGGAGCTGACCCCGTTTCGGATCGAGCGCTACTACGCGCGCTACGAGTTCACGACTCGTTACATGCTGTCGAGCAGCGACTGCCAGTCGCGCACGATCGGCGAGCTGCTCGAGCTCGAGCCCGGCGCACATGAGCGGCTGCTCGAGCAGTGGTGCGGCTACACCGAGTCGCTCGGGGCGCCCGAGCTGCGCAAGGCGATCGCGGAGCTCTGTTCGGCGTGCGATTTCGACGACGTGATCGTCGCCTCGTGCGCCGAAGAAGGGATCCTGCTCGTCTATCACGCGCTGCTGGGTCCCGGTGATCACGCGATCGTCGAGACGCCGTGCTACGAGTCGGCGCTTGCGCTCGCGCGCAGCACCGGCGCCGAGGTGAGTGCCTGGCAGCGGCGCTACGAGGATGGATGGGTGCACGACCTCGACGCGCTCGAGCGCCTGATCACGCCGCGCACGCGCGCGATCTACATCAACCAGCCCCACAACCCGACCGGGACGCTGATGTCACAGGCGACGCTCGAGCGCGTCGTCGAGCTGGCCGCCGAGCACGACCTGGTGCTGTTCTCAGACGAGGTCTACCGCGAGCTCGAGCACGACCCCGCCGACCGGCTGCCGGGCGCGTGCGATCTCTACGAGCGCGCCGTGTCGCTCGGCAGCATCTCCAAGACCTACGGCCTGCCGGGGCTGCGGATCGGCTGGCTCGTAACCCGCGATGCGCGGCTGCGCGAGGCGATCGTCGGGCTAAAGGACTACACGACGATTTGCGCGAGCGCGCCCAGCGAGCTGCTCGTGGCGCTGGCGCTACGCCACCGCGAGGTGCTCGTGGAGCGCAACCTCGGAATCGTGCGGAGGAACCTGCAGTTGCTTGACGATTTCTTCGCGCGGCGCTCAGACCTGTTGCACTGGGTCAGGCCGACCGCCGGACCGATCGGCTTTCCCAGGGTCAACGGCATCGGCGACGTGGACCGGCTGTGCGCAGGGCTCGCGGCCGGCGGCGTGCTGCTGTTGCCGGGATCGGTCTATGACGAGCCGCGGCACGTGCGGGTCGGATTCGGGCGCGCGGACATGCCAGAGGCGCTCGAGCTACTCGACTCCGAGCTCGAAAAACTCTGACGGAATTTTCACGTATGACCGGTACCTTCACGTAACGAATGACGTCCCCGAAGCATCTGTGGTCGGGCGAATGGGCGCGCGAATCGGAGTATTCAGCTGACGAGATGGCGCGCCGACGCGACGCGCTGCTCGCCGGCGAGCCGCCCGTTGACGAGGCCCCGACTGAACCCGAACGCGAACCGCGCACGCCGCTGGTCGTGCGCGCCTGGGCCGCGCTGCTCGCCGCGTGGCGCTCGCTCGTGGCCGGCACGGGCCGCTCGCTGGCCGCGATCGGCGCGCGCCTGCGCACGATCAGCGCGCGCCAGGTCGGGCTGACGTTGCTCGCAACCCTCGCCGGCGCCGCTGTCGCGCTCGGCGCGGCCGCGCTGGCCGGCGGCTCGGGCAACCATTCGCCGACGTCAGGGGCCGGCGCGACCTCGGGTCACGCATGGCTCGGCGCGCAGACGGTGTCGCAGATGGGCGCCGGCGGCCCGACCGTGCTGGTCGTCGACGCCGGCGGCCCGGCACAGCGCGCCGGGGTCGTGCCAGGCGATGTGATCACTCAGGTCGACGGCCAGCCGATCCAGAGTCCCGCCGCGCTGAACGCGGCAGTCGACTCCAAGGCCCCCGGGCAGCAGGTGCAGCTGCTGATCGACCGCTATGGCCAATCGCTGGTGCTGTACGCGACGCTCGGCAGCTCCCACGGAGGACCATGAGCTTCGCCACCCCAGTCGCATTGGCCGGACTCGTCGCGATCCCGGTGCTGGTCGTCTGGTACCTGCGCCGCCAGCGCGGGCGCTCCCGCGATCGTGCCGCGTTCGTACTGCCGGCGCTCGCGCCGTCGGTCGCGCCCGACCTTCCGCGGTGGCGCCGCCACTTGCCGATGATCGCGTTCGCGACCGCGCTGGCGGTCCTGATCGCCGCGCTCGCGGGACCCCAGGCGACCCGCGCGGTGCCGATCAAGAACGCCTCGATCATGCTGCTCGCCGACAACTCGAGCTCGATGGCGGCGACCGACGTCAAGCCGTCGCGGCTGCTTGCGGCCGAGCAGGCCGCCAGGAAGTTTCTGTCGACCGTGCCCGAGGGCGTCGCGGTCGGCGTGATCGTGTTCAACCAGACACCGACCGTGCTGACCCCGCCGACGACCGATCACGAAGCGGTGCTGAAGGCGCTGACCGGCTGGCACGCCGACGGGCGCACGGCGATCGGCGACGCGATCGGAGCCGGGCTCAAGCAGCTCACGCGCACGCCGAAGGCGGCGCGGCCGCCCGCCGCGATGGTCGTGCTGTCCGACGGGACATCGACCAACGGCGCCAACCCGATCACCGCAGCGCGGCAAGCAGCCGCCCAGCACATCCGGATCGACACGGTCGCGCTCGGCACCCCGAACGGCACGATCAAGGTGCCCGTCGGCAAGGGCCGCACGGCCGTGCGCCGCGTCCCACCCGACCCGACCGGCCTCGCGCAGATCGCGCGCGCCTCGGGCGGTCAGGGATTCGCCGTGCAGGACGCCAGTCACCTGAGCACGCTGTACGCGCAGCTCGGATCAAAGCTTGCCCACCGCAATGTCAAGCAGAAGATCGACGACGAGTTCGCCGGCGGTGCGCTGGTGCTGGTGCTGCTCGGCAGCGCGATGTCGCTGCGCTGGTTCGGACGCCTGATCTGATGCTCTCCCCCACCACCCAAGGAACCACATGACCGACACTCACCCCATGCCCGGACGCGAGGATCCGGCGGAGCTGCGCGAGGAGGCTCGCGCGGCGCTGCAGGACGCGCTTCACGAGGTCAAGCGCGTGATCGTCGGACAGGACGCGATGCTCGAGCGAGTGCTCGTCAGCCTCCTGGCCGGCGGGCACGTGCTACTCGAAGGCGTCCCCGGCCTCGCCAAGACCCTGACCGTCAAGACGCTCGCGCAGGTCCTCGGCGGCAGCTTCAAGCGAATCCAGTTCACCCCGGACCTGGTCCCGGCCGACCTCGTCGGCACGCGCGTGTACCGGCCCGACAGCGGCCGTTTCGATACCGAGCTCGGCCCCGTGTTCACCAACTTCCTGCTCGCCGACGAGGTCAACCGCGCGCCCGCGAAGGTCCAGTCGGCGCTGCTTGAGGTCATGCAGGAGCACCAGGTCACGATCGGCGGCGCAACCTTTCCCGTACCGCGCCCGTTCCTCGCGATGGCGACCCAGAACCCGATCGAGTCCGAGGGCACCTACCCGCTGCCCGAGGCGCAGGTCGACCGCTTCCTGATGAAGATCGTCGTCGACTACCCGTCCGTCGGCGAGGAGTCGGCGGTCGTCGGCCGCAGCCTCGGCGATCAGGCCGAGGTCACCGAACGTGTCTCGCTTGTCGACCTCGAGCGCTACGCCGAGGCGGCGCGCTCGGTGCTCGTCGACCGCGACGTGATCGGCTACGCCGTCGCGCTCGCCGACGCCACCCGCGACCCGGCCAAGTACGGGCTGCACGAGCTCGCCGGCCAGATCGATTACGGCGCCAGCCCGCGCGGGCCGATCGGGCTCGCGCAGGCGGCACGCGTGCTCGCCCTGCTGCGCGGCCGCGGCCACGTCACTCCCTCCGACGTCCGTGACCTCGCCAATGACATCCTGCGCCACCGGCTCGTGCTCTCCTACCACGCGCTGAGCGACGGGCTGACGGCCGACGAGGTGATCGAGCAGGTGCTGATCGCGGTGCCCGAGCCCCGTCAGGATCACCTCACCCGGGTATCGCGGGTGGCATGAGCGCGACGGCGTCCAAGCCGCGCTTTGCGCTCGAGCCCCCTGCTGGGCGCCAAGGCCCGGGCACGATCGTCGAGGGACTGCTCGACGCAATCGACCTGATGGTCGTGCGCCTGGTCGCGCGCGGCATGCCGGGCGACTGGCGCGCGGCCGGGGTCGGGCGCGGCACCGAGCTGGCGCGGCTGCGGCCGTATGAGCCCGGCGACGACGTGCGCCACATCGACGCCGCCGCCACCGCGCGGACCGGCCAGCCGCACGTGCGCCTGCACGTGCCCGAGCGCGCGATCACGACCTGGATCGTGCTCGACCTCTCGCCGTCGATGGCGTTCGGCACCGCCAAGCGGCTCAAGGCCGACGTCGCTGAGGGCGTCGCAATGGTGCTCGCGCGGCTTGCGATCAAGCGCGCGGGCAGCGTTGGCGTCGTCGCGTTTGGCGCCGGCGCGCCGATCGTGCTCGAGCCGCGTGGCTCCAGGCCCGGGATCATCGCCGTGCAGAACCTGCTCGCCGCGGGCGTCGGTCGCGACGGTCAGGCTGAGCCGGGCGCGATGGCGGACGCGCTTGAGCGGCTGGTCGGGCTCACCAAACGGCCGGGTCTCGTCGCGGTGATCTCCGACTTTCGCGACCAGCATGAATGGAGGCGGCCGCTGACCGGATTGGCGGCGCGCCATTGCCTGGTCGCGGTCGAGGTGCACGACCCGCGCGAGGCGACGCTCCCGGCCGTCGGCCGGATCGCGCTGATCGACCCCGAGAGTGGCCGGCGCGTCGAGGTCGACACGTCCTCGGGGCGGATCCGTGAGCGCTTTGAGGAGCTCGAGCGCCGCCGGCGCGAGGAGCTCGCCGCGGAGCTTGCGCGGATGCACGTCACGCACGTGTCGCTCGACACCGAGAGCGACTGGATGCTCGGGCTCGCATCGGACCTGTCGACACGACAGAAGGGCCGGGCGCGCAGATGAGCTTCTACTCGCCGCTGTGGCTGTTCGCACTGCTGCTCGTGCCGTTCGCGCTCGGAGCGCAGCGGCTCGCGCGCCGACGCGCGAAGCGCTTCGCGCTGCGGTTCACGGCCGTGCCGACGGTCGTCGCGGCGATCGGCACCACCCTCGACTGGCGGCGACACATCCCGGCCGTCGCCGCGCTCGCCGCGGTCGCAGCGCTGGCGTTCGCGCTTGCGCGCCCGCACGTGACCACGCGCGTGCCGATCCGCGAGGCGTCGGTGATGCTCGTGCTCGACCGCTCTGGCTCGATGGACGCGACCGACGTCTCGCCGTCGCGCCTCGATGCCGCCGAGCGCGCCGCCAACACGTTCATCAACCAGCTTCCGTCGACCGCACGCGTCGGCGTCGTCACGTTCTCAAGCGCACCCGACGCGATCGTCGCCCCGACATCGGACCACCTCGCCGCGCGGCGCGCGATCGCCACGCAGACCGCGTCTGGCGCGACCGCGACCGGCGACGCGCTGTCGGTGGCGCTCAACCTCCTACACCAGCCCAAGACCACGGGCCGCTCGGCGATCGTGCTGCTTTCAGACGGCGCCGCGAATGCCGGCCAGGACCCGATCTCGGTCGCCGCGCGCGCCGCCCAGTCGAAGGTCGCGATATATACGGTGGCCCTGGGGACGGCGTCGGGCTCGCTTCCCAACCCCGACCCCTTTGGGCCACCTGTGGCGGTCCCGCCGGACCCCCAACTCATGCAGCAGATCGCGCACACCTCTCACGGTCGCTCGTTCACTGCACAAGACGCAAACGGTTTGAACTCGATCTACAAGGGCCTCGGCACCCAGCTCGGCAGCAAGACCCAGCAGACCGACATCACGATCGCGTTCGCCGCGGCGGCCCTGGCGCTGCTGCTCGCCGCCGGAGCGGGTTCGCTGCGCTGGAGCGGCCGCCTGCCCTGACGAGACGACTGGCAACAACCCCTAGTTGCCGGCCGTCTCGTCATCGACGACGTCCGCGATCAGCTGTCCAGCCGATTGGTGGTAGGTGATGACGACACCGTCGCCCACCGACACACCGTCGAACATCTCCTCGGAAGGATCGGCAACGATCGTCAGCGACTGACCGGTGTCGCTGTCGGTGAAGGTGATGCTGCCGTCGGACACGGCCGTGACCGGTCCGCCGGAGTCCGTCTCGACGTACTCGACGTCGCTGGCGGCAAGCGCGCCATTGGCGGCGTCGTAGGTGACGTCGACGAGGTCACCGACCGCGAACCCGTCGGTTAGGTCGTCGGCCGGGTCGACCGTGAACGTCAGCGAGCGGCCGCCGGCGACGCTGATCGTCAGCCCGGTCGCCGCAACCTGCGTGATCGTCCCGACCGCGTCCTGGCCGTCGGCGCAGTCGCCGACCGCCGAAGGGCCGCCGTCGCTGACGTTGTCGGCGATCAGGATGCCGGCGTCCTGGTGGTAGCTGGCGGTCGCGCCGTCGCAGACCTGGAGGTCGAGGTTTGCGAGCGTGGTCGAGTCCAGGTGCAGGCGCAGCTGCGAGCCGTCGGGGGCCTGCAGGACGAACGCGTCGTCGTCGACCTCCTCGATCACGCCCGCGGCGTGCTGCTCACCGCCGGCGACCGGCGCAGAGGCGGTCGGAAGCGTGACCGTGATCGTCTTGTGGCCGTTGACGATCGTCTCGGTGACCAGCACGGTGACGCCGGGCTCGAGGCCCTGGACGTTGAGCGTCACACCGCCGGTCGTGACCCGGACGCCGCCGGTGCGCGACCTGCGCACGGTGTGCCAGCGAGCGCTGAGATGCTTGCGCGCCACCTGCTTGGAGGTGAAGGTGACCGCCGCGCCGTCGTTGAGGCGCAGGACGAGTCCGCTCGCGCTGGAGCGCATGACGCGACCGTAGAACGAGACCGACGAGCCGGCCGAAGCGCGGACGTGGCTGATCGTCTGCCCCGACCGGGAGAAGCTGATCTTGCTGCCGGGGTGCAGCTTGGGGAGCCGGCCCCGCCAGCGGTAGGCGTGGGCGAGGTGGTGGCCATCAATCACCTGCATCGAGTGATGACCCGCGTCCACGGAAAGGACGGTGCCGCTGGGGGTGGCGGCAATCGCGCTAGCGGGCAGCGCGAGCATCACGGCGGCGGCCGCGACGATGAGGCGTTTCATAGGGTGCCCTCCTTGGGCTGGGTGCGCTAGAGGTTTCCTTCCTCAGGCGCGCGTCCCTGGTCACGCCGACTCTTGGGGTTTCGTCAGGTTTGATGAGGTCCGCAAGCCCGGTTGAGGCGCACTCAGCGGATGTTTTACCCGGACGGTGTACCCGGAGGGTGAGCTCGCGTATCGCGGAGGGCGAGCTAGTCGTCGTAAGGCGTGAAGTCTCGCTTGCGCGCGCCGCACACCGGACAGAACCACGTCTCCGGAATGTCCTCAAACGCGGTGCCCGGAGGGATCCCCCCGTCGGGATCGCCCGTCTCCGGGTCATAGATGAACCCGCATGATTCGCACATGTACTTCACGGCGCGGAGGGTAGCGGGGGCGGGGCTGCTGTGCGGCTGGGGTGGAAAAACTGCCCATTGAGGGAGCGGCTGGAGCGGCGCTGGGGGCTCTGGGGGGGTGTGGTTGTTGGCGATCTGTCTGGCAAACGTCCCGACGAACGGGCTGCGGATCCCGGGCGGGACGTTTGCTCCGGTGGGGGGAGCGAACGTCCCGTGGCCGATCTGGAGCGTGTTGGTCGGGACGTTTGCGCGGATCATCCTCGTCGCAACGGCACTTGCCAGACGCTAGGGTCACGCTGGGATGGAGAGCCAGCGACCAGCGCCTGGAGAAGAGCTCAACCCCGGAGCGGAGACTGTCCCCCGCCCGGCCGCCACGGTGATCGTGCTGCGCGGCGGGTCGGACACGCTCGAGGTGCTGCTGGTCAAGCGCAATCCCGAGTCGCGGTTCATGGGCGGCGCCTGGGTGTTCCCCGGCGGGTCGGTTGACCGAAGCGAGGGCGAGGGCCAGGTTGCGCTGCGAACGGCGGCGCTGCGCGAACTCGACGAGGAGGCCGGGATCGAACTCGACGATCCCGACGCGCTGATCCCGTTCTCGCGCTGGATCACGCCGGCGCAGGTCAAGATCCGCTTCGACACCTGGTTCTACCTTGCGCCGCTGCCCGACGGCGCCGCGGCGAGCGTCGACGGCAGCGAGATCGTCGACTCGGGCTGGTACGCGCCGCGCGCGGCCCTCGAGGCCGCCGGTCGCGGCGAGCTGCTGCTCGTGTTTCCGACGATCAAGCACCTCGAGCAGCTGTCGGGGTTCGAGTCGGCCGAGGCGCTGATGACGTACTCGCGCGGGCGCGAGATCGTGCCGGTGCAACCGCGGGTGATCATGCAGGGCGAGACAGCGCGGATCCTGCTGCCCGGCGAGGAGGGCTACGAGTGACCGCCTCGCTGCCGGCCGAAGTCCAGGCGGTGTTCGAACGCTTCATCACGACTGAGCTGACGACGATCAATCGCCACGGCCAGCCGATCACCTGGCCGGTGATCCCGTACTACGAACGCGGCGCGCCCTGCATCGATGTCACCACCGGGCTCGGCTATCCGAAGAAGGCAAACGACGCGCGCGCCAACCCGCTGGTGTCGCTGCTGTTCTCAGACCCGACCGGGTCGGGGCTGAACGACCCCCCGTCGGTGCTGGTCCAGGGATCGGCGGAAGTCGACGACCGCGACCTCGACGCCAACCGGCGCCGCTACCAACGCGAAGCGTCCGAGAAGCTGCCGGGCATGGCGAGTGCGCAGCCGCCCGACCGGCTCAAGCAGTACTTCACGTGGTACTACACGCGCATCTACATCCACGTGCGACCCGAGCGCGTGTACGTGTGGCCCCATGGCGAGAGCGCGGCCGAGCCCGAGCTGTTCGACGCGCACATGGAGGAGGTCCGCTCCGGACACTCCGAGGAGCCCGCCCGGTTCCACGCCGCACCCGACGGCGGAGCCAGCGCCTGGGATGCGCGGATCAAGGAGCTCGGCGACCGCTACCCGACCGCGGTGCTGTCGCTCGTCTCCCCCGATGGGTTTCCGTTCGCGGTTCGGGTGCCGGTCAGCATCGACGCGGCGTCGCGCTGGATCCGGGTCGGCGGCGAACCCGAGGCGATCCCGTTCGCTCCAGGACTCGCCTGCCTCGCAGCGCACGAGCACGGCGAAGACTTCTCATGGCAGCGCAACTTCCAGGTCCGTGGCGACCTCAGGGTCGTCGACGGCGAATGGGTACTCGTTCCGCACAGGTTGATCGGAGGGCTCGAGCTTCCGAGCTCACGCATCGCGCTGATCCGCGAGAACGCAGCCAAGGCGAGACGCTTCCGTAAGACGGCCAAGCGCGAGCTCGAGCGGCGTGGCGGCTAGCGCGTCGCTGAAGGTTGCGGTCACGGGGCCGACCGGCGACATCGGTCGTTCGCTGCTGCGCGCGCTTGACAAGAGCCGCGACGTCAACGTCGTCAACGCGATGGCCCGCAGGCCGTTTGACCCGGCTGGAGCAGGGCTGCGCAAGACCATCTACCAGCAGGGCGACGTGCTCGACCGCGCCAGCGTCGATCGGCTCGTGGCCGACGCCGACGTCGTCGTCCACCTCGCATTCCTGATCCTCGGGAGCCTCGATGAGACGACCCGGATCAATCTCGAGGGCTCGCGCAACGTGTTCGAGGCGGCGGTCGCCGCCGGCGCCAAGCGGCTCGTCTACGCCTCGTCGGTAGCCGCCTACGGGTTTCACGGCGACAACCCCGAGCTGCTGACAGAGGACGTGCCGCCGCGCGGTACCGAGCGCCACTACTACTCGGCACAGAAGGCCAAGCTCGAGGGCGTGCTGACCGACGTGCTCGAGGGCAGCGACACCGCCGCGTACGTGTTCCGCCCGTGCATCGTCGCCGGGCCGGACGCGCTGATGCTGCTCGAGAACCTCCCGTACATCCAGCTGTCAGACCGGATGCCGGGCCCGGTGCTCCGAGCGCTCGAATGGATGCCCGCGCTCAAGCCGGTGCTGCCCGACCCGGGCGTGCCGTTCCAGCTCGTGCACCACGACGATGTCGCGACGGCGCTGCGCGCGGCCGTGCTCGGGCGAGGCGAGCCTGGGATCTACAACCTCGCCGGGGCCGGCGAGCTGACGATGTCCGGTCTCGCCACGGCGCTCGGGTGGTACAGCGTGCCGCTGCCGGAGATCGCGGTCGACGCCGCCGCCGAGCTGGTCGCGCGCCTGCCGTTCATCCCCGCCGAGGCGCAGTGGATCGAGGCTGTCCGCACTCCAGTCCTGATGGACACGCATAAGGCGCGCCGCGAGCTCCACTGGCGACCCCAGCACGAGGCGGGCGCGACGCTGCGCGAGATGGTCGACGCGGCGCGCTCAGAGCAGCTGATCCGCTGACGGGCTCAGTGCTTCGCGGAGAGCAGTTATCGCTCCTCGTCTGAGATCACGTGCAGGACGGCGTTGATCAGCGCCAGGTGCGTGAACGCCTGCGGGAAGTTGCCCAGGTGGCGACCCGTGCGCGCGTCGAGCTCCTCGGCGTACAGGCCCAGCTGCGACGCGTGCGACAGTAGCCGCTCGCACATCGCGGTCGCGCGCTCCTGTTCGCCGATCTCAGACAGTGCCGAGACCAGCCAGAACGAGCAGATCAGGAACGTCCCTTCCTCCCCATGGAGGCCGTCATCGGTCTCTTCGACCCGGTAGCGGAGCACGAAGCCGTTGACCTCGAGCTCGTCGGCGATCGCGCACACGGTCGCGCGCACGCGGGGGTCTTCGGGAGGCAGGAATCGATTCAGCGGGATCAGCAGCGTTGAGGCGTCGAGCGCGTCGGTGCCGTAGTGCTGGCGGAACACGCCGCGCTCGGACACGCCCTTCTCGAGGATGTCCGCTCGGATCTCGTCGGCGACCCCGGCCCATTCCTTGGCGTTGTCGTCCTCGCCCTGGATCCGCGCCAGCCGGCTGCAACGGTCGACCGCGACCCAGCACATCAACTTCGAGGAGACATAGTGCTTGGGCTCGCCCCGGGCTTCCCAGATCCCCTGATCGGGCTCACGCCACGCGTCGATCGCGCACCGCACCTGGTCCTGGAGCACGGGCCAAAGCCGCTGCGGGATATGACCGCCCATTCTCGTGTGCAGATACAC
The DNA here is from genome assembly GCA_036490775.1 of Solirubrobacteraceae bacterium. GTDB lineage: Bacteria > Actinomycetota > Thermoleophilia > Solirubrobacterales > Solirubrobacteraceae > Palsa-465. The sequence goes on along the minus strand of DASXDD010000079.1, from coordinate 22,629 downwards.
GGAGTCGAGCACCGACCCGAACACGTCGTTCTGGCGCTGGGTGAACGCGCCGTTGCCGATGCGCACCGGCACCGATCCCTCGTAGCCGGTCAGATGATCGAGCGTCTGCTCAGTGAGGTCGCGCTCGCCGCCGAGGCCGTACATGATCTGAAGCGCACCGTCGTCGCCGCGCTCGAGGTCGGCGACGAACTGCATGAAGTCATCGGCTTCCCAGTCGAACCCAAGTGCGTGCAGCGCCCAGAGCGTGAACGTCGCGTCGCGCATCCAGCAGAAGCGGTAGTCCCAGTTGCGCTCGCCGCCCGGGGTTTCGGGCAGCGATGTCGTCGCCGCAGCGACGGTCGCGCCGGTGGGCACGTACGTGAGGCCCTTCAGCGTCAGCGCCGAGCGCTGCAGGTGCGCGCGCCAGCGGTGGTCAGGGAACCGTCCGCCGGCCAGCCAGCCTCGCCAGAACTCGCAGGTCGCGGCCATGCGCGCGCGAGCGTCGTCCCCGTCGGCAGGACCCTCGAGCCCGTGCGTCCAGCACAGCGCCACGTAGGCCTTCTCGCCCTCGCTCATCGTGTGTCGCGCGCGGGCGCGGTTGCCCTCGATCCCGATCCGCAGGTCGGAGTACAGGCGCAGCCGATGGTCCCCGTCGTTTACCTCGGCGGCGTTCCACTCATCTCCGAGACTCCGCCAGTTCCCAGCGATGCGTCCGTAGTCGAACATCGGCTCGCAGACCGCCTCGACCTGCACCTCGCCCTGGACGCACTCGACCGTCCGGATCAGCATGTGATCGGCATCGGTGTCGGTCGGAGGCCGCGTGTGGGTCATCTCGTCAGCGTGCTCGTCGTGCCATTGACCGATCGTGAGCCCGTCGCAGACCACGATCCACCCGGACGGCGTCATCCACGTCGTCTCGAGCACCATCGTCCCGGGCAGGTAGCGGCACGAGAGCGGCACGACCGTCCCGTATGGCCCGACGCGGAACGATCCGGCCTTGCGGTCCAGCAACGCTCCGAACAGGCTCGGCGAGTCAAACCGCGGGATGCACATCCACTCGATGCTCCCGTCCGGCGCGACCAGCGCACCGGTGTGGCAGTCCGACAGGAACCCGTAGTCGGCGATCGGCGGGAACGGCGAGCCGCCGGTCAACGGCAGGTCGTGGGGCGGGAGCGGGATGCTCGGGCTCATCGCGCGGCGGAGCCTATAGACCCGACTGCCCCGGATCGCCCTCGGACTGCCCTCGGACCGCCCTCGGATCGCCCGAAGTTCCGGTGGCAGCCGCTAGGTGTCGGAGTTGAGGTCCGGCAGCCCGAGCGACTGCAGCCAGTGGTTGACGGTGATGTTCAGCTGCGTGAACTCGCCGGTCCAGATCAGCACGCCCATCCCAATCAGGACCGCGCCGCCGACCCCAATCACGACCGGGTAGTGGCGCTTGACGACCGCGAGCGCCGAGGTCGCCTTGCCGAACGCCAGCCCGGTGATCAGGAACGGGACGCCGAGCCCGGCGCAGTAGACCGCCAGCAGGAGCGCCCCGTGCGCGGCCGAGCCCGACACGCCGGTCGCGGTGATGATCGCGCCGAGCGTCGGCCCGGTGCACGGCGTCCACGCCAGCGCGAACGCCGCCCCGACCAGGATCGGTCCCCCGCGCCCCGCGCGCTCCATCAGCGAGCCCATGTGCCACTCGCGCGACAGCTGCGGAACGAACGGCGCGAGCACGAACAGGATCCCCATGACGATGATCACCGCGCCGGAGACCTTCAGCGCGGTCGGGCCGGTCAGGGCACCGTGCAGCGCCTGCTGGCCCAGCAGCCCGAGCGCGATGAAGATCGCCGAAAAGCTCGCGACAAACGCCAAGCTCGGGCCGATCACCTTCCGCGCCTGAATGTCCGCCGGAGCGACGCCGGCCACCGCAGAGATGTAGCCCGGTACGAGCGGCAGCACGCATGGCGACAGGAACGAGATCAACCCGGCGGCGAACGCGACCGGTATTCCGATGCCCGACGCAGGATCCATGCTTCCTGACCCAGGGTACCGGTAGACCTTTCCGCGCCGGCGCCGCAGCGTCGAAGCGAAATCGCGGAGATGCGCCCCGACGGCATGCCCGACCGGTGGTAGGTTTGCCTGAATGGCGACAACAACGGCAGCACTTCAAAACTTCATCAACGGCGACTACGTCGATCCGGCCGACGGACAGACCGAGCCGGTGCTCAACCCGGCGACCGGCGACGTGATCGCGCACGCGCCGCTCTCGACCCCGGAGGACGTCGACCGGGCCGTGAAGGCGGCCCGCGCGGCGTTCGAGGGCTGGTCAAAGACCACCCCCGGCGAGCGGGCGACCGCCCTGCTCAAGCTCGCGGATCTGATCGAGGACCACGCGGACGAGCTCTCAGAGCTCGAGTCCGACAACGCGGGCAAGCCGATCGCGGCGTTCCGCGGCGACGAGATCCCGTTCATGGTCGACAACCTCCGCTTCTTTGCGGGCGCCGCACGATGCCTGGAGGGACGCGCGGCTGGGGAGTACGTCAGCGGCTACACGTCGATCATCCGCCGCGAGCCGATCGGCGTGATCGGCCAGATCGCGCCGTGGAACTACCCGCTGATGATGGCCGTCTGGAAGATCGGGCCGGCGCTTGCCGCGGGCAACACGATCGTCCTCAAGCCGGCCGAGACGACACCGCTGACGACGCTGAAGCTGGCCGAGCTCGCGGCGCAGGCCACACCGAAGGGCGTGCTGAACGTGATCACGGGCCATGGGGACCCCGCCGGACAGGCGCTGGTGACCCACGCCGATGTCAACATGGTCTCGCTGACCGGCTCGGTCCAGACCGGGAAATGGATCGCGAGCGCCGCCGCTGACACGCTCAAGCGCGTGCACCTCGAGCTCGGCGGCAAGGCGCCCGTGGTCGTGTTCGACGACGTTGACCTCGACACCGCGCTCGAGACGATCGCCGGCACCGGCTACTACAACGCCGGCCAGGACTGCACCGCGGCGACGCGCGTGCTCGCCGGTTCGAGGATCCACGACGACTTCGTCGCGGGTCTCGTCGAGCAGGCCAAAGGGATGGTGATGGGTGATCTGCGCTCGGAGGACACGACGCTCGGGCCGCTGAACTCCGCTCGCCAGCGCGAGCGGGTCGAGGGCTTTCTCGAGCGCACACCGTCGCACGCGGAGATCGCGACCGGCGGCCACGAGCCCGACAACCCGGGCTTCTACCTCGAGCCGACGGTCGTCGCGGGCCTGCAGCAGGAGGACGAGATGATCCAGCGCGAGATCTTCGGGCCAGTGATCACCGTGCAGCAGTTCTCTGACGAGGCGGAGGCGATCAAGTGGGCCAACGGAACCCCCTATGGGCTCGCTTCGTCGGTCTGGACACGTGACGTCGGCCGCGCAATGCGCGTTGCAAACGCGCTCGAGTTCGGCTGCGTCTGGGTCAACGACCACATTCCGCTTGCGTCGGAGATGCCCCACGGCGGCTTCAAGCAGTCGGGCTACGGCAAGGACCTGAGCATGTACTCGCTCGAGGACTACACCGACGTCAAGCACGTGATGGTGTCTTTGTCCTGACCGAACGCAGTAACTTTCGACTGGGTCACCCGTTAGAGTGACCGCAGGGTTCCAAGTGGAAGCGTCTGCCCTCCAAGCACCGGCAATTCCTCGGGCTCGAGTCTCGCTCGCGCCGCCGTTGCTCCGGTTGCGCTCTGACGAGCAGCTCGTCGCGCTGTTCAGGGCTGGCCACGACGAGGCGTTCCGCGCGATCCACGATCGCTACCGCCAGCGGCTGTTCGCCTACACCCGGCAGATGCTGCCGGGGCGCCAGGACGCCGAGGACGCGCTGCAGGACGTGTTCGTGCGCGCGTATGGAGCGCTGCGCTCGACCAACGGCGAGCTCGTTCTGAGGGCGTGGCTCTACCGGATCGCCCACAACCGCTGCATCGACGAGCTGCGCCGCCCGGCGCCGCCCCCACCCGAGCTGCTCGAGCTGGTGCGCACGCCCGCTCACGACCCGATTGCCGCAGCCGACCAGCGCGAGTCGCTGCGGCGTCTGGTGATCGACGTCCGTCGGCTGCCCGAGCAGCAGCGCTCGGCGCTGCTGATGCGCGAGCTCGGCGGCATGGCGTACGCCGACATGGCGACCGCTCTGGGCGTTTCGGTCCCGGCCGTCAAGTCGCTGCTGGTCAGGGCAAGAATTGCGCTCGGGCAAGCGCTCGAGGCACGCGACACCGCCTGCTGTGAGATCCGCGGTCAGCTGACCGTCGCCCACGACCGAGGCGTGCGACCCACCGGCACCGCGCGGCGCCACATGCGCGATTGCAGCCAGTGCCGCCACTTCCATCGCGAGCTGCGCGGGCTCAGCCGCCGTTTTGCGGCGATCGCGCCGACCGTCGGGCCGCTCGGCGTGCTCGCCAAGGTGCTCGGCCTCGGCAGCGGAGCAGGAGGCGGCGCCGCCGCTAGCAGCAGTGCGATTGCGGCCGGAGGCGCTGCCGGCACGGGAGGCGCGATTGCGTCTGTCGGGCTGTTCGCGACCGGCACCGGCCACATCGCGGCGCTGATCGCCGCCGCAGCGATGACCGCCGGAGGGGCCGTCGAGCTCCAATCCCAGATTTCGCCGCCGCGGTCACATCACCACCGCGCCGCGCACGCCGTCGCGGCCGCGCCAGCCGCACCCGCGACTCCCGCCCCCGCCGCCGAGCAAACGGCCGTCGAGCCTGTGACGGCCCAGGCGCAAACGGTCGTGATCCCCCAGCGCCAGTCGTCCACGGTCAACGTGGCTCCGCCGCACAAGACAACCAGGCATCACAAGAAGCAGCTGACTGACGGCACGCTGGGTTCGCTGACGACGACCACTTCCCAGACGCCCGCATCCGGCGGCGCCAGCGATCCGAGCACCACCTCCACGACTACTGGCGAAAACGGCGCTCCGTCGGACTCGCTGAACGGGACCACCGGAACAACCGGAACCACCGGAACCACCGAAACTGGCAAGCCGATCGTGACCAGCCCGACCTCAGCGCTCGACACCACCGGCACGAGCACTTCGTCCTCGGGCAACGGCACTCCCCAGACCAGCTCGTCGTCGACGACGAGCTCGACCGGCTCCACGGCGCCGGTCGCGACCCAGTCGAACACCGCAAGCGCTGGATCGAGCAGCTCCACGGCGATCGCGCCCCCCGTCGGTAACGGCGCTTGAGGTCCCGGCAGGGCGCTAGGGCGATCGACCGCTACCTCGAGACGCTAGACCACGAAGAGGTCCTCGTCCGGCGAGGCAGCCGCTCTGGCCTGTTCACGTTCGTAGCCGTGCATTCGACCGTCCGCGGGCCCGCGCTCGGCGGCTGCCGGATGTGGGTCTACGAGGACTCGCGCGCAGCGTTGCGCGACGTGCTGCGACTCTCGCGGGCGATGACCTCGAAGGCGGCCGTCGCGGATCTGCCGCTCGGCGGCGGCAAGGGCGTGATCATGCTGCCCAGCGACGGTTCGCTCAGCCGCGACCGGCGACATGCGGCGCTGCTGGACTTCGGCGACACGGTCGCGGCGCTCGAGGGGCGCTACATCACCGCCGAGGACGTCGGCACCTCAAGCAGGGACATGAGCGTGATCGCGGAGCAGACCCGCAACGTCGCCGGACTGTCGCGCCGGCTCGGGGGCTCGGGTGACCCGAGTCCGTTCACCGCGCTCGGCGTGCATGTCGCGATCCGGGCCTGCTGCGAGCGGCTGTTTGAGTCAAGGTCGCTGCGCGGTCGCAAGGTCTGCGTGATCGGGCTGGGCCACGTCGGCTCGCGGGTCGCCAAGCGTTGCGCCAAGGACGGGGCGAAGCTGGTGCTCGCCGACGTCGATCAGTCCAAGCGCGCGCTTGCCGACGAGCTCGGCGCGAGCTGGACGACGCCCGAGCGGGCGCTCGAGGCGCGCGTCGACGTACTTGCGCCGTGCGCGCTCGGCGGCTTCCTCGACGACGAGACCGTTCCCCGGCTGCGCTGCCGGATCGTCGCCGGCGCGGCCAACAACCAGCTCGCCGATGACCGGATCGCGGATCTGCTCGCCGTCCACGAGGTCCTGTGGGCGCCGGACTTCGTCGTCAACGCGGGCGGGATCATCAATATCGTCGAGGAACTCGACAAGTACGACCCGGCGACCGCCCGCGAGCGTGTGCGCCGGATCGCCGACACGCTGCGCGAGATCTTCGATCACGCCGAGGCCAAGGGCGTCACCCCGCTGGCGGCGGCGAATGAGCTCGCGCGCCAGCGGCTTAGCGCATAGCGCCTAGCGCCTAGCGCTCAGCGCAGCCAGTCGGGGCGGGCTGGGCGCTGGACGCCCTCCGGCAGCCGCCCCTCATCGGCGAGCTTGTCCAGATGCGCGGCGAGCGTCACGGTCGCGGCCGGCCGCAGGGCCGGGGGCGCGTCGCTCCAGACCTCGTCGAGCAGTTCGTCGGTGGTCCGCTTGCCGGCGGCCAGCGCCGCGAGCAGACGTCGCTCGCGCTCGAGCCGATGGGCGATGTACTCGTCGAGCTTGGCCGCAGGATCATCGACCGGCGGCCCGTGCCCCGGGCCGATCAGCGACAGCTCGCGACGCCGCAGCTTCGCGAGCCCATCGAGATAGGACGCGAGCGCGCCGGGGTCGGGCGCGATGAACACGCTCCCCTCGCCGAGCACGGCGTCGCCGGTCAGGGCCACGTCACCGACGATGTAGGCGAGGTGGTCGGTCGCATGGCCCGGCGTCGCGACCGCCTCGAACGGACCGATCGCGCTCCCGTCAGACAGCTGCACGTCGACCTCACCGCGCGCGGCTGCCAGCTTCGCCTCCGGGAACCGTGCGCGCACCGCCGGCACCCCTTCGGAATGGTCGGCGTGGTCGTGTGTCAGCACGATCGCGGCGAGGCCGCCACGGCGCTCGAGCTCCGCGGCGACCGCCTCGACGTGCTCGTCCAGCGCCGGACCGGGATCCACGAGCCAGGCCGGGCCGCGGCCGACGATCCACGTGTTCGTGCCCGACAGCGTGAACGGCCCCGGGTTGGCCGCTCGAATTCCGACGATCTCGTGGTCGGGCAGCTCGATCCTGGTCACGCGGTGACCGCGGCCTGCTCGCTCGTGACGGCGCCACCCTGACGCTGCCACGTCCCGACGCCGCCGCCGGCGACGTGGATCACGTGCTGCGCGCCGTGTGCGCTCAGCAGCGAAGCGGCGACCGCGCTGCGCTGGCCCGACCCGCAGATCACCGCGACCGGCCTTGCCGGATCGATCCCGTCGGGGATCCCGGTGACGTCGTGGTAGGGCATGTGGACCGATCCGGGGATGTGCCCCGCGTCCCATTCGTAGTCCTCGCGCACGTCGAGCACCTGGAGCTCGTCGCGTCGCTCAAGCAGCGTCGTGACATCGATCCGCTCCAGCGCGCGCGTGGGCAGCGACCGCTCGAGCCAGGATCGCATCCCACCCTCCAGGTACCCGGCGACCGCTTGGATCCCGACCGTGACCGCGAGCTGTGCCGCGCCCTCGGCGTCGGCGTCGTGCTCGCCGACCAGCACGATCTCCTGATCGTGAGCGGCGATCCACGCGAGCTTGGTGCCGAAGCCGGCACGCACCGCTGGGTTGCAGATCGCGCCCGGGACGTGCGCTGCGTCGTACTCGGCATCGCCGCGTACGTCGACGACCAGCGCGCCGGCCGCCTGCTTGGCTTCGAGCTCAGCGACGCTCAGCGCCCGCAGATCGAATCTCTCGGTGTGCAGCGGCCCACGGTTGATCGCGACGATCGCCTTGAAGTTCGGCGGCTGCGGTCCGAGCTTGGTCGTCGTCGCGCGCACGAACGCGTCCTCGTCGTCGATCGCGAGCAGCTCGTTGTGGCGACGCTCGAACGCGATCGTCGAGCTGACCTTCATGTTCATCCCGGGCCCACCGCACAGGGAGCCGCCGACGTGGCCAGGCCACACTTCGCACTCGCCGGGCAATGCCAGCAGCGTGTCGTGTAGCGAGCGGAAGATCGCGTGGGCGCCCTCCTCCTTGTCGACCGCAAGGTCAGGCCGCGCGATGTCGCCGACGAACAGCGTGTCGCCGGTCAGCACCGCCCACGGCTCCGGTCCTCTCGACCTGTCGATCAGGGCGAACGCCGTGTGCTCGGGCCTGTGGCCCGGCGTGTGCATCGCGCGCATCGTGACGCTGCCGAGCACGAGCTCCCAGCCGTCGTCGAACGGCTGATGGTCGTAGTCGGGCTGGGCGAGCCTGTGGATATGGATCGTCGCGCCGGTCGCCGCGACGAGACGTCCGTGCCCGGAGACGTGGTCGGCGTGGTTGTGGGTCTCGATGATGTGCTCGATCCGCACGCCCATGTAGCGGGCCATCGCGAGGTAGTCCTCGACGTCGAGCTTGGGGTCGACGACCGCCGCGACACCGGCGTGCTCGTCTCCCACGAGGTAGGACCCGCACCCGAGGTCGTCGTAGATGAACTGGCGGAAGATCATTGCCGCGAACCCGCCGGCAGCAGCGCATCAAGCTCGGACACCTGGCGGCGAAGGCCGCCGCAGACGACCTCGCAGAGCGCGAACACCGCGTCGTCGGCGACCGCGTAACGCGCCGAGGTGCCCTCCTTCGTGCGGGTCACGAGGCCCGCTTGGAGGAGCACGCCGAGATGCTTTGAGACGTTCTGCTGCGACGCCCCGATCGCCTCGTGCAACTCGCTGACGGTCGCGTCGCGCTCGCGCAGCAGATCCAACAGCCGAATCCGGGTCGGATCGCCGAGCACGCGGAACCGGCGCGCGATCAGCTCGACGAGCGGCTCGGGCAGTGGGTGAGGGATCTCGGGCTGGTCGTACACGATCGGGTCGACACTACCACAACTGTTTGGTTGTGCAGTAGAAACAGACTGAAGCTTTTGTGCCGCTTCGGCGCGCCAAACCACTCGAATGGTCGACCCAGGTTTTCTGGCAATTGTGCAGGGAAGTACTGGGAGCGAGGCGGACACGTCGCGTATGGCTGTACGCAGGGGTAGGGCCATAGATTCGGCGACGTTTGACCGCGCTTCCGGCGGCTCTGGGTAGGGGATGCTGGGGTGGCGGATGCCCGGACGCGTTCCGCTGATCCAGGTACACATCAGAAAGGGCAACGTAATGCTCTCCTCGAGAGGTTCGGCAGTACGCGCGACGCTGCGCGCAGGGATCGTGGCGCTCGCGCTAACGCTCGTGTTTGCGCTCGCAGCGGTCGCCAAGACCAAGGGAACGCCGGTGGCCGTCAGCGCACACGCGGGAGACCAGGCGACACTGACGTTCAACAAGGCCACGTCGAAGTCGCTGAAGAAGGCGCACGTCAAGCTCCAGGCGGTCAAGCCGTCCAAGCACGCCAAGGCCGGCTTCGTGCTGCCGACCAAGTCTGGTCGGTGGAACTTCACCGCGGCCAACGGGACGCTGAACCTGAAGGGTGGCCTGCGCCTGAAGCTGGGCAAGCACTCGCAGACGTTCGGCACGCTCGTGTTCTCGCGTGGCGCCAAGGGCGGCGCGCAGCTGACGATCAAGTCGCACGGCAAGAAGGTCAAGGTCTTCAACATGGCCAAGAAGGGCGTCAAGGCCAAGAACAAGGGCAACCGCCAGACGGTGTCCAAGTTCACGGTGACGCTCACCAAGCAGGGCGCGAACCTGATCAACAAGGCGCTCAAGCACAAGGTCTTCAAGGCCAAGCAGAAGCTCGGGACCTTCCAGGTCACGATCAGCAACGCCACTGTCACCGGCAAGCCGCCAGTGGCAGGCGCTCCGGGCACCGGGGCCGCGCCGACGTCGGGCGTTGGCATCTCGTTCGCCAGGGCTCTGGACCAGATTCCGGGCCTGTCGGCGACCCCCCTCGGCGACGCCTCAGGCACGCTGCCGGCGCCGCTTGGCACCACGCCGATCCCGGTGCTCGACGGCACGGCCGTGACGCTCCCGATCGACGGAGCGCAGACCACGGCCACGTTCAACCAGGGCACGCTGACCGGCACGATCCCGCTCAGCGGCGGGATTCAGCTGGACGACGGCAACGCGTCGGTCTCGTTGACCAACCCGACGCTGACGCTCGGAACCGGCACCGAAGGTTCGACGCTCAGCGTGTCGCTCAACGGCGGCCCCGAGATCAAGCTGTTCGACATCGACACGTCGCAGCTCGAAGCGGCCGCAACGCCGAACGGCCAGCTCGACCTCAACGGCCTGCTGGCAACGCTGTCGTCCGAGGCGGCTTCGTCGCTGAACAAGCTGCTCGGAACCAACGCGTTCACGACCGGCATGCCGATCGGCGGCCTGACGGTGATTCTGCCGCAGGCGCCGAGCTCGTAATGGCGCATGCCCGCGCCGACCGGGGGCGCGGGCAGATCTGACCGGAGGCTCTTGTTGCGGCCCCGCCGAATAGGCGGGGCCGCACGGCGTTCGGGGTCAGCTTCCGGGCCTGCGATGAGTTCGCGGCGCCGTGACGGTCTGACATTGTGGAACCCGATCAGAGGAGGCTCAATCATGGCCCAGCCCGCGACCAGGACCCACATCACGCAAGTCGCGCTCGTGCCGATCCCCGTCAGCGACCAGGAACGCGCGCTCGAGTTCTACTGCGGCACGCTCGGCCTCGAGAAGACCGCGGATTTCACCTTCGGAGACGGGGAGCGCTGGGTCGAGGTGATCCCACCCGGTGCGGCGACGCGGATCTCATTGGTCCGGGCGCGGCCCGAGACTCCGGCGGGCGTCGAGACGGGCGTGACGCTCGCGAGCGCCGACGTCGAGGCCGACCACGCGCAGCTGCGCGGCGCCGGAGTCGACGTGGACGAGCTCATGCGCGAAGGGCAGCCGGTCGTGTACTGGGCCGGGGCGCCGCTGGCCGGCATCCCCACGATGTTCCTGCTCCGCGATCCCGACCAGAACTCGCTGCTGATCGTGCAGGCGCCGTAGCGCCGGGCTAGCGCCACTCCTCCTTCGGGAGCTCGAGGCAGCTCGCCTGCCCTTGGCCGAACGGAGCAGAGCCTGCTCGCTGCGGTGCGGCTGCCCGGCGGCTAGCTTCGTAGAAACGCCAGTACCGCGAGGACGCGGCGATGGTCCTCGGGCTGGGGCTGCAGGTTGAGTTTGGTGAAGATGCTGGTCACGTGCTTCTCCACCGCGCGCCCCGAGATCACAAGCGCGTCGGCGATCGCCTGGTTGCTGCGTCCCTCGGCCATCAGGCCCAGCACCTCGAGCTCGCGCGGTGTCAGCTCCTCGAGCGGCTCGTCCACTCGCCGGCGTCCGAGCATGTGCGAGACGACCTCCGGGTCGAGCGCGGAGCCGCCTTCGGCGACCCGCCGGACGGCCTCGGCGAAGCGGTCCCCGTCCGACACGCGGTCCTTGAGCAGGTAACCCACGCCGGAGGCGTCCTCGCCGAGTAGCTCCAAGGCGTATGCCTCTTCGATGTAGGCCGAGAGGACGACCACGCCCGTGCCCGGCATCTCTTCGCGGATCGCGCGGGCGGCCTGGAGCCCCTCGTCGGTGTGGGTCGGCGGCATCCGGATGTCGATGATCGCCACGTCGGGTTGGTGGGCTCGCGCCTTGCGCATCAGGTCGTCTCGATCCGCCGCATGACCGACCACTTCGAAGCCCGCCGCCTCGAGCAGACGCGTGACCCCTTCGCGCAGCAACACGGAGTCGTCGGCGACGATCACCCGCACGGGATCATCGCCCTCACGGTCGTGCCGTCGTTCGCGCTCGTGAGCTCCAGACGGCCATCGAGGGCGGCGACCCGATCGGACAGCCCGCGCAGCCCCGAGCCCTGTGCAGGGTCGGCCCCGCCAACACCGTCGTCGCTCACCTGGACATCCACATTGCCGTTGGTGCGCATCACGGTCACGCTGACGCTTCGGGCGTGGGCATATCGGGCTGCGTTGGTCAGCGCCTCCGCGACAACGAAGTAGACCGCAGATTCGACAGACGAGGGCAGGCGCTCATCCGGCGTCGCCACAAGCTCCACCGGCACTGGGGAGCGGCCGGCGAGCCCGTTGAGCGCCGCGTCGAGGCCGCGATCGGTCAGCACCGCCGGGTGAATCCCGCGTGCAAGCTCGCGCAGCTCACTCGTCGCTTCGTTGAGCTCTTCGAGCGACGCGTCGAGCAGCGCCGCGGCCTCGGCGTCGTCGGTGAGCCGATTTCGCGCCAGGCGGAGGTTGATGCCAAGTGCCATCAACCGCTGCTGCGCTCCGTCGTGGAGGTCGCGCTCGAGCCGTTGGCGCTCCGCGTATCCAGCGGTCACGATCCGCGCGCGGGAAGCACGGAGCTCGTCGACGTGCGCGCGCAACTCCGCGTCCAGCCGCTCATTTTCGAGGGTCAGCGCCGCCGCGGCGCCGACGGCCTGCACGAGGTCGGGCTCCTCTGCGAGCTCGGAGTCGTGGACGATCGCAGCGACCCGCCGACCGTCGTGCTCGATGAGCGTGGCGACCTTTCCTGCCGGCGCCGGCTCAAGCCGCATCGGCCGACCTTCGGCATCGACCCAGGCTTCCTGCTTTGGCACCCAGTACGCAAGCTCCAAGGTCGGATCTCCCAGCGCGTCCGCGAGGGCATCGCGCAACGAACCTCGAGCGTGGCCGCCACCCAGCCGCCCGACGAGCGAGCTCATCGCCTCGGCTTGGCTGAAGCGGAATCGCACCAGGCCGAGAAGGAATGCAAACGGAAGGCAGGCGAGCGACCCGAACAGGGCAAGCGTCAGACCCTCGGCGATGCTGCTCGAGAGACCGGCCTGTTCGACGATCAGTTCGGTCATCAGCAGCGCGAAGGTGAGGCCGCCGACGGCGAGGACGGGCGCGGAAGCTCGCCGCTGATTCGCGGTGCTGTCTCGCCAGCGTCGATAGAGGATTGCCACCATCGCACCAAACGCTGCGACCGCGATGTCTAACTGCGCCGAATTGATCACACCGGCGGCAGCCTGCGAGTGATCGATCAGCAACGGATTGGCCGGGCAGTGAGGGCAGCCGTCCTTCGCAGGGTCGTCGAGGACGAACGCGGCCAATTGCACCACCGTGGCGTTGAAGTAAGCGACCTTAACGAGCAGCCGGTCCACCCCAGTCTCCAGGCGTCCGGACGGGAACGACAGCAGCAGATGGATCAGCAGGGCGTAGATCAGCACCCCGCCGAGCGACCCGATCGTGAAGACCACGCTGTCGTTGGAGAAGCTCAGTGCCTTCAGCAGGCCGGCGAAGCCGACCGCGGTCATCAGCGGGCCCACGTTGTTCCCGGGACGTTGTCTCCACGCATACAGCCCGGTGGCTGTGAACCCCCATCCGATGCCGAGTGTCAACGCGGCATACGCACCTCGGTGGATGTTGTGTTCGCCGTTGATGACGGCCACGAGCGCGCCGACACCGATGACGAATGCGGCGAGCGCGATCAGCGTGCGACGCAGGCTCGTCATCTGATCAACAAGGTGATCGCCTCCGCGCTCAGCTCGCTCTTGGGGATGAAGCCATGCGCCGGGCTGGCGACGATCTCAGAGCCGAAGTCGGATCGATCGCGGCTCGAGGTGAGGACGATCGCGGGCACGGACCCGTTTGCGGCTAGCCGCTCGGCCACGCGAAAGCCGTCGGCATCGGGCAGCCGGATATCCAGCAGAACCACATCCGGTGCCAGCGCGCGGACGGCGTCGATTGCCGAGGTGCCGTCCGCGGCCTCGCCGACCACCTCGTAGCCATCTGCCTCGAGCATCCGCCGTGCACTGGCACGGAAGCTCGGGTGGTCGTCGACGATCAAGACCGTTTTCCTCATCGCGGTGATTCTCGCCCATGGGACCGGCCAGATCCATACGGCTAGCCGCACCCCCGGGGCGGCAATCCGAACCCCAGCCGGCGTCGGGCCGTACCTGTCAGACACCGGCCATCCCCATGGCTCGGGCGATCGGCCGCTGGGAGGCTGGCGCCATGTCCGAAGTCGACGCCAGGAGAGGATCGAGATGAGTCCTAAGACAGTCGGGTCCCCGGGGCTAGCCGCCCGCGCGGGACGCTGGAGCGCTCAGCATCGCAAGCAGGCGATCTGGGGCTGGCTCGCATTCGCGCTGATCGCGTTCGCGATCGGCAGTGCGCTTCAGACCGAGACCCAGACCACCGCTCAGAGCGGGGTCGGCGAGTCCGGGCGTGCTGAGCGCGCGGTCGACAACGCCTTCCCCAAGCATCAGGTCGAGGAGGTACTGGTCCAGAGCGACAGTGCTACGGCGACCGATCGCGGCTTCCGGGCGGTTGTCGGCGACGTGCAGCGCCGGCTTTCCGCGGTCCCGCATACCAGGGCATTCGAGAGTCCCTATGCGTCGGGCAACGCGGGACAGATCTCAGCTGACGGGCACTCCGCCCTGCTTCGCTTCGAGCTCGCCGGCGACGATAACCAGGCAGCGGATCGGGTCGGGGCGACGTTGAAGGCCACCGCCGCTGCGCAATCCGCCAACGCCGGTTTCACCGTCGAGCAGGTCGGCGGTGCGAGCATCAACAAGCAGGTCAACGATTCGATCGGCAAGGATTTCCAGCGAGCGTTCGTGACCTCGCTGCCGATCACGCTCGTGATCCTGTTGATCGCATTCGGCGCCCTGGTCGCGGCGAGCATTCCGATTCTGCTCGCACTGACGGCCGTCCTCGCGACGATCGGACTCGTCGCTCTGACCAGCCACTTCTCGCCCGTTGACAGCTCGATCAACGAGGTGATCCTGTTGATCGGCCTCGCGGTCGGCGTCGACTACTCGATGTTCTACCTGCGCCGCGAACGCGAGGAGCGCGAGTCGGGACGCAGCGAAGAGGCGTCGCTGGCGGCTGCTGCGGCGACCTCGGGGCGCGCGGTGCTCGTCTCGGGCCTGACAGTGATGGTCGCGATGGCTGGCATGTACCTGGGAGGCGCATCGACGTTCACGTCGTTCGCCACCGGCACGATCATCGTGGTTGCGGTTGCGATGGTTGGCTCGCTCACGGTCCTGCCGGCGCTGCTCGGCTGGCTGGGAGACCGGGTCGAGAAGGGTGGCGTCCCGATCATCAAGAACATGCGGTGGAACGCCAGTGAGAGCGGTCTGTGGTCGCGAATCCTGACGCCCGTGCTGAGACATCCGCTCCTGTCGGCGCTGGTCTCGGCGGGCCTGCTGATCGTGTTGGCGATTCCCGCATTCAGCATCCACACGGCGAACCCGGGCACCGACTCGTTGCCGCAGAACCTGAGCGTCGTCAAGACCTACAACAAGGTCCAGAAGGTCTTCCCGGGCGGACCGATCCCCGCGGTCGTCGCGGTCAGGGCCGACGACGTCACGTCGCCCCAGATCAGTGGCGCGATCGCCGAGCTTCGCAAGCAGGCCGCCTCAAACCCGCAGTTCAAGCAGCCGGTCACGACGAACATCAGTGCCGACCGGACAGTCGAGGAGGTCGACATCCCCCTGGGCGGCAACGGCAGCGACGCGACATCGGGAGCCGCGCTGGCGCAACTGCGCGACCACGTGGTTCCCGCAACGATTGGGCGGGTCCCAAGCGCCACGGCGGACGTCGGCGGATTTACCGCCGACTCGAAGGACTTCAACGACACGATGAAGTCCCACCTGCCCCTGGTCTTCGGCTTCGTCCTGACAGCGGCCTTCCTGCTGCTGCTGGTCACGTTCCGCTCGATCGTGATCCCGATCAAGGCGATCGTGCTCAACCTGCTCTCCGTCGGAGCCGCCTACGGGGTCCTGGTGTGGATCTTCCAGGACGGCCATCTGCAGTCGCTGCTGGGCTTCCGCTCCAACGGCGCGATCGTCCCATGGATGCCGCTGTTCCTGTTCGTAGTCCTGTTCGGGCTGTCGATGGATTACCACGTGTTCATCCTGACGCGGATCCGCGAGGCGTTCGATCGCGGAAGTTCGACCGAAGAGGCGGTCTCGCTTGGGATCAAGAGCACCGCGGGCGTCGTGACCAGCGCTGCGGCCGTGATGATCTCCGTGTTCGCGATCTTCGCGACCCTGTCGTTGCTGATCTTCAAGCAGCTCGGCGTCGGACTCGCGGTCGCAGTCCTGATCGACGCGACGGTCATCCGCGGTGTGTTGCTGCCAGCGACGATGAAGCTCCTCGGCGACTGGAACTGGTACCTGCCACGGTGGCTCGAGTGGCTGCCGCGAGTCTCGGGAGAGGCTCCGGCCGCCGCGCCGACGCACCCGGCACACCCCGATTCCGTCCCGGCGTAGGGCTTGGGGGACTTCATGTTCAACTCCACTCTCCAAGGTCACAGGACTGCCGGCTCGGCGCCCGCGGTCGCGCTTCGCGAGGTCCGCAAGGTCCACGGCCGCGGCGACGGTGAGGTCGTCGCGCTGGACGGGGTCAGCGTCGCGCTCGCACCCGGTTCGTTCACCGCGATCATGGGTCCGTCGGGCTCGGGCAAGAGCACGTTCCTGAACGTGGCGGCGGGTCTGGACCGGCCCACCTCGGGCACTGTCGCACTCGCCGGCACCGACCTCGCGCGGCTCAGCGAGCGCAAGCTGACGATTCTGCGGCGCGAGCGGATCGGGTTCGTGTTCCAGGCGTTCAACCTGCTGCCGACGCTCACGGTGGCCCAGAACATCGGCCTGCCGCTGCGGCTGGACGGTCACCGTGCCCGACGCTCGACGGTACGCGAGGTTGCGGCGCGGGTCGGGCTGGAGCAGCGCCTGCGCCATCGTCCCTCCCAGCTGTCGGGCGGCCAGCAGCAGCGGGTCGCGATTGCCCGGGCGCTCGTCACACGGCCCGAGGTGGTGTTCGCCGATGAGCCGACCGGAGCGCTGGACACCCGGACCGGGCGTGGCGTGCTCGCCCTTCTGCGCGAGCTGGTCGATGACGACCGACGCACGGTCGTGATGGTCACCCACGACCCGGTGGCGGCAGCACACGCCGACCGAGTCGTGCTGCTCGCGGACGGGCGGCTGGCAGGGACGCTCGACGCGCCGAGCGCCAATGAAGTCGCCGAGCGACTCGCTCACCTGGGGGACTGAAACATGCTCCGTCTAGCGATTCTCAGCTCTCGTGGCCGGCTCGGTACGTTCGCCGGCGCGCTGATCGCACTCGCCGCCGCGTCCGTGCTCGCGATGGCCTGGGGCATGCAGCTCGAGGGAGTGCTGCGCTCGCATCCGCCCGTCGAACGCTACGCCGGCGCGGTGGCGGTCGTGACCGGGCAGCAGAAAGTCGGGAGCGACCACGATGTGTTCCTCGGCGAGCGCGCACGCGTGAGCTCGGCGCTCGCCGGCCGACTGGCGTCCGTGCCGGGCGTCAGGGCAGCGATCGGCGACGTTTCGGTGCCCGCCAGGCTCGGGAGCCACACCGCCGAGGCCCACGGCTGGGCCAGCACGGCTCTGACGCCCTACGTGCTCAGGGCCGGACGGCCGCCCGCCAGGGCCGACGAGGTTGTCACCGGGTATCGCGCCACGCTCGGCGCGCGGCTGCTCCTGGCGTCGACCGAACCCGCCCGCAGGGTGACGGTGGTCGGCGTCGCTGCGCCGCTGCACCCGGTCTCGCAGCAGGCGGCGATCTTCGTGACCGACGCCGAGGCCGCGCGCATGGCCGGCCATCCGGGACGAGTCGACGCGATCGGCGTGCTCGGCGACCGCGGGCTTGACGTCTCGCGGCTGAGCGCCGTTGCAGGCGGTGCGGAAGTGCTGACGGGTGACGCTCGCGGCCGGGGCGAGTACCCCGAGCTCCAGCAGACGCGGACGACTTTGATCCCGGTCACGGCAGCGTTCGGCGGGCTGGCCCTGTTCATTGCGATGTTCGTCGTGGCCAGCACGATGGGTCTCTCGATCCAACAGCGCGAGCGCGAGATAGCTCTGTTGCGAGCGGTCGCCGCGACACCCGGGCAGATCCGCCGCATGATCGCTTGGGAGGCCACGATCGTCGCGCTGGTGGGCTCGTTGGCCGGAATCTGGCCCGGGGTGTTGGTCGGCCGAGCGCTCGGACACGCGCTGGTGCGCCACGGCATCGCACCGCCTAGCTTCACCGTCAAAGCCGACTGGATACCCGCTGCGGCGGCCATCGTCGGCGCCGTCGCGACGACCCTGCTCGCAGTCTTGGCCGCGGGACGCCGGGCGTCGCGAGTACCGCCGACACTCGCGCTCACCGACGCCGCGGTCGAGCCCCGACTGCTCGGGCCCGGGCGCGTCATCGGTGGGCTGCTGGCGCTCGCAGGCGCGGTCCCGCTGTTCACGGTGTCGACCACCACCAGCACGCCCGAGACGGCCGCGGCGACATCCGAGATGACCGCCATCTGTCTCGTGGTCGCGGTCGGCTGCCTCGGGCCGATCGTGGCCCGAGTGGCCGCAAGGCTGGTGGGACCGCCGCTGGCGGCGCTCTCGCCCGTCGGCGGCTTCCTCGCCACCGCCAACCTGGGCGTGTCCGCGCGACGGTTCTCGTCGGCCAGCACGCCGATCGTGCTGACGGTCGCGATGAGCTGCACGCTGCTGTTCAGCACCACCACGACAGACCACGCCATCGCTCAACAGCGGCAGGCGGCACTGCTGGGTCAGCTCGCGATCACGAGCAGCGGCCCGGGACTGCCGGAAGCCGCCCTGGCAGACGTGCGCGCGACACCAGGAGTGCGCTCCGCCGTGGCCCTGACGCCCACCACGCTCGGGCCCAGCCTCGGAGCATCCGATGACGCCCTCCCCGCCCAGATCCTGGCCGGAGGTCAGGGCGGGGGGCTCGACGCCGGCGTCACGGCAGGTTCGCTGACCGCGCTGCATGGAAATGCGATCGCGCTCGGGCGCCACCGAGCAGACGACGCGCACGCTCGCGTCGGCGATCGGGTGGCGATCATGCTCGGCGACGGAACCAGCGCCAACGCAACGGTCGTGGCGATCTACACCCGCGACCTGGCGCTCGGGGACGCGCTGCTTGCTCCCGAGCTCGCGGCCGGCCACTTGACGAGGCCGTTGCTCGGCACGATCCTGATCCGGGCTAACGGTCCGGTGGCCGTCGCCCGGCGCCTGCGGGCGCTGAGTGCGCGGTATCCGGGATTGCGGGTGAGCGACAGCACCGCGCTGGCCAGCGCCGCCGACGCCGACCGAGAGATGAGCCGATGGCTGGGCCCGCTGTTCGTCGCGATGATCTTCGCCTTCACGTCGATCGCGGTGGTCAACACGTTGGTGATGATCGGGCTCCGGCGCGGGCGTGAACTGGCGCTGTTGCGGATCGTCGGCGCCACCGCGCGCCAGGTGCGGTCGATGGCACGCTGGGAAGCCGGCCTGATCATCGCAATCGGCCTCGGGGTCGGCCTCGCGATCGCTGCCACCGCGCTGCTGCCACTCAGCCATGCGTTCACCGGCAGCCTCCGTCCCTACACGCCGGCCGCCCCACTCGCGGCAATCCTCGGCACCTCGGCGCTGCTGGCGCTGCTCGCTCTGGCGCTGCCGACCCGGCGCGCGCTGCGCGCGAAGCCGGTCGAAGCAATCGGGGTCGGCGAGTAGCAGCGGTATCGTGTCGGTGGGCGTTGGAGGACGCCCCCGGGTCCGCGGAGAGGACTGAGTCCACCTCTGATGCTTGGCTGGCGATTCCGACGATCTCCTGGGCCCTGACATGCGGACCTCGGGCCGGTGAAGGAGACGTCATGCCGACACTCCCAGCGAACCCGAACTTCGATCAGCTGCGCCGTCAGGCCAAGGAGCTGGTCGGCGGCGCCCGTGCGGGTGACCGACACGCGCTCGAGCGGATCGGCGGTGGGTCAGGCGAGGTCACGCTGGCGACCGCGCAGCTTGCGATCGCGCGCGAGTACCAGTTCGCGAGCTGGCCGGCGCTCAAGGCAGAGGTGCAGGCGCGCAACCGCGGTCTCGAGGACGCAGTGCAGATGTTCCTGGCCGCCAGCGTCGGCTACCGGGTCGGCCGCGCGGCGCGGCTGCTCGCCGAGCGTCCGGAGATCGCCGACTACGGTCTCCAGACGGCGCTCGTGCTCGGCGACGTGGAGCGTGTCAGACACGAGCTCGCCGTCGATCCAGATTTGGTGAGCAGGCGTGATCCGCGGACGGGTTGGACCGCGCTCCATGCCGTCTGCGCGTCTCGCTGGCATCTCGACCCCGCCCGCGCCGAGGGCCTATTGGTCGTGGCGACGCTGCTACTCGACGCCGGGGCGGACCCGAACGGCCGGAGCGCTAACGGTCGTTGGTTGCCGCTGGAGTGCGCGGTGACCAGCGCAAACTCCGATCGGCGAAACGAGCCGATCGTCAGGCTGCTGCTCGATCGCGGTGCCACGGCACACGACTCCGAGCTGTACGCCGCCGGCTTCGCGGGAAGCTGGTGCGTGCGGATGCTGCTCGAGCGGGTCCCGAACGTCGGCGCGATCGCCGAGCAGGCGCTCGGGGCGCCGGTCAGCACCGGCGACCCGGAGACGGTCTGGCTGCTGCTCGAAGCCGGCGCGAACCCGGCCCGCTACCGCGACGGCGACGGCCATCGAGCCGCGGTGATCCCCGAGGCACTCGCCGAGGGCGCCCCGACCGAGCTGATCGGGCTGCTGCTGTCCCACGGCGCGGACCCGGTCGCCCCGGGCCCGGACGGCCGATCGCCCTACCGGCTGGCGACCGCGCTCGACCGCGACGATGTCGTCGAGCTGCTGGTGCACCACGGCGCGCGCGACGACCGGACCGCGGGCGACCGGCTGCTTGGCGCCTGCCGGCAGGCAGACCGCGAGACAGCGTTGCGATTGATCGCCGAGGATCCCGGCCTGCCCGGGGAGCTGACCGCGGCTGAGGCCGCGACGATCGTGATCGCGGCGGAGGCCGGCGACGCCGCCGCTGTCGCGGTGATGTTGGACGTCGGGCTGCCGATCGACGCGCGCAATGACGGGCACAACGCCACCGCGCTGCACGTCGCGGCGCACTCCGGCAGCGTCGAGACCGTGACCCTGCTGCTGGCCCGCGGCGCCGACATCGATGCCCGCGACGCGGTATTCGACGGCACCGCCCTCGACTGGGCGGTGGTCGGCAGCGGCGAGCAGCCATCGAGCGCCCAGGCCCCCGACTGGGAGGCGGTCGTGCGCATCCTGCTCGATGCTGGATCGTCGACCGACCGGATCGTGCTCACGCCCGGCGAGGTCAGCCAGCCGAGTCCCGAGGTCGCGGCCCTGCTGCGGGCTCGAGGCGTCGCGAGCAGCTAGTGCGTAGGCGTTACGGCGACCGCCCCGCCATCACTGCTTGAGATCAGCACTCGGGCGCCGAGCGGCTTGGCGAGGCGGAGGATCGCCGTCCTGAAGTAGCCGACGGCGCTACAGATCGTGCCAGGCGGGCCGGATTTCGTGATCGTGTGGATCGTGAACGCGACGGCGCGATCATCGGCCACGGCGCTGGCGGTGTACCGCGCCTCGCAGGGCCCGCTGCCGGCCGCGGCGCCGATGAACGAGATCGTGATAGCCGTTCCCGAGCGGTCGGTTGTCGCAGAGTCTTCGATCGAGTTCCCGGTGCCGGTCAGACCGAGCTGCTCCAGCCGAGGAGGCGTGAACAGGTCCGGCGGCGCGAGCGCGAGCACCGACGCAGGCTTTGCGACGCGTTTGAATGAGAACTGCCACGCCGGCAGGCGTCTCTTTCCGCGATCGGTCACGAACGTCGCAGTGCCGAGACGCACCGCGCGGACGACCAGCGGCGGGACTGGGGTCCCGAGTGACCGCCCCAACGCCCGTAACCGGTGGTAGGCCTCCGCCCCCGAGATCACCGGGAAGGAACCGAGCCTGCCTGAATCGTTCGGGAGTGACGCGCGCAGGACGAAGCGGCCCTCCTCGTAGGCCTGCTTGGTTGCCTCGTCTGGAAAGCCCGTGCTCGGATCGATCACGATCCCCTCGCCAAGCGGGATGATCGGTCGCGGCCTTGCCTGCACTGAAAACCCGCTCCAGAGATCGAGCGCCACCCGAACCGCCGACCTGATCCTCGTGCTCCCGCTACAGATCGAGGTGTCGAACGGCTGACGGCGAGAATCGGCGTAGATCTTCCAGATCTCCCCGACCTGCGGCTCGATCCCGTCTTCGCCGGCCGAGACACCGTTGTGGGTGATCGTCACCGCGGTGATGACCTTCACCGTCCGAGGGCCGCTCCCTTTCAGATAGCGCAGCACCCGCACCGTCGCGGGAGACCCGAGCACCTGTCGGCGCCCGAACGACGTAGTTGCGCCCGGCAGCATCCGACCCACGAACACCAGCCGTGCGATCGCGAACTGCTGCGCGGGCGAGACAGCCGCACAGCTAGCCGCCACGGCGGTGTGCCGAGCGGGTGCGACCGGGGTCGACGAACCGATCGATCCGCCGCATCCGGCGAGCACCACGCCGGCCGCCAATGCGCTCAGGCTGAGCTTCACAACAACCCAACTACGCCGCAGCGGCAGATTCATCACACCGCGGGTAGCAGGGTTTTTTATCGGGGCGCCCGGATTTGAACCGGGGACCTCACCGACCCGAACGGTGCGCGCTACCAGGCTGCGCCACGCCCCGAATCGAGCCAGTATCCCATAGCCGCTGGGAATCCGGTGGGCGGCATTGCGCGCCCCGTGCGATGGGCTTGTCGGCAGGTTTTGCGGCGAAACCAGGACTTTTGCAGCGTCTGACCCGAACAGATGTTGAGATTGTGTTGAGAGTGTCCGGCAAAGAGGGCATACTCCAGGCCATGTAAGCGGCAAAGGAGGAGCAGGACCGATGGCGATTCACCTGACGCCCACCGAGCTTGCGAGAGAGTCCGGACTTGAGCGCCGAGACGTGATCTCAAAGTGCATCGAGT
>DASXDD010000078.1:0-14153 GCA_036490775.1 Solirubrobacteraceae bacterium | reverse complement strand
GTTCGTCAACTGCATCCCGAGTTTCATCGCATCAGACCAGAAATGGCAGGCGCGGTTCGAGGCAAAGGGGCTGCCGCTGATCGGCGACGACATCAAGTCGCAGGTCGGTGCCACGATCGTGCACCGCGGCCTGGCCCGGATGTTCCACGACCGCGGCGTCAAGCTGATGCGCACCTCGCAGCTGAATGTCGGCGGCAACATGGACTTCTACAACATGCTCGAGCGCGAGCGGCTGGACTCGAAGAAGATCTCGAAGACCAACGCCGTCACCTCGATCATGGGCCATGACCTGCCCGCCGACAGCGTCCACGTCGGCCCCTCGGACTACGTGCCGTGGCTGACCGACCGCAAGTGGGCCCACATCCGCCTCGAGGGTCAGGCGTTCGGCGACGTGCCGCTGACCGCCGAGCTCAAGCTCGAGGTGTGGGACTCGCCGAACTCGGCCGGCATCGTGATCGACGCCGTGCGCTGCTGCAAGCTCGCGCTCAACAACGGCGTCACGGGCCAGCTCGACGGTCCCAGCTCGTACCTGATGAAGTCGCCGATGAACCAGCGCCCCGACTCCGAGGCGCGGGACCTCACCGCCAAGTTCATCGACAAGTACGCGCGCAAGCCGATCGCCAAAGCCGAGAAGGCAACCGCAGGTTCCAAGACGGCCAAGTAGCGGCGGCACTATGCTCAGCGCGTGCCCGAGGGGCTCGCGATTGCGCAGGTCACTCCGTTCGCGTGGGAGGCCGCTAACGAGGTACGGGAATATGTCTGGCGGGTCTCCCAGGAGCTGACCCAGCGCGGGCACCGCGTGCTGATCGTCGCTCCGTCGACCTCGGGCGAGCTCGTACGCGATACCCGCCGGACGATCCGCAGCGCCCCCGAAACGCTGCTGCAACGCGCCGCAGACGCCCCGCTGGTGCTCGGCGTCGGCGAGGTGCTCCCGTTCTCGCCGACCCGCCGGCGCGCCGCGTCGCTGCCGGTCGATGTCGCCCGGACGATCGAGGAGGCGCTGACCGGTCTGCGGCTGGACATCGTCCACGTCCACGAGCCGTTTGCGCCGAGCGCGTCGAGCGCCGCACTGCGCTACTCGCGGGCGCTGAACGTCGGCAGCTTCCACGCGCCGACCGAGCGGGTGCTGTCGACGCAGCTTGCGCGGCCCCTGTCGCGGCTCTTCTTCGGACGCCTGGACGCCCGGACGGCGAGCTACAAGGCGACGCGAGAGCTGATGGGCAGGTTCTTCCCCGCCGACTACCGGGTGATCCTGCCGGGCGCCGAGGCGCAGCCCGAGCGCGAGCGCGGCGAGCCGGTGCAGCTGCTGCTGATCACCGGCGAGGAACGCGCGGCGCTGCGGATCTTCCTGCGCGCGCTGCGGGCGATGCCGGCCGACCTGGACTGGCAGGCGACGATCTGGGCGCCGAGGCAGCTGACGGGCTCAGCGACGCTCAGCCGAGCGCTGCGGGCGCGGATCGAGTTCGTTGACGCCGCGCAGCTGACCGAGGCAGAGGCGATGGCCGCCGCCGACGTGCTCGTGCTCGCCTCCGAGGGGATCCGCACGATCCCCGACACGCTGGTGCGGGCACTCGCGGCCGGGATGACGCCGGTGGCCTCGCGGCTGCCGGTCTACGAGGAGCTGCTCGCCGACGGCGAGTACGGCTACGCGTTTGAGCCCGGGGACGTGGAGACGCTGGCATCGCACCTCTCGCGGCTGGTGTCAGACCCACAGCGCCTACGGCGCGACACCGCGCAGCTGGGCCTGCTGCGCTCGAAGTTCTCCTGGTCGCGTGTCGCCGACGAGTTCGAGGACGTCTATACGTCGCTCGCCGCGCGTCGTCATGACGAACACGGCAACGGCCCGCTGCGCAGCCGGCTGCGGTCGCGACGGCTGATCGACGTCGACCTGCACATGCACACCGATCACTCCTATGACTGCGCGACACCGGTCGAGGTGCTGCTCGCCGAGGCCCGTGCCCGGGGACTGGGAGCAATCGCGATCACCGACCACAACGAGATCTCCGGCGCACACGCGGCGCGCGAGCTGGCAGACGGGATCAACGTGATCGTCGCCGAAGAGGTCAAGACCGCCGACCAGGGCGAGGTGATCGGACTGTTCATCGAGGAGAAAATCCCTCGGGGGCTGTCGCTGCAGGAGACGATCGCCGAGATCAAGCGCCAAGGCGGCCTGGTCTACGTCCCGCACCCGTTTGACCGGATGCACTCGGTGCCCGACTACAAGCACCTGCTCGACGTGCTCGACGAGATCGACGCGATCGAGGTGTTCAACCCACGGGTCGCGATCATGGAGTTCAACGACGAGGCGGTCCGGTTCGCGGCCAAGTACAGGATCCCCGCCGGCGCAGGCTCCGACGCGCACGTCCCCCAGGGGCTCGGCTCGGTCCGGATCCGGATGCGGGAGTTCGACGGGCCCGAGGAGTTCCTCGAGTCGCTGCGCGACGCAGACATCGTCCGCAACCCGGCGAGCCTGCTGTACGTGCAGGCGTTGAAGTTCCTCCAGACCAAGGCGCTGCCCCCTTCGGCGCGCCGCGCATCGCGCGATCGGCGGGTCCGCCGGGCCACCGGAAAGGACCCTGTCGGCGACCGCGAGCGTCGCAAGTCCTGATGCACTCGCAAGGACAAGCTCGTGAACCGTCCAATCCGACGGGGATGCCCGCGACCGACGACGAGATCCGCGAGAAATACCTCGAGCGCGCGATCCGCGAGCTCAACGCGTTCGCTCGCGAAGTTCAGTCCTGTACGCACTGCCCCCGCGGGCAGCTGATGCCGGTGCTCGGCTCCGGTCACCCCCAGGCCGAGATCTTCCTCGTCAAGCACTCCGCTCGGCCCTCGGAGGTCGAGGAGGGGGTCGCGTTCTACGGCCGCACCGGCAATGCGCTGATGAAGTCGCTCAAGCGGCTGTCGATCGACCCGCTCGCCGTCTACGGGACGCTGTGTGTCAAGTGCCCGGTCCCGGACCCGGCGATGGCGGACCCCGCTTGCATCGCACGGCTGGGCGAGGAGCTTGCAATCGTCTCCCCGAAGATCGTCGTCGTGATGGGTCCCGACGCGCTGGGCGTCGTCAACGAGCTCGACGTGCCGCTGGCGCGCGAGCTGCGCCCGGCGCTCGGCGAGATCCAGCGACTGACCCCGACGATCGAGGCCTTGTACGTGCCGAATATCGACGACGCGCTGGACGAGGAAAGCGCCAAACGCGAGTTCTGGTCGTCATTCCGCGTGCTCGGGACCTGGTGGGCGGACCTCCCGCCTTACTGATCGCCGCGCGGCCGATTTCCGGGGCTAGACTGGCCGCCATGGACCTAGAGGAGAAGTCGCTCGAGCAGGTGGGCGACCGCTGCGAGGAGTGCGGAGCGAAGCTGACACAGGCTGAGCTGCAGGCCGTGCTCGAGTCCGGCGGCCCCGCGCTGTGCTCGATTCATGCGGCCGAGGACGAGCCTGGGCTCGCGGCCGACGAAGCTGGGTTCATCGACGGCGACTAGCGCCGCCCGTCAGGTGAACATCACAAGCACGACGTTGCCGAACTTCCCCCCGGCGGCGAAGCGGTCGTAGGCTTCGGGCGCGCGCTCGAGCGGGAACGTCTCGGCGATCGGCACGCACACCGCTCCGGACGCGAGCAGCGGCAGCACCGAGCGTTCCATCGCCCGCGCCGTCAGCGCTTTCTCCTCGAGCGGCCGCGGGCGCAGCGTCGAACCGTGGATGCGGGCACGCTTGCCCATCAGCAGGCCGAGGTTGAGGTCGCCGGTGGCGCCGGCACTGATTCCGATCGTCGCGATCCTGCCGTTGATGTTGAGCGCGTTGAGGTTGTCCGGCAGGTTCGGTGCACCGACGAGCTCGAGGATCACGTCGAACGGCCCGTGCTCGGCGAATCCCTCGGGCGCGATCACCTCGGCACCCAGGTGAGCGACTTTGTCGCGAAGCTCCTCGCTACGCACGGTCGCGGTCACGCGGGCACCAGCAGCGACGCCTAGCTGGATCGCGGCGGTGCCGACGCCGCCGGCGCCGCCGTGGACGAGCAGGCGCTCGCCCATCAGCAGCCCCGCCTGAGTGAACACCGCATCGTGGGCGGTCGTGAACACCTCGGGAGTCGCTCCCGCTTCGGGCCAGTCGAGGTTTTCGGGGACCCGCATCAGCACGCGCTCGTGGACGACGGCAAGCTCGGCCTGGGCGCCACCGGCGACGATCGACATCACGCGTTCGCCTTGTTCGAAGCGGGTCGCGCCGTCACCGGAGCCGATCACCTCACCGGCGAGCTCGAGGCCCGGGATCTCCTGCGGCGCGCCGGGCGGTGCCGGATAACGTCCGCGGCGCTGCATCATGTCGGCCCCGTTGAGGCCGGCGGCGCGGACGCGGATCAGGTACTCGCCGGCCCCGGGCGTGGGATCCGGGTGGTCCTCGACGGTCAGCTCCGTGTCGCGGATCGTGACTGCGCGCATCTGTGGTCCTCCGTGGGGGGCTTGCGACGGGCGGGGCGGGACCCTACCGACGATCCAGCACGGCCACGCACTCGATGTGCGGGGTCTGCGGGAACATGTCGACCGGGCGCACGCGGCGCAGCTCGTACCCCGCCTCAATCAGCTGCGCCGCGTTGGGCGCGAGCGTCGTCGGATTGCACGACACGTAGACGATCCGCTTGGGTGAGGCTTCGATGATCCGCCGCACGATCTTCGCCGACAGGCCTGCGCGCGGCGGGTCGACGACGATCAGATCGGGCCGGCTGGCCTGCTCGACGAGGTCGCGCATCGCCAGCCGCACGTCGCCGGCGAAGAAGCGGACGTTGTCGATCTCGTTGCGTCGGGCATTTGCGATCGCGTCGACGATCGCCTCGGGCACGAGCTCGAGCCCCCATACCTCGGCGACGCGCGGCGCGAGCAGCAGGCCGATCGTGCCGATCCCGCAGTACAGGTCGTAGACACGCTCGAAGCCGCCGAGCTCGGCGTATTCGATCGCGAGCGCGTAGAGCTGCTCGGCCATCTCGGTGTTGGTCTGAAAGAACGCCTCCGGCGAGATCGCGAGCTGCAGGCCGCCGATCTCCTCCCCGAGCTTCTCGACGCCGGCCAGCAGGTCGGTCTCGCCGCCGCTGGTCGTCTCGGCGACGCTGTCGATGCGGGTCCACAGGAAGCCCTCGAGCGGCTGCGCGGCCGCTGCCAGCGCCTCGGAGTCGAGCTGGCCCGGGCTCGTGATCAGCCGCGCCTGGAGCTGACCGGTGCGCCGGCCCTCGCGCACCACGAGGTTGCGGAGCAGGCCATCGCCGCTGCGGCGGTCATACGCGCTCAGGCCCTGCGCCCGGCACCACTGCACGATCCGTTCGCGCGCGGCGTTGCCGGCCTCGGAGGCGAGCTTGCAGTCGGTTACCTCGACGATCTCATCCCAGCGGCCTGGAGCGTGAAAGCCGCACACGAGCCGCCCGTCAGGCGCTCGTCCGAACGAGTACTCGAGCTTGTTGCGATAGCGCCACTGCTGCTCGGCGGGGATGATCGGCTCGAGCTCGAACCCCTCGAGCTTGCCGAGCCGCTTCAAGGCATCAGCCACCTGGTCCTGCTTGACCTCGAGCTGGCGCTCGTAGGGCAGGACCTGCCACGGGGCGCCGGGATGGTCGGCGACGGGCGGGATCCGCTCCGGGCTCGGCTGCAGGATCTCGACCGCGCGAGCCTCGGCATACGCACGCTTGGACTTGCCGACGACCGCCCGCACCCGGTCGCCGGGGACCGCGCCGGACACGAACACGACGTACCCGTCGAGCCGCGCGACGCCGGCGCCGCCAAACGCGAGCGAGTCGATCGTCAACTCGAGCTCGTCGCCGCGCGACGGCCGGCTGCGGGCAGAGGGCTGGGTGGTCATCGGTCTGGCCTCATCGGCGGGACTAGCATGGCAGGACCATGGATCTCGATGCCTATCGGCAGTCCGCCGAGACGTTCCTGATCGACCTCACCGGCGAGCACTACCGCCACTATGCCGGGCTCAAGGAGACCTACGAGATCGAGCCGATCTACGACCGCCACCAGGAGCTGTTCACGGCCGGGGCGATCGAGTCGCTGCGCGAGCTGCGCGCGGCGGCTCCAGCTGACAGCGACGAGCAGCGGCGCCTGCGGATGCTGCTGGACTTCGCGGTCGAGGGGTACCTCGGGGAGGCCACCAAGGCGCTCGAGACCGAGCTGGCCGAGCGGGAGGCCGGCCTGGAGATCGAGCTCGACGACCGGCGACTCGGCTTTCGCGAGTCGTCGATCGTCCAGGCCAACGAACCGGATGGCGCGATCCGGGCGGCGATCGAGCGGGCACGCAACGAGCTGACCGAAAGCCAGCTCGGCGCGCTTTACCGCGAGCTGCTCGAGCGACAGCACGCCGGCACCGCTGCGCTCGGCTGGGACAGCTACAGCGAGATGTGCGCCGATTGCAAGGCGATCGACCTGGGCGGCCTGCACACGCAGACAGAGGCGTTCAACATCGCCAGCGAGGCCGCATACCCGAGCCTGCTCGCACCGGAGGTCAAGCGCACGCTCGGGATCGAGCTCGACGAGCTGCGTCGCGCGGATTTCCCGCGCTTGTTCCGCGCCGCGGGCGAGGACGAGCAGTTCCCGGCAGACCGGCTCGTCGAGAGCTTCGCCGAGACGATGCGCGGGCTCGGGATCGATGTCGCAAGCCAAGCAGGCGTCAATCTCGACCTCGAGCGGCGTCCGAACAAGTCACCGAGGGCCTTCTGCGCTCCTGTGCGGGTCCCCGGCGAGGTGCACCTGGTGCTCACCCCGGTCGGCGGCCGCGACGACTTCGCAGTGCTGCTGCACGAGGGCGGCCACACCGAGCACTACGCGAACGTCGCGCCGGACCTGGCGTTCGAGTACCGCTTCATGGGCGACAACGCGATCACCGAGGCCTACGCGTTCCTGTTCGAGCACCTGGTCGAGGATCGCGAGTGGCTGTCGCGCCGGCTGGGGATCGATGACGCCGACGAGCTGCTAGCTCACGGCCGCGTGCAACGCCTGATCTACGTGCGCCGCTACGCGGCCAAGCTCGCCTACGAGCTCGAGCTACACGGGCCCTCGAACGGGCGACCTCTCTCAGCGCTCGCCGACCGCTACGCCGAGCTGATCGGCGGCGCCCTCCAGGTGCAGTGGCCGCGCGAGACGTTCCTCGCCGATGTCGACCCCGGCTTCTACTGCGCCTGCTATCTGCAGGCGTGGGCGGTCGAGACCCACCTGCGCGCATTCTTGCGCGAGCGCTTCGGGCCGGCCTGGTTTGAGGAGCGCGAAGCGGGAGACACGTTGCGCGGGCTGTGGCGCGAGGGCCAGCGACGGTCGCCGGATGAGCTGCTCGAGCTGCTGACCGGCGAGCAGCTTCGGTTCGACGTGCTGCTCGACGACCTCGGGCTGCGCTGAGGGCTGCTCGGGAGCGCTAGTCCTTGAGCTCGCGCTCGATCGCCGCGAGCACGGACTTGCGGTTGGCGTGGCGGCGCGCGTAGTCGCGGACCTGACGCAGCTCGCCGTGGGTGAGCCCCTTCAGCCGTTCGGTCGCCTGGCGCGCGGTCATGTCGTCGTAGGCGAGGATCGGCACCTCCTGCTCTCCGGAAACGGTGCGCTTGACGCGACTGGCGCTGCTGCGCACGAGCTTCTCGACCGGGTCGGGGAGCCGCGCCAGCTTCGTCGTCGAGCCAGACCGGCCGCGCCCGAGCAGCAGGCGCTCGATGTCGGCGAGCACGTTGTCGGTCTGCTCACGCCCGCGCTTGATGAGCTCTGAGGCGAGCTCGTTTGCGTCCGAGCGCGTCAGCCGTCCCCGCTCGGCCGCTTCGTCGAGCGTGTCCTGGATCCGGTCGCGGCTGATCATCATCAGATCGAGCGGTTTCAGCACGCGGTTGGTGAGCGCTTCGATCAGGCTTGCGAGCCCGTTCGTGGTGCTCGCCGAACGAGCTGATTGGGCGGCGCCGGCTGTGCTCTTCGAGCGGGCGGGCGATGTACGGGCCGACGACGATTTCGGTGCGGGCATGGTTCCTCCTCGCCGATGCGGAGGGCCCAGCGTAGCCGACGCGTTAGGTGGAGATGGTCGGTTGCATGGCCGCGTGGGGGCCGGGGGATCCGGGGATCAAGCCGGTCAAGGACGCAGGGCGAAGCCAATACTGGAGGTATTGGCAAGCCCGAGGACGCCGATCCGGCGCCGATCAGCCGGATTCATCCGGCACGCGCGGTCGTGCAACCGCCCATCTAAACGGCGGTTAGCAGCTCGAGCAGGGCCTTTTGCGCGTGGCGCCGATTCTCGGCCTGGTCCCAGATCCGCTCGCGCTCGCCGTACAGCACCTCGGCGGTGATCTCCTCGCCCGGGTGCGCCGGCAGGCAGTGCAGCGCGATCGCCCCGGGCGCTGCGTGGTCGAGCAGCGCGTCGTCGAGGCGGTAGGGCGCGAGCG
Organism: Solirubrobacteraceae bacterium; assembly: GCA_036490775.1. Classification (GTDB taxonomy): domain Bacteria; phylum Actinomycetota; class Thermoleophilia; order Solirubrobacterales; family Solirubrobacteraceae; genus Palsa-465. Next base: position 5,761 of record DASXDD010000078.1, on the reverse strand, counting down.
CCTCGCGCCGCTGGGCGGCGGACTCGGGGTCGTCGCTCATGCTCACCCAGACGTCGGTGTAGACGGCATTGGCGTCCTTGACCGCTTCGCGCGGGTCCTGGGTGAGGATCGCGCCGGCCACCGGCTCGATCTCATAGCCCCGAGGCGAGGCGATCTTCACGGTTACGCCGGCGAGCGCACCGAGCACCGCGAGCGAGCGGGCGACGTTGTTGCCGTCGCCGACGTAGGCGACCGTGAGACCGTCGAGCTCTCCGAACGCCTCGCGCATGGTCATCAGGTCGGCGAGCGCCTGGCACGGATGGTGGTCGGCGGTCAGCATGTTGATCACGGGCACGCTCGCGTGCTGCGCGAGCTCGGCGACGAGCGCGTCGGGGCCGGTCCGGATGCCGATCGCGGCGACGTGGCGCGACAGCACGTAGGCGGTGTCGCGGACCGATTCGCCGCGGGTGATCTGGAGGTCCTCGGTGCGCAGCACCATCGGGTGGCCGCCGAGCTCCGCGACCCCTGACTCAAACGACACCCGCGTCCGCGTCGACGGCTTCTGGAAGATCAGCGCGACGGTGCGGCGCGCAAGCGCGTCGGAGCTGTAGGGGTTGGCCTTGAGCTCGATCGCGCGGTCGATCAGCGCGCTGAGCTCTGCGCTCGTGAGCTCCGCTCCGGTGAGGAAGTGGCGAGTCAAGTCGAGCAGTGTACGTTGGCCGCGTGGCACTGCGCGTGTTGACGTGGAACCTGTTTCACGGCCGCGCCGTGCCGCCGGCCGGACGCGATCTGCTCGGCGAGTTCGCCGCGGCCATTCGCGGCTGGGAGTGGGATGTGGCGCTGCTCCAGGAGGTGCCGCCGTGGTGGCCGGGAGCGCTGGCGGTGGCGACGGGGTCTGAGCAGCGGTCCGTGCTCACCTCGCGAAACGCCGGGCTCGCCGTGCGGCGGGCGATCGCGACGCGCTGGCCCGACGCGATCAGGGCAAACGGCGGCGGCTGTAACGCGATCCTGGTGCGGGGCGGCGCCGGTCCGATCTCGGCGCACGGGGCGAGGCGGCTCGGCGTGTGGCCGGAGCGACGCTGGGTCCACGGCGTGCGTGTGCCCGCCGGGTGGGTCTGCAACGTCCACACCCAGGCTTTGGCGCGCCAGGGGATCGCGGCGGCAGGTGCAGCGCAGTCGTGGGCCGAGGATGGTGGCGCGGTCGTGTTTGGTGGCGACTTCAACCTGCCCTATCTGGCGCTCGAGGGATTCGAGTATGCGGGCGGCTGCAGGGTCGACCATGTGTACGTGCAGGGGTTCCGCGTCACGGGCGACGGCGAGGTGCTCGATCACGGTGCGTTGTCAGACCACGCGCCTGTGGTCGTGACCGTCGACTTGGACTAGGCGAGCTGTGCGCGTCGCTGCGTGACGAGCTCGATCGTCTCGGCCGACGCCTTCTCGGTCGAGCCCGAGTCAAACGGCGGCTGAGGGTCGTATTCGATCCCGAGCTGGATCGCCTTAGCGAGCTCCTCGCCGGCGATGTGGGCGGCGAGCGTCAGCGCCATGTCAATCCCCGACGAGACGCCGGCGGCCGTGATCACCTTGCCCTGCTCGACAACCCGGCGGCTGACCGGGGTCGCGCCGTACTTGCTCAGCGCGTCGAGCGTCAGCCAGTGCGTCGTCGCCTCGAGGCCCTCGAGGATCCCGGCGGCGCCGAGCACGAGCGCCCCGGTGCAGACCGAGGTGGTCCACTGCGAGGTCTCGTGGGCCGCTCGCAGCCACGCGAGCATCGTCTCGTCGCTCGTGAGCGCCCTGGTGCCCCAGCCGCCCGGGAACACGATCACCTCCGGGTTGCGCAGCTCCTCGAGCGCCTCGTCGGCGTGCAGCGCAAGCATCGAGTTCTCGGTGCGCTTCGGCCCGGGCTCGAGCGCGATGAAGTGCACCCTCGCGTCGGGGAGCCGTGACAGGACCTCATAGGGCCCAATCGCGTCGAGCGCCGTGATCTGGTCGAAGATCGGAATCGCGATGTCCATGGCGGATATGGTCGCAGGCGCGTGCGGCCGGCGTCCGGAAACGTCCCGCACGACGGCCGTGTGAGGCACCGCGGGACGTTGCCGTTCCCCCAGAGCGGAAACATCCCGCCCGCCCGGCAGCGGACGTCCAGCGGGACGTTACCCCCCGCCCCGACCGGCCCGCAGCCCGAACCCGCGCAACACCAGCAGCGCCTTCTCGCCCATCGTGCCGCGGCCCGGCAGGACGCCGAGCTGGGTGGCGGCGTCGTAGAGGTCGAAGAAGCCGCGGACGCGCAGCAGCTGCTCGTGGCGCAGCTCGCAGTACCAGACGCAGTGCACGACGACGAAGCGGTTGGTTGCGGGCAGGCCCTCGAGCGCGGCGCGGTGGGTGGCGAGCAGCTTGCTCGGGGCCGCGACGAAGCGCCCGTCGGTCAGCCGGGCGCCGGTGCGCTCGAGCCGCGCGTCCGGGAACGCATGCCACAGCCGCTCGGCGTGGCCGGCGAGCGCGTCCGGCCCCTCGAGCGGCTCATCGGTGACCGGGTCCTCGTAGTGCATGCCCGGCGCGCACAGCTCGGCGAACGCGCCCGGGTCCTTGCCCGACCACGCGGCCTCCCATCCGTCGATCAGCTCGTCGGCGGTCACTCGAGCACCGGCAGGCCTTCCTCGGAGGTCGAGGCCTGCGCGTAGAGGCGCCGCGGAATGCGGCCGGCGCCGCGCGCGAGCACCCCGGACTCGATCCCCAGCGCGATCGCGCGAGCCATCGCGGCCGGATCGTGGGCGCGGGAGATCGCGCTGGCGCACAGCACCGCGTCGCACCCGAGCTCCATCGCCAGCGCCGCATCCGAGGCCGTCCCGACCCCGGCATCCAGAACGACCGGAACCCCAGCGCGCTCGACGATGATCGAGATGTTGTACGGGTTGCAGATGCCCATGCCGCTGCCGATCGGCGAGCCGAGCGGCATCACCGCGGCGCAGCCGACGTCTTCGAGCCTACGGGCGAGTACCGGGTCGTCGGTCGTGTACGGCAGTACCACGAAGCCGTCGTCGATCAACGCCTCGGCGGCACCAACCAGCTCAACCGCGTCGGGCAGCAGCGTGCGGTCGTCGCCGATCACCTCGAGCTTGATCCAGTCGGTCTCGAACGCCTCCCGGGCGAGCTGGGCCGTGATGATCGCGTCGCGTGCGGTGAAGCAGCCCGCGGTGTTCGGCAGCACGTCGACGCCGGCGGCGTCGAGCACATCCAGGATCGAGCCGCGCGCGGCTGGATCGAGCCGGCGCAACGCAACCGTGCACATGTCGGTACCCGACTCGCGCAGCGCGTCGGCGAGCAGCTCGTGGCTGTTGAAGCCGCCGGTTCCGAGGATCAGGCGCGAACGGAACTCGCGACCCGCGATGACGAGCGGTTCGGTCATATCAGCCTCCTTGTACCGCCACGACGACTTCGATTCGTGCACCGGGAGCGAGCGCGGCGCTCGACCAGTCCGCGCGGCGCACCACGAGCCCGTCGACGGCGACCGCGACGCCGCGACCATCGGGCGCGCCCGGGAGCGACGCGACGACACTGGCCACGGTCGCCCCGGCTTCCAGCTCGCGCTCCTCCCCGTTCACAAGCACGTTCATGCGCCCACCGTCGCTCGGGCGAACCGCCCAGCGCCGAACGGCGCCGCGAGCTCGGTCGGCCCCTCGCCGGCGAGCGTGGCCGCGAGCACGTCGGCTGTGATCGGCGCTAGCAAGATCCCGTGACGGTAGTGCCCCGTCGCCCACTGCAGGCCCTCGACCGCGCCGGGGCCGAGCACCGGGGCGTTGTCCGGGGTCCCGGGTCGCAGCCCGGCGACGAGCCCGTCGATCACGAGCTCGGCGATCCCGGGCACGAGCTCGATCGCGTCGCGCAGCTGTTCGAAGATCGCCCCGGCGGTGATCGTCGTGTCAAACCCGCGCTCCTCCATCGTCGCGCCGAGCACGTAGCGCCCGTCGCCGCGCGGCACGACGTAACCGGGACTCATCCGCAGCACCCGGGTCAGCAATCCGGGGCCGCTCGGGTCGTGCATCCGCAGCGTCTGACCCTTCACCGCCCGTAGCGGTACCCGCGCGTGGTCGGGCAGCCCGGCGATCGAATCCGACCACACGCCCGCGGCGATCACAACCTGCTCGGCAGCGATCTGCTCGCCGGACGCCAGCCGCACGCCGCGGACGCGGCCGTCGTGAACGACGACCTCGGTCACCTCGGACGCGGACCGAACCGAACCCCCGGCCGCGATCAGCGCCGAACCCAGCGCCGCGACCAGCGCGTGCGGATCGATCACGTGGTCGCCGGGCACGTCGATCGCGAACCGGACCGTCGGCGCGAGGGCCGGCTCGAGCCGCCGCGCTTCGCTCGGACGCAGGCGGCTGGCCGCCAGACCGAGTCCCTCGCGCATCACCAGCTCGCGCTCGAGCGCCTCGGCCTCGTCGCGGTCGCGCGCGACCGCCAGGGTGCCGCAGCCGAGGTAGCCGGGATCAAGCCCCGACGCCTCGCGGAGCTCGGCGACGAACCGCGGGTAGGCCTGTGCGCTGGCCAGCGACAGCGCCAGCAGAGATCGCTCCTTCGGCCGGGCCTCGCTGATCGGCGCGATCATCCCGGCGGCCACCCATGACGCACCGGTTCCCGGGTCACCGCGTTCGAGCACGACCACCCGAATGCCGCGCTGGGCCGCCCGCCACGCTACCGCGAGGCCGACGACGCCCCCACCGACAACGGCCACATCAAATGAACTGCTGCGATCGTGCAAGGTTCCCTCCCTGCGCCGGCATTATCCGGTTCAGGTTCAGACGGTCGGCGAAATCACGTATCCGCCCTCTCAGCCCAGTTGGTAGGGCTCCCGTTGCGGCAATCCTAGCGCGGCGGTCCTGCCAGACTGCAGGCGTGGATGTCAGACGACAGCGGCTGCAGACGGCGCGCCTATACCTGGTCTGCGACGACCGGCCCGACGAGTTCATCTACGCGGCGTTGCGTGGAGGCGTCGACATCCTCCAGCTTCGGATCAAGGACGGCGACGACGAGGCGATCGTCGGCGCCGCGCGGCGGTTTGCGGCCGCGTGCGAGCGCCACAACGCGTTGTTCATCCTCAACGACCGGCCCGACCTGATGCATACCGCCGGGGCCGTCGGCGTACACCTTGGCCAGGACGACATGCCGGTTGCCAAGGCGCGCGCAATCGTCGGCGCCGACGGGCTGATCGGCCTCTCGACGCACACCCCCGAGCAGGTCGGCGGCGCCGAGGGTGTCGACTACATCGGCGTCGGCCCGGTCAACGAGACGCCGACCAAGCCGGGGCGACCGGCCGTCGGACTCGAGCTAGTCCGCTACGCGGCTGCGAACGCGAGCGTCCCGTTCTTCGCGATCGGCGGGATCTCGACGGCGAACGGCGGCGAGGTCAGGGCCGCCGGCGCCGAGCGGATCTCGGTCGTGCGGGCTTTGACTCAGGCGTCGGATCCCGAGCGCGCCGCCCGGGAGCTGCGGGCGCTCGTCACCGACCCAGACCAGGGCGGAGCCCGCGTTGGGTCAACGTAGCCGCAAGCGCGGCCAGCGCCAGAAACCGGTCGCGACCGCGCCGAGCCCTGCACAGCCGGCGGGCCGCCGGCGCACCTCCGAGGAGCGCAACGCGGCGGTTCGCGCGACGCTCGCGCCGTACACCCGAGGCGAGCGCCCGTGGGTGGTCTCGGTCGGTGCGGTGCTGGCGCTGCTGACCGGGGGCGTGCAGCTGATCCTGTACCTAGCCGGCGTCAAGCTGAGCGTCGGCGACACGCGCCCG
>DASXDD010000077.1:0-38752 GCA_036490775.1 Solirubrobacteraceae bacterium | reverse complement strand
GCCACACGACGGTTCACAATGAAGCGATGAGCGGTCGACTGATCTACGTCTCCCGACTGGTGCAGCTGCCCTTGGTCGGCGCCGACGGCGCCGAGATCGGGCATATGGCCGACGTCGTGCTGACGCCCTCGGGCGGCGGCGCGCCACCGCGCGTCAACGGGTTCGTCGTCGGCGTGGAGCGCCGCAGGGTGTTCATCGGCATCGGGCGAGTCGCCGAGATCGAGGTCGATGGCGTGCGGCTTCGCCGCGGCGGGATCAACCTGCGCCAGTTCCAGCTGCGCACCGGCGAGCAACTCATCGTCGGCGAGCTGTTCCACAGGCGCCTACGCGACCGCAAGGTGACCGACGCGGGGATCACGCCGGCACCGGAGCCCTACAGCTGGGAGCTCGCGACAATCGCGCTCGGCGGTGGCGGGCTGCCGCCGCGGCGACGGCCGCCGGAGATCATCGACTGGGCCGAGGCCGGCGAGCTGTTCGCCAACGAGCCGCCGGCGTCGCGCCAGGCCGCGGCGATCGGTCAGCTGCACCCGGTCGAGATGGCGAGCGCGATCCGCAAGCTGCCGCTGTCGCGGCGGCGGATCCTCGCGGCAGCGCTCGAGGACGACCGTCTCGCCGACCTGCTCGAGGAGCTGTCCGAGGAGGAGCAGGTGCGGATCGTCGAGGACCTCGACCTCGACAAGGCCGCGCGCGTGCTCGACGAGATGGAAGCCGACGACGCGGCTGACCTGCTGGGGGAGTTCTCCGACGTGCGCCGCGCTGAGCTGCTCAGCGCGATGGATCCCGAAGAGGCCGAGCCGGTGCGCCGGCTGCTGACCTACGACCCCGACACGGCGGGCGGCCTGATGACCCCCGAGCCGGTCGTCCTCGGCCCGCAGGCGACCGTCGCCGAAGCGCTCGCACGGATGCGCGACCACGACCTGCCGGTCGCGCTAGCCACGCAGGTGTTCGTCTGCCAGCCGCCGACCGAGACGCCGACCGGGCGCTTCCTCGGGGTCGCGCACTTCCAGCGGTTGCTGCGCGAGGCTCCGTCCAAGCAGCTCTCGCGCTGCCTCGACGAGGAGCCGCAGACGCTAAACGCGAAGGCGAGCGACCGCCAGGTCGCCGAGCGCCTCGCCGCCTACGACGTGATGGCGGTCGCGGTACTCGACGACCAGGGACGCCTGCTCGGCGCGGTCACGATCGATGACGTGCTCGACCGTCTGCTTCCCCCAGGCTGGCGGATCCGTCATGAACAGGAGCGAGTGGGGTAAACAGTTAGCTATGGCACGACGCGACGATCTGAGCAAGCCCCGCGGTACGCCCGGCGGCCCGCAGTACGACCCTGACGCGTTCGGGCGCTTTGCCGAGGGCATCGCCAGGTACCTGGGCACCGGGCGCTACCTCGCGTTCCAGACGGTTCTTGTGGTCCTGTGGATCGGGGTCAACGTCGCCGCGGTCACGTTCCGTTTCGACCCGTACCCGTTCATCCTGCTCAACCTGATGTTCTCGACCCAGGCCGCCTACGCCGCGCCGCTGATCCTGCTCGCGCAGAATCGCCAGACCGACCGCGATCGCGCCGAGACCGAGCGCGACCGCGAGATGAACGCCCGCGCGCTCGCCGACGCCGAGTACCTGGCTCGCGAGATCGCGGCGCTGCGGATCTCAATCGAGCACAAGGCCGACCGCGATGACATCGCCGATGCGGTCCGGGAGCTGACGCTGGTCGCCGAGCGGCTTGGTGGCGCAACGATCGAGGCCGACGAGCTCTCCGAGCCGCAGGGCTGACTGCGACGTCATTCGGGTTCGGGGCGCTCCTCGCCAGGCCAGGACCCGGTCACGCGCGTAAACGCCCGGCGCGAGCCGTGGTCGACAAGCCCCCGGATCAGCGCAAACAGCGCCCCCTCGATCGCCAACGCGGCGATCAGCTTGGGGAAGCTGACGTAGCGGTGCTCGGGCTTGGGCGCCTGTTCGTCGTCGATCGCTCCCCAGATCGCCTCAAACGCCTTCTTGCCGATCAGCCCGGCGAGCACGCCGCTGCCGATGCTGAAGGGCAGGAATATCAGCTTGCCCATTGGTCACCTCTCATGCTGGTTGTCGGCATCGCTATGCGGTCTTGGGCTCGCTGCGCGGAGGCAGGAACGGCTCGCGGTCGGCGGGCAGGCCGCCCTCGATCTGGCGCCCGCGTTCAATCTCGGCATTGAGCTCGGCGCCGAGCAGGATCACGGTGTTGGTGACCCACAGCCAGACGAGGAACACGACCACCGACGCCAGCGCGCCGTAAGTCTTGTTGTAGGAGGAGAAGTTCGCGACGTATAGGGCGAACAGCGCTGAGACGACGATCCACATCAGCACAGCGAGCACCCCGCCCGGCGTGACCCAGCGAAAACCGGGCTGGCGGACGTTCGGCGCCGCGTAGTAGAGGATCGCCAGCATCACCGCGACCAACAGGATCAGCACCGGCCACTTCGCGATGTCCCAGATCGTGACCGCGGTGCCACCGACGCCGATCACGTCGCCGAGCTGTTTGGCGAGGCCGCCGGTGAACGTGACCGCCAGCGCACCGGCGGTCAGGAGCAGCAGCGTCGCGACGGTCACGCCGAGGCGTACGGGAATCGTCTTCCAAATCGGCCGGCCCTCCTCCACGTCCCAGATCACGTTCGATGCGCGCATGAACGCGCCGACGTACCCAGACGCCGACCACAACGCGCCGGCGAGCCCAACGACCACGAGCACGCCGGCCGTTCCCTTGTTGGACTGGATGTTGTGGAGCGCGCTCGTGAAGATCTGCTTCGCGGCGCCGGGCGCGACCTTGCCGAGGTTGTCGATCAGCGGCTGGGTCACGGAGTTGCCGATCAGCCCCAGAATCGAGACGAGCACGATCAGCATCGGGAAGATCGCCAGCACCCCGTAGTAGGTGAGCGCCGCCGCGAGGTCGGGCAGGTTGTCGGCCTTGTACTCCTTCAGGGTGCGCCTGAACACGCCTCGCCACGCACCGCGTGGGAGCTTCGTCGGCTGCTCGGGAGCCCGCTCCTCGGACACCTGGGGGTCGACGGTGGACGATCGCTCGGACATCCGCCTATCGCCGTCCGATCAGCCAGCCGACGAGCAGTCCGGCTGCGAACACCCCGATGCCGGTGAACGGAACCGGGTCGCGCTTGATCGTGGAGATCACGCTCTGGGCTCCAGACGACGCCGAATCGGGCGTCGCGTCCTTGGCGTGCGAGACGAACGTGTCCTTCGTGTGGACCGCGCTGTCCTTGACGGACGCGACCCGTTCCTTGGCCTGAGCCTTGACGTCGGTCTTGTGCGCCAGCGCCTCGACCGTGTCGCCCAGTTCCTCACGCGTCTGCTCGATCTCCTCGCGCAGTTGCTCGGGGGACTTCTGCTGCTGAGCCTCGTCGTCGCCGGTCACCGCCGACCCTCCTTCGCTCGCTGCTTGGTCCATCTCACATCCTCCTTCACGCTGTCGACGGTCTGATCGGGGACCGGCGGCACGCCGGCTTGGACCTTGTTCTTGCCGGCCAGAGCGAGCACGCCCGCGATCGCGCCGTAGACGGCGGTGATGATCAGCGCTGCCACCCAGCCGGTCATCGCGGTGCTCAGCAGCAGGATCAGGCAGGCGGTCAGTGCGCCCAGCGCATACAGGCCGAACATTCCGGCCCCGCCGAACATGCCGGCGCCGAGCCCGGCCTGCTTGCCCTTCACCGTCAACTCGGCCTTGGCGAGGTCGAGCTCCTGGCGAACGAGCGTCGCGGTCTGCTCTGAGAGCTGCTTGAGCAGATCCGCAACCGAGCGATCCTGCAGCCCGGTCTCACCGTCGCGGACTTCGGACATCGTGACTCCCTTCGCTATTTCGAACGGTTGTTGGTGACCAGACCGAGGACGGCCTCGCGGGCGGCGGCATTGGTCGCAACAAATGCGCCTGCCCCAGCCACCGTCACGACGACGACCCCCAAGCCCCAGCGCCGACGGCGCTTGGCAGGGCGCTTGCCACGAGCGAGCTGATAGGCGTCGCGTCCGGCCACCGCTGCGCGCTGGACCGCGTCGTGGACGTCACGGTTGTGGACGAGTTTTTCGGCATATGGCGCAAGCGCCGAGGCGCGATCGCTCACAGACATGTCAGACCTCTTTCGAATCTCGGGCGTGTGTTCGACGTCCCACTTAAGTGGGACATCTGAGCTAGGGCTACCCGGTGGCGACGCAACGAATCACGAGTGGCGATCGGTGTTCGGGAATGTCGGACAGGTTCCGCGGGTCGCAATTGCCGCGATTCGTGCCACCTAAGTGGTACAAGTGCCGGCGGTGGCCGAGTCCGCGCAAGCCAGACACGACGTTGCGGCCAACGGCCCGACGCGAGCCGATGCACTCGCCAGCAGGCAGCGGATCGTCACCGCCGCCCGCGCGCTGATCGCCGACCGCCACGTGACGATGGGTGAGCTTGCCGCGGCGGCGAAGGTCGGGCGCTCGACCCTGTATCGCCACTTCCCGACGCGCGAAGCGCTGGAGCGGGCGGTCGCCGATGAGCAGGGCGCCGACGAGCTACCCGGCTTCGCCCCGACTGCCACCGGTCGCGTCGCGACGCTGCCGTTCCAGGCGCCGGGACAGCTCGGACGCGAGCGACCGCTCGCGCTCGACGTGACGCGGATCCTCGACGAAGTCCCGCCGCATCTGGTCCCGGAACAGCTCGTCGCCGAAGCCCGCCGCACTGCCGGGGTAGCGGTGGCGCTGTATGTCGTCGACATCGACGGCTCCAACCTGCTGCGGCTGGCGGGCTCGGAGGAGTTCCCCGCCCAGTTGCCGGCGCCACCCGCGCTCGGGCCCGAGATCGTTCCCGAGGGCCTACCGGAGTTCTACGAGCGCCTGCAACAACAGCTTCCCGGATGCGTCGCGCAACCGCTTTGGCTGCGCGGCCGCGTAACCGGCTTGCTCCTCTGCGTCGGGACTCCAGTCGCCGCGCTGGCTGACATCGCCAAGCAGGGGGCGGCGGCGCTCGAGCTGGCCAACGACTACACCGACTACATCGAAGCCGCGCGCCGGCGCAAGCCGACGACGCCGGCGGCCGAGGTCCAGCAGCAGCTGCTGCCGCCGCGGATCGCACGGATCGCCGGGGCGCAGCTGGCGGGCGGACTGCTGCCCACCTACGAAGTCGGCGGCGACTGGTTCGACTACGTCGAGAACCGAGACGGCGCGTGGCTGGCGATCGCCGATGCCCCCGGCAACGGGCCAACCGCCGCCGGCCTCGGCGCCGCTGCGCTTGGCGCGCTGCGGGCCGCGCGACGCAGTGGCGACGATCTCGAGCACGCGCTGCGCAACGTCCACGAGACCGTGCGACACCTGGGCAACCGAGAGTTCCACGTGACCGCATGGGTCGCGCGATGGCGGGCTCCGACCGCGACGCTGACGTGGATCAACTGCGGCCATCCAACGGCCTACCTGGTCGACGCCGACGGCACCCTCGGTGAGCTGCAGGCGCCCGAGCACCCACCGCTCGGCGCCGATGACACGGATCCGAACTTCACCCCGACCGAGCGCCGGTTGCACTCCGGCGAACGGCTGATCCTCGTCACCAACGGCGTCATCAAGCGCCGCACCGAGGGCGGCGGGACGTTCGGGGTCGATGGGCTGAGGCGAGCGCTGGAGCGAGCGACGAGCCCGACAGCGGCGGCGACCGCGATGGCGATTCAGCGTGAGGTCAGCGACTGCTGGCGCGAACCGCTCGAGGACGATGCGACGACCGTCGTGATGGCGGTCGAGTAGTCGCTCGTCCGTAATGGCGGTCGAGCGCGCGATCGCGCGTGATGGCCGTCGGGTCGAGGAGAACTGCCGAAAACGTCCCGAGCGACGGCCAGTTTCGAGCCGCGCGGGCGTTCTTCAGCGCGGAGCGCGGAAAACATCCCATCCAAGCCGCGCCAGCAGTTGGCCGGGATGTTTCCGCTCCCCCAGAGCGGTTTCGTCAGGCGCGGCGCGACGCGCGTATGCATTAGGGTACCCTTATTCGCGTTAGGGGACCCTAACGCGAACCCCCCGCCCCGCCCCAGCCGGAGACCCCTCCTTGTCCCACGCCACATCCGCCTCATCCAGGCGCCCGAGGTGGCGCTTGGCGCCGGTTCCGGCGTTGCTCATCTGCGTGGTCGCCCTCGCCGTGTCGGGCTGTGCCGGCTCGGGCTCGAGCGGCGGTTCGTCGGGTTCCTCGGATCCCACGCTGACGCTCTACAACGCCCAGCACGAGGAAACCACCGCCGCGCTGATCAAGTCGTTCACGAAGCAGACCGGGATCAAAGTCCGCGTCAAGTCTGACGACGAGTCGGTGCTGACCGCGCAGCTCGAGCAGGAGGGCAGCAAGTCCCCGGCCGACCTCTTCTACACCGAGAACTCCAACTGGCTTCAGCAGCTCGACAACCGGGGGCTGCTCTCGAAGGTCGACGCGTCGACGCTGTCGGCCGTGCCCGCTCGCGACAGCGCAACCAACGGCAACTGGGTCGGGATCTCGGGCCGCTTCAGCGTGATGATCTACAACCCGAGCAAGATCAGCGCGTCGCAGATGCCCAAGTCGGTGCTCGCGCTCGCCGGCCCGCAATACAAGGGCAAGCTCGAGCTCGCTCCGGGCGAGACGGACTTCTGGCCGATCATCACCTCGATCGAGCGCGCCAAGGGCCGCACCGCGGCGCTCAACTGGCTCAAGGGCATCAAGGCCAACGCCGGCTCGGATGACAACACCGCCGACAACGAGACGCTCGTCGCAGACGTCAGCAAAGGGCTCGCCGACATGGGCCTGATCAACCACTACTACTTCTTCCGGCTGCGCGACGAGATGGGCGCGAAGAACTTCCACGCGAAGTTGTCGCTGTTCGCGCCGCGCGACCCCGGCTACGTCGAGGACATCTCCGGCGCGGCGATCCTGAAGTCGTCCAAGAACCAGGCGGCAGCGCAGAAGTTCCTCGCGTTCATGACGAGCGCCGCAGGTCAGCGGGTGCTCGCCAACAGCGCGAGCTTCGAGTATCCACTCGCACAGGGCGTCGCGCCGAACCCGGCGCTGCCCCCGTTCGCGAAGTTTGAGCCGAACTCGATCACACCCGCGCAGATCGGGACCGGGCTCGATGCACGCGACCTCCTGCGGCAGGCAGGACTGCTCTAAGCCACCGCGATGGCCGCGATCAGCACACCCTGGCCGGGACGCCTCCGCCGCCGCTCGTCGGGTGACTGGCCGGTCGTCGCGGTCAGCGTGCTGATCGCCGCGGCGCTGTTGGCGCCGCTGGCGCTGGTTGTGCTCGACGTCCGCAGCACCGGCTGGGGCGAGCTGCATAGCGTGCTGCTGCGCTCACGGTCAGTGATGCTGCTGCGCCACACCGTCGTGCTGTGCGCGACCGTCTCGGTGCTCGCGGCCGTCGTCGGCACGGGCGCCGCGTGGCTGACCGAGCGCACGGCGCTGCGCGGCCGCCGCGCATGGACGGTGTTGCTCGTGTTGCCGGTCGCGATCCCGGACTTCGTCGTCGGCTACGCGTGGCACTCGTTCGCGCCGCGCCTCAGCCCGCTGCTCGCCGCGACGATCGTGATGACGCTCGGCACTTATCCACTCGTCTACCTGCCGGTGGCGGCCGCTCTGCGCCGCGCCGATCCGGCGCTCGAGGAGACCGCGCACGGTCTGGGCATCAGCCGCGTCGCGGCGTTCCGGAGGGTGACATTGCCGCTGATCCGCACGGCCGCACTCGGCGGGGCGATCCTCGTGGTGCTGACCGTGATCTCGGAGTACGGCGCGTTCGAGATCCTCCGCTACCAGACGTTCACGACCCAGATCTTCACCGAGTTCCAGTTCGACTCACACGCGGCCGGCGCGCTCGCGATCCCGCTCGTCGGTCTCGGCCTACTGGCGCTGCTCGCCGAGGAGCTGGTCCCGCGGCGGACGACTACACGCACAGCTCCGCGCCGCACGGTGGCGCCGGTCAAGCTCGGCAAGCTCACGATCCCGGCCCTGATCGGCCTCGGCGGCCTGGTCGCGCTCGGCGTCGGCGTACCGATCGCAACGATCGTCTACTGGATGTCGAGCAGCCAGCACACGACGCTGCCCGCCACCGCGACGGTCACCTCCGCGTTGGCGACGACCGCGACCTACGCAGCCTGGGGCGCCGCCGTCTCGGTCGTGCTCGCGCTGCCCGTCGCGATGCTGACGTTCCGCCGGCGCAGCGCCACACGGATGGTGATCGAGCGCAGCACGTACGTCACCAAGGCACTGCCGGGCGTCGTGATCGCGCTGAGCCTCGTGTTCTTCGCGACCCGCTACGCGTACGGGCTGTATGAGACCAGGCTGCTGCTGATCGCCGCCTACGCGATCCTCAACTTCCCGCTCGCGCTGGTCTGCATCAAGGCTTCGGTCGCTCAGATCCCGCCGCGCCTGCCCGAAGTCGGACGATCACTCGGGCGCGGCCCGCTGTCGGTGTTCGCGCGCGTGACACTTCCGCTCCTGATTCCGGGTCTGCTCGCTGCCTACTGCCTGGTGTTCCTGACCGCGGCGACAGAGCTGACCGCGACGCTGGTGCTCGCGCCGATCGGGGTTCAGACGCTGGCGACGCAGTTCTGGGCGTTTCAGCAGAACGCCGCGTACGGCGCCGCCGCTCCGTACGCACTCGTTATGGTGGCGCTTGCCGTCGTGCCCGGAGCGCTGCTTGGGTTGTGGTTCGATCGCGAGAGGCATTCCCGGGCATCCGAATGAGCGCAATCGAACTCCGATCAGTTGCCAAGCGCTTCGCCGCGACTCCCGTCCTCACCGACGTCGACCTGACCGTCGCAGAGGGGTCGATCACCGCGGTGCTAGGCGCCTCGGGCAGCGGCAAGACGACGCTGCTGCGGCTGATCGCTGGGTTTGAGCAGCTCGACGGCGGCACGCTGAAGATCGGCGGGCGGGTCGTCGACGACGGGCAACGGACCGTCTCCCCACAGCACCGCGGCGTCGGCTACGTGCCTCAGGAGGGCGCATTGTTCCCGCACCTGACCGTCGTCGGCAACATCGTCTTCGGGCTCGCGCGACGCGACCGTGCCAAGGCCGACGAGCTGCTCGAGCTGACCGGACTCGCGGACCTCCGCAAGCGCTACCCGCACCAGCTGTCGGGCGGCCAGCAGCAGCGCGTGGCGCTCGCGCGGGCGCTCGCGATCGGCCCCGAAGTGGTGCTACTCGACGAGCCGTTCAGCGCGCTCGACGCCTCGCTGCGGACCGAGCTGCGCCGCGACGTCGAGCGGATCCTGCACGACACCGGCACGACCACAATCCTCGTGACCCACGACCAGGACGAGGCGCTCGGGCTCGCGGGCCAGGTCGCGCTGCTCGCCGACGGACGCGTGCGCGCGGCGGCCTCGCCGCGAGAGCTCTACCGAGACCCACCCGACCTCGGCACCGCCACCGCGATCGGCGAGGCCAACATCCTGACCGCGCTCGCGACGACCGGCTATGCCGACTGCGTGCTCGGCTCGGTCCCGATCCGCGACGACGGCGCCGCCGTCGATGGCCCGTCGCGGCTGCTGCTTCGGCCCGAGCAGCTCGTGCTCCACCTCACACACGGCAAGGGCTCGACGGCCGCCACCGTCGTCGAGCTCCAGTACCACGGCCACGACGCGCTCGCGCGGCTGCGGCTCCGCGACCACGACACCGACACGCTGCTGGCGCGGGTCCCCGGCGAACTCGCGCTCGAGCCCGGCCAGGCGGTGTGGATCGAGGTTGTCGGCCACGGGCTGACCTGGTCCACCGGACGCGTCCCTGAGCCGCGCCAGGTCAGAGTCGCCTAGCACCGGCTAAATTCGCCGTCGATGAGCGACCTCGAGCAGATCGAGCACATCGTCCGCGAGCTCGCGAGCTGGGAACGCCCCTCCGCGAGCGCCGGCGAGCGGCGCGCGGCGGAATGGATCGCCCAGCGGCTGCGCGAGCTCGGCGTCGACGACGTCCGGCTCGAGGACGAGCCGGCCCACGGCGGCTACTGGTGGCCGCTCGGGATGCTCTCGTTCGCCTCGGGGTTGGCGGCGCTCGCCGGTGGGCGGCTCGTGCGGCTCGTCGTCGGGAGCCTCGCGGCGCTCGGCATCTGGGACGAGCTCGGCCTGCGACGCGGCGTCTGGACCAGGCGCCTTGTCCGCCGCCGCACGACCACAAACGTCGTTGGCGAGGTCGGCCCGCGCGACGCGCCCGTGCGCGTGGTCGTCATCGCCCACCACGACGCAGCGCACTCCGGCGCGATCTTCAACCCGACGATGACCTACGCGATCGGACGGCGCTTCCCGAAGGTGATCGAGCGCAGCCGCTCGTGGCCTCGGATCATGGGGCTCGTGATCGCCGGCCCGATCCTCGTCGCGCTCGGGCGCCGGCGGCTCGGCGCCGCGCTGTCGTTCGGCTCGGCGGCGGCGTTTGCCGACATCGCCCGCTCGCAGGTCGTCGCCGGCGCCAACGACAACCTGAGCGGCGTCGCCGCGCTCGTCGCGCTCGGCGGTGCGCTGGCGGCGAATCCCCCCGACGACGTTCGGGTGATCCTGCTGTCGGCCGGCGCGGAGGAGTCGTTTGAGGAGGGGTCGCAGGCGTTCCTGCGCCGCCACGCCGCCGAGCTCAGCGACGGGCGCACGCACGTGATCGCGATCGACGCGGTCGGCTCTGCGCACCTTTTGCTGGTCGAGGGAGAGGGCATGCTCCAGCGGTTCGCGTACGACCCGCTGCTCAAGGACACGATCGAGCGCGCCTCCGATGCCGCCGGGATCGCGATCATCCGCGAGCACTGGCTGTCATTCGGTTCAGACGCGCTCGCCGGCATCCAGGCCGGTCACCCGAGCGTGCTCGTCGCCTCCTTCGACGACCTGAAGCTGCCCGCCAACTACCACTGGCCGACAGACGTCCCCGACAACGTCGTGTTCGACACGATTGCGCGTGCTGCGATCGTCGTCGAAGGCGCGATTCGGATGCTTCCCGCATCGCTCAACGGCCGGCGATGAGTTTTCGGCCTCGCAGCAGTCTGTGCTGCTAGGACTGAACCGGACTGCGGAGGAAGCAGATGGCAGACGTAGGGGTTCGCGTACGATGAGCGTTGTGTCAGATCGATCACTTGCGCTCGCTCCCGACACTCCCGAGCAGCAGCTCGAGCAGTACCGGACGGAGCTGACGCGCTACTGCTACCGGATGCTCGCCTCGCCGTTTGAGGCCGAGGATGCTGTCCAGGAGACGATGATCCGCGCGTGGCGGAGCTTCGAGCGTTTCGAGGGCCGATCGGGGCTGCGCTCGTGGATGTATCGGATCGCCACGAACGTCTGCTTCGACATGCTCAACGGCCGCACCCGCCGCGCGCGCCCGATGGACCTCGGTGGCGCCGGCGCGCCCGAGGCCGCCAACCTCAACACGCTTGCCGAGGTCACGTGGATCGAGCCGATCCCGAGCGATGCCTCGGCCGCGGAGGCCGACCCGGCCGAGCTCGCGGTCGCTCGCGAGACGATGCGGCTCGCGTTCGTCGCAGCGCTCCAGCACCTGCCCCCGCGCCAGCGCGCAGCGCTGATCCTGTGCGAGGTGCTGCGCTGGAAGGCCAGCGAGGCGGCCGAGCTGCTCGACACGAGCGTTGCCTCAATCAACAGCGCGCTGCAGCGGGCCCGGGCGACGCTCGAGTCGGCCGAGATCAGCTCGACCGACGCGAGCCCGGCGGTCGACGAGCCGCAAAAGGAGCTGCTGGCCCGCTACGTGGAGGCGTTTGAGGCCTACGACATGGACGCGCTGACCTCGTTGATCCGCGAGGACGCGATCCAGTCGATGCCGCCCTACGACCTGTGGCTCACCGGCCGCGACGACATCATCGCCTGGTGGGCCGGTCCCGGTATCGACTGCCAGGGCTCGCGCGTGCTGCCGGCGCCGATGGCCAACGGCTCGATCGCGTTCGGCCAGTACAAGCCGAGCGCCTCGGGCAGTGGCTTTGACCCGTGGGCGCTACAGGTGCTCGAGTTCGACGACCAGGGCAAGATCGTCGAGTTCACGTTCTTCCTCAGCACCGAGCGACTGTTCCCGCTGTTCGGGCTGCCGCCGCGGCTCGAGTCCTAGCGGGCGGGTCAGCGCGTCTGGGGACGCGCTACTCGATCAGCACGTGGGCGAGGCCCATGAACGCGACGAGATCGCGTAGCTGTGGCGTCGCCTGCTGCAGGCGTACTTTGCAACCACTGCGGTAAGCGGCCAGCTGGAGGCGGGCGAGCGCGTCGACCGCGACCGCGTCGGCCGCAATCCCGCTGACGTCGCACAACGCGACGCTGGCATGCGACGCCGCGAGCAGGCCGCACACGCGCTCGCACAGCCCGGGTAGATCCGAGCGCACGAGCGGGCCGCGGATGCCGAACGTGATCGTGGTTGTCTCATGCACCTCTGATCGAGGAACAGACCGGCGCGGAGATGAAAACTCATCGGCGCCGGGCGTGCAAAGCCTTCACGGCGTCCTCGGAGTGCTGAGGTCAGCTGAATCGTGGTCGGATGGCGGAGACGATTCAGCTCACCTCGGTCCGCGGGCGAACGCGTGAAGGGTTTGCCCGGTCCGACGTGGCTCACTGGCCCCTGCGGAGCTATCTCACTAATTCGATAGACTTACTCCATCAGGGAATGAACGTCGACCTTCACCAGCACATCTGGACCGCGCCCCTGATCGAGGGGCTCGCTGCGCGCAGCGCACTCCCGTACGCGGAGGTCCACGGACACACGGCCGTGCTCCACGCTGCGGGCGAGCGGCCGTCGGCGATCGACGTGTCGTCGCAGGGCGCGGAGCGACGGACGCGACTGCTCGATGACGACGAAGTCGATCTCGCGGTGATCGCGCTGTCGAGTCCGATCGGGATCGAGGCGCTCCCGCACGACGAGGCGACGGCACTGATCGACGCACACCTCGAGGGGGTCGCGCAGCTCGGGGCGCGGTTCGCGGCGTGGGGACCGCTGGCGCTCGACCAGGCCGAGCCAGACGACGTCGACGCGCTGCTGGCGCGCGGCTGCATCGGCGTCTCGCTGCCCGCGGGCGCGCTCGACACGCCGACGCGCCTCGCGGCCCTGGGACCGGTGCTCGAGCGGATCGCCGACCGTGACGTGCCGCTGTTCGTCCACCCCGGCCCGGGACGCGCGCAACGCACCGCGGAGGCGCCCGCCGACGAGCCCCCCTGGTGGGCGGCGGTGACCGGCTACGTCGCGCAGATGCAAGCGGCATGGTTCGCATTCGCGACCGCTGGGCGACGCGACCACCCCGACCTGACGATCCTCTTCTCGATGCTCGCGGGTGGCGCGCCGCTGCTGAGCGAGCGTCTGGGAACGCGCGGTGGCCCTGACATCAATCTGCGTGACCCGCTCACCTATTACGACACGTCGAGCTACGGCCCCGCTGCGGTCGAGGCGACGGCTCGGCGGATTGGGACATCGCGGCTCGTGTACGGGTCGGACCGTCCCGTGCTCGAGCCGCTCCCGACCGGGCGCGAGGCGATGCTCCTGTCGACTGCGGCCGAGCTGCTGACCCCGGTGAGGCTGGCGGCGTGAGCTTCACGCCGCACGAGCTCAACCTGTTCGTCGTCCAGCTCGTCGCGGCGCGTCAGCGGTGGGAGCAGCACGTCCGTCACACCGACGACACGCGCGTGTTCGAGCAGATCTGGGACGACGAGCAAGTCAACGCGTGGGTGATCTGCTGGAGCGAGGATCAGGACACCGGCTTTCACGATCACGATGAGTCGGCCGCCGCGATCGCGGTTATCTCGGGCGAGGTTCGCGAGGACCGGTTGCGGCTCGGGCCAGGGCCGCGCTCGCGGGTGATCGGCGCAGGGTCGACGTTCAGCGTGCCGCCGGTGGCGATCCACCGCGTGATGCACAGCGGCACTGCGCCTGCAGTCACGATCCATGCATACTCCCCGCCGCTGGCTCGCACCGGGGTCTACCGGATCGGTGCCAGTGGCGAGCTCCAACGCGAGTCGATGTCACTCGAAGAAGAGCTGCGCGCAGAGCAGTCGCTGACCTGAAAGGAACCTGATGAGCTCGACCGATGAGGTGCTCGCCAACAACGAGCAGTACGTGTCCTCCTTCGACAAGGGCGACCTGCCGCTGCCGCCCGGCCGCAAGCTGGCGGTGATCGCGTGCATGGACGCGCGGCTGAACGTCTACGCCCTGCTCGGGCTCAACGAGGGCGAGGCGCACGTGATCCGTAACGCCGGCGGCGCCGTCACCGACGACGTGATCCGCTCGATCGCGATCTCGCAGCGGCTGCTCGGGACCGAGGAGATCGTCCTGATCCACCACACCGACTGCGGGATGCTGACGTTCACCGACGATGAGTTCAAGGCGACGATCCAGAAGGACACCGGGATCCGGCCGGAGTGGGCAGCCGAGGCGTTCCCCGAGCTCGACGCCGACGTGCGTCAGTCGATCGCGCGGCTGAAGGCGTCGCCGTTCATCCCCAAGAAGGACGCGATCCGTGGCTTCGTCTACGAGGTCGAGTCCGGCCGTCTGCGCGAAGTGACTTGAGACCGCGCCACGGTCGCGTGGCACTCTATGGCGGATGGCCGATGCGCTCGAGAACCTCCGCGTGCTCGATTTCTCGCGCGTGCTCGCGGGCCCTTTCGCGACGATGATGCTCGCCGACTTCGGGGCGATCGTGACCAAGGTCGAGCGCCCCGGAGGCGGTGACGAGACCCGTAGCTGGGGCCCGCCGTACGACGATCGCGGCGAGGCGACCTACTTTCAGTCGGTCAACCGCAACAAGCACGCGATCCTGCTCGACCTGAGCACCGAGGCAGATCTCGAGCGGGCGCACGCGCTCGCCGGCGAGGCGGACGTGATCGTCGAGAACTTCCGCCCCGGGGTGATGGACAAGCTCGGGCTCGGCTACGAGCAGCTCCGCGTCGACCGACCGGCGCTGATCTATTGCTCGATCACCGGCTTTGGCGGCGGTGCCGGTGCACGGCTGCCGGGCTACGACCTGCTCGCGCAAGCGCTCGGCGGCCTGATGAGCATCACCGGCGAATCCGACGGGGAACCCCAGAAGGTCGGGGTCGCGCTCGTCGACGTGCTCGCCGGGCTGTTCTCAACGGTCGGGATCCTCGCCGCGTTGCGCCACCGCGACACCACCGGCGAGGGACAGCTGGTCGAAGTCAACCTGCTGTGCTCGCTGCTGGCGGCGCTCGTCAACCAGGCGTCTGCGTACACCGTTGCCGGGGTGGTGCCCGAGCGAATGGGCAACGCCCACCCGAGCATCACCCCGTATGAGCCTTACCGGACCGCCGACGGCGAGCTCGTGCTGGCCGCGGGCAACGAGCGCCAGTTCGCGGCGCTGTGCGAGGTGATCGGGGCCCCCGAGCTGGCATCCGATGCCCGCTTTGCAAGCAACGGCGAGCGAGTTAACAACCGGAAGGCGCTGACCGCAGAGCTCGAAGCCCGGCTCGCGGCGCGTTCGGCAACCGAGTGGGCGCAGCTGATGACCGAGGCGCGGGTACCCGCGGGCGTCGTCAACGACGTGCGACAGGCGTTTGCGCTCGCGCAGTCACTCGGGCTCGAGCCGACGGTCTCGATCGCGCGCGACGACGGCGGGTCGGTGGAGCTGACCCGCAACCCGGTCTCGCTCTCGCGCACCCCTGCGACCTATCGCAGCTCACCGCCCTCATACCCGGAGGTGTGAGAAATGTCGCACCGACAGCCCGGTCCGGCGACGTACCTTCAATACATGCAAATGACACCAGACCCCATGGAAGTGTTCGCGCCGATCCGCCCCCTCGACGTTCGGTCGCTCGCTGGCCCCGCGCTCGACGTTCAGGTCCCCTCCGGATCCGTGCTCGTACACGAGGGACGGCTGGTCGGAACGTTCTTTGTGGTCCGCTCGGGCACCGCCGAGCTCTGGCAGGGCGACCGCAAGCTGGGCACGCTCAGCACCGGCGACTGCTTCGGCGAGATCGACCCGATGGAGCTCGAGCCCCAGCGGTTCAGCGTGATCGCCACCTCGCCGATGCGGCTGCTCACGTTCAGCGCCTACGGGATCGGGCGTCTGTGCTCCGCGATCCCAAGTGTTCGCGACCGCCTGCTGGCGTACCTCCCCAGCGACCATTCCGGCGCACGCGAGCAGCCGACACGGCTGCGCCCCGTGTTCAGCCTGAGCGCCTGACGCTTCCGCGGGCCACCACCGCGTCAACTCCTGAGGTCCGACGAGCGATGGGATTGTTCGTTAGCGTCCGCAGCAGGATGACGTCCGAGGCACAACCGGCTGCCGGCCGGCTGCATCAAGCGCTGCTGATCACCGACATCGTCCGCTCGACCGAGAACCTCGCCAAGCTCGGAGACAGCCGCTGGCGCGAGTTGCTCGAACGCCACGAGGCGATCGTCTACCGCGCCGTCGACGTGACCGGCGGCCGCGTCCTGGCCGACCGCGGCGACGGGTTCTTGATCGCGTTCGACACACCCGGCCCGGCGATCGACTGCGCTGAGGAGCTGTGCATCGAGACATCGGCGCTCGGCGTCGAGCTGCGAGCCGGAATCCACGCCGGCGAATGCGAGCTGCTCGGCGACCGGCTCGCCGGCATGGCCGTGCACGTAGCCGCGCGCGTCGGCGAGCAGGCGCGCGGCAGCGAGGTGCTCGTCTCGGCCGACGTCGTCGAGCTGCTCGACGGCGACAGGTTCGAGTTCGCCGAGCGCGGCGTCCACGAGCTGCGTGGCGTCCCCGGTGTGTGGGCACTGCACGCACTGCGCTCCGAGCGGCTGTCGGCGGTCGCCGGGAGCGTTGAGATTCGGACCCTCGATAGCTTCCAGATCCCGTTGCCGCCACTCGCCGCGGCGCGACTTGCCGAGTCACGGTTGATCAACCGGGAAGCCGAGCGCCTGCGGTGCATGGCCGCGTTCGACGAGGTCCGCGACGGCGAAATGCGGACCGTGTTCATCGTCGGCGAGCCCGGGATCGGCAAGACTCGGCTTGCGGCGGAGATCGCGGGCGAGGTCCACCGTTCCGGCGCGACAGTCCTGTGCGGGCGCTGCGACGCCGAGCTCGGCGTGCCCTACCAGCCGTTCGTCGAGGTGCTCACGCACTACGCGAGATTCGCCCCCCAGGAGCTGCTGGCAGAGCACCGCGCCCGCTACGGCCGCGAGCTCGCGCGGCTCGTTCCCGAGCTCGGCGGGGTGAGCGCCGCGCCGGCGACCGCGACCGAGCTCTCGCGCGAGGAGAACCGCCACGTGATGTTCGCGGCGGTCGCTGGGCTGCTGCGCACCGCGGCGCTGCAGCGGCCGCTGACGCTGATGCTCGACGACCTGCAATGGGCCGACCGGCCGACGCTGCTGATGCTCCGCTATCTGCTGACCACGCCCGACTCGATGCCCGCGCTCGTGATCGCGACCTACCGATCGACCGAGGTGGCACGCGCACAGCCGCTGGCCGAGCTGTTGGTCGAGCTTCGCCGGGAGACCGGAGTCGAACAGATCGAGCTCTTAGGGCTCGAGCCCGACGAGTGCGTCGCGATGGCACAGGACGTCGCCGACGAAAGCCTCGACTCGACCGGCGTCGAGTTCGTGCAGGCGCTCGGCGAAGCGACCAACGGCAACCCGTTCTTCCTCGGTGAGATCGTTCGCAGCCTGAAGGAGACCGGCGGCGTCAGCCGCGCGGCCCAGAGCGGCGACATCGCCGACCGCGCGACGCTCGGCGTCCCGCCCAGCGTCCGTGAAGCGATCGCCGGACGGGTCGCGAGCATGGGTGAGCGCGCCGAACAGGTGCTACAGGCGGCCGCGGTGATCGGACGTGAGTTCGACGTCGAGCTGCTCGCGAGGATGCTCGGGGTCCACGAGGATCAGCTCGTCGACGTGCTCGACGCGGCCGACGACGCGGCGCTGATCTCCGAGGTGCCGGGCATCGGCATGCGCTACAGCTTCGTGCACCCGTTGATCCCACCGGCGCTCTACGAGCAGCTTGGCGGCGGCGGGCGGCGGCGGCTGCATCGCCAGGCGCTCGACGGTCTCGAGCAGCTGCTCGGCGATAACGCGCGCGCCCAGCGCGGCGGCGAGCTCGCCTACCACGCGCTGTCCGGCGTCCCGATCGTCGGCGCGCCGAAGGCGATCGGCTATGCGCGCCAAGCGGGTGAACAGGCGCTCGCGCAGCTCGCGCCGCAGGAGGCGACACGATGGTTTGAGCACGCGCTGGCGCTGCAGCAGTCCGCCGCGGCCGAGCGCGCCGCCGGCGACGGCAACACGTTGCTGTGCGACCTGCTGATCGGGCACGGGATCGCCGCCCAGCAGAGCGGCGACCCGGAGTTCCGCGCGACGCTGCTGAAGGCGTCCGAGCTGGCACGGCAGATGGGCGACACAGACCGGCTCGTGCGAGGCGTGCTCGCGAACACGCGCGGCTTCGTGAGCGAAAGCGGCCGCGTCGACACCGAGCGGGTCTCACTGCTCGAGGCGGCGCTCGGCGCGATCGGCGAGCGCGACAGCGCCGAGCGCGCCCGGCTGCTCGCGACGCTCTCGGCCGAGCTGACGTTCGCGGGCGACTGGACGCGACGTAAGACGCTCAGCGACCAGAGCGTCGCGATCGCGACGCGGCTCGGCGACCCGGCAACGCTCAGCGAGGTGCTCAGTCACCGCTTCATTACGATCTGGACGCCCGAGACGCTCGCCCAGCGGATCGAGGACACCGACCGCGAGCTCGCGATCGCGCAGGAGATCGTCAGCCCGATCGCGGAGTTCCGCGCCGTCCACTGGCGCGCGGCGGCGGCCGTCGAGGCCGGCGACCTCGACCTCGCCGGCAAGCTCGTGACGCGCGAGACCGAGGTCGCGGCACGCCTGAACCGCCCGACCGCGAGCTGGCTGGCGGCATACGACCGAGCGACCCAGGCGCTGATGCATGGGCTCCTGGACGAGGCCGAGCGCTCGGCCGAGGACGCGTTCCGGATCGCGTCTGAGAGCGAACAGCCCGAAGCGCTCGCGTTCTACGCGGGCCAGCTGATCAACATCCGCTTCGAGCAGGGACGGCTCGCGGAGCTCGAGCCGCTGATCGCGCAGCAGGTCGAGCAGAACCCTGGGATCCCGGCGTTCCGCGGGGCGCTGGCGCTCGCGCGCTCGGAGGCGGACATGCGCGACGAGGCGCTCGCCGTGCTCGCCGTCGACTCGGCGAGCAGCTTCTCCGAGCATCCCTACGACTCCAACTGGCTCGCCGGCATCGCGATCTACGCGCAGGCGTGCGCGAACCTCGCGGAGCCGGTCGCCGCTGCGAAGCTGCACGAGCTGCTGGCGCCGTGGAGCGATCACGTCGCGTTCAACAGCGCCACCACTTGGGGGCTGGTCGAGCGCCTGCTCGGCAACCTCGACCGCGTGCTCGGCCGCTATGACGACGCCGAGCGACGGCTCGTCCACGCCGCCGAGCGCCACGAGCAGATGTACGCGCCCGTGTGGCTCGCTCGCACCCGGCTCGACCTCGCAGGCCTGCTGCTCGAGCTCGGCACCGACGCCGATCGCGCCCAGACGCTGCTCGAGCAGGCGATCGGCACGGCCCAGGACCTCGGCTGCGCCGGAATCGAACGCCGCGCGGTCGCGCTGCTCGGATACGCTGGAGACCTCGTATGAAGGGGCTGCCGATTCCCGGTCTGGGCATGGCCCGATCGCTGCTAGGTGCGATCGGACGTGCGGCCGATCCCCGTCCAGCGGCTCCCGCGCGGCGGTCGACGGCGCCCGAGTACGTCGAGCACGGCTCGCTGATGACGCCACCGGCGCCGTTTCACTCGGTCAACACCAAGCTTTGGGGGTTCTGGGCCCAGGCCGACCGCGACCGGATCGCGGAGCTGTGCGACAAGGTGTTCAAGCGCCCGACGGGCGGTGCCGTCATCTGCCGGCCGCTCAGCCATTACGTGATGATCACTTGGGGCAACATCGGCAAGGTCGTGTCCGGAACGCCGCCGTATGACAAGCGCGGCGGCGTGGCCGAGCCGCAAGTGGCGATCTGGGTGCCGGTCGCGCTGCGCGACCCGACGAGCTCCCGTGAGCGGTTTGCGATGAGCATTCCGTACATCTGGCTCGACAACGCGATGTCGCTTGCGGCCGGGCGCGAGCTGTTCGGCTACCCGAAGGCGTGGGGCTGGCCGAAATTCCCGACCGATGGCGAGGACCCGCAGCGATGGAAGCTCGACGCGTTCGGCCTCAACTACAAGCCCAACGCCCTGGCCGGCCGCCATCACCTGCTCGAGGTCGTGCAGACCGGCTCGGTTGTCGAGGGCGCGGAGGCGGACTTCGACTCACTCGCCGGGCTCGCCCGCGATGCGGCCGGCAAGCTGTTTGACGGGTCGGACATTCTCGCCGACCTGCGGATCGCCGAGAGCGCGATCTCCGACCTGTTCCGCAACCGCCTCCCGAACGTCTTTCTCAAGCAGTTCCGCAGCGTCGAGGACGGTCTCAGCGCCGCGCTCCAGCAGGTCGTCGAGGCCGACTACGAGATCACGCGCCTGAGCGCCAAGCCAGTGCTGCTCGAGCACGAGTTGACCGTGCACCACCTCGACAGCCACCCGGTGATCGCCGAGCTCGGGCTCGAGAGCCAGCGGCTCAGCATCGCCTACCAGGTTGAGATGGACTTCAACGTCGGCGATGGGCGCGTGCTGTGGGACGGGGCCGCGTAGAGCCCAAGACCAAGGTCGCCGTGCTCGGCGGCGGCGTCGGCGCGATCACGGCGGCGTTTGAGCTGACCGAGCCGCACCTCGGGGGTCGTTACGAGGTGACCGTCTACCAGCCCGGTTGGCGGATCGGCGGCAAGTGCGCGAGCGGCCGCGCCGGCAAGGAGATGCGAATCGAGGAGCACGGGCTGCACGTGTGGTTCGGGTTCTACGCCAACGCGTTTCAGATGATCCAGCGCTGCTATGAGGAGTGGCACCCGCCCGAGGCCTCGCCGATCAAGACTTGGCACGACGCGTTCAAGAAGTGCAACGACATCGTTCTGTTTGAGAGCTGGCGCGGGCGCTGGACGCCGTGGCACCTGGAGCTGCCGTCCGATGACCTCGTCCCCGGCCACGGCCACGACGTAAGCCCGTGGGAGTTCCTGCAGCGCGTGCTCGAGTTCCTGCTCGCCGAGTGGAAGCGCGTGCGGGCCAAGACCGGGTCGCCGAAAGCCGAGGCCGCGCCACGACGGCGGTTCGATATCTCCTGGCTGCCGCGGATCGCCTCGGAGATCGGGCGCAAGCTCGAGCTCGAGTACGTGACCCACTACCTCGAGGTGGCGTGCAAGATCGCCGCCGCGCATGTGCAGAAGCCGGTCCCCGGCGACCACCGCCACCACCACATCGGACGCATCGAGGAGCTGATCAACGACTTCAGGCACTTGCTGTTTGCGACCGTGCTCGAGCCGCGGCTCGACGACGACGACGTGCGCCAGTTCGCGATCCTGCTCGACTTCTGGGTGACGCTGGTGACGGGCCTCGTCGCCGACGATGTGTTCGTCGACGGCTTCGCCAAGCTCAACGACGAGGACCTGTGGGCATGGCTTCGGCGTCACGGCGCCGAGCGGCTGACGCTCGAGCACGCGGCGTTCGTGCAGGCGCTGTATGACCTCGTGTTCGCCTACCGCGACGGCGACAAGCGCCGCCCGGACCTCGCGGCCGGCAAGGCGCTCCAGGCGACGATCCGGATCGTCGCCGAGTACAAGGGCGCGGTGCTGTGGAAGATGCAGGCGGGGATGGGCGACACGGTGTTCGCGCCGCTGTACGACGTGTTGCGAGCCCGCGGCGTGCGCTTCCGGTTCTTTCACCAGATCACCAACCTCGGGGTGTCGGAGGACGGGTCGTCGGTCGAAACCATCCGCGTACAGCCGCAGGTGGCCCTGCTGCACGATCGCTACGACCCGATCGTCCGCGTCAAGGGCCTGCGCTGCTGGCCGAGCGAGCCCAGATGGAACCAGCTTGTCGACGGCGAGCGGCTCGCCAAGCGCGGCATCAATTTCGAGAATGAGTGCAACCCGCTCGGGTTGAAGGCGTGCGAACTGCACAAGGGCACGGACTTCGACGAGATCGTGCTCGGGATCTCGGTCGGCGCACTGCCGGAGATCTGCGGCGAGCTGGCGAACGCGAATCCGCGCTTCAAGCAGATGCTCGACAAGTCGTTCACGGTGATGACCGAGGGCATCCAGCTGTGGCTGACGAAGGCCGCATCGGCGCTCGGGTGGCCGTTTGAGTCCTCGATCATGACCTCGTACGTGAAGGTCGCCGATACCTACTCGAACATGTCGCAGCTGCTGGATCGCGAGCGCTGGGCGGGCAAGCACTGCCCCGAGGACGTCGTGTATCTGTGCGGCGTGATCGACCACCGGGGCGTGCAGACCCAGGCCGACGCCGACGCGCGCGTGCGCGAGAACGCCGTGCAGTTCCTGGGCAGGGACGTGCCGCCGCTTTGGCCCGACGCCTGCAACGGTGGCGACGACTTCGACTGGGAGACCCTGTTCGACAGGTCAGGCGCAGTCGGTGAGGCGCGCGTCGATGCCCAGTTCCTGCGCGCGAATTTCCAGCAGACCGAGCGCTACGTGATGACCCGCGCCGGCACGATCTCGAGCCGGCTGGCGGCCGACGAGTCAGGCTTCACCAATCTCAAGCTCGCGGGCGACTGGACCCGTAACGGGATCGACGGCGGCAGCGTCGAGGCGGCGGTCACGTCGGGGATGCAGGCGTCGCGCGCGATCTGCGGCAGCCCGAAAGTGATCCAGGGCGAGACGGGCTGGCTGGTCGACGACTAGCGGCTAGCGCCGGACGACCTCCCGAGGGGCCGACCGGGGGTGCATGACGTGTCAACACTCCCGGGCGAGCCGAGGCGTGCCACGTTAGGCACCGCATAGGTGCATGCCGTGACGCGTCCCGCGCGGATCGGGAGGCGTGCCACGTTACGCGCCCTACCGCCGGACGACCTCGCCGCAGCGCTCGCGCAGCGCATCGGGGTCGAGCACCGTGATCGAACGGTGATCGGTCGTGATCCAGCCGAGCCGGCGCATCAGCCGAAGCGCCCGCGACACGGTCTCACGGGTGGCGCCGGTCCAGCTCGCGAGCTCGTCCTGGGTCAGCGCGAACTCGATCAGCGTGCCGGTTCCGACGCGGGTGCCGTGGTCAGACGACAGCTCGAGCAGTCGCTTGGCGACCATCCCGACGCTGTCCTGGGTGGCGAGATCGACGCGGTCGCGGTCAGCCTCCGAGAGCCGGCGTACGAGCATCCGGATCAGCACCAGGGCGACGTCTGGGTGGCCGGCGAGGAAGCTCTTGAGCTCGTCGGCGGCGAGGTAGCCGACCTCGACGTCGTCGACCGCGATCACGGTCGCCGTACGGCGCTGGCCGCCGAGCGCGGCCATCTCGCCGATCAGCTCGCCGCGGCCGCGAATTGCGAGCACGACCTCGCGACGGTCAGCTCCGTAGGCGACGAGCTTGACGTGGCCGGAGAGCACCACGACGACCTCGTCGCCCGCCGCGCCCGCGCGCAGGATCGGCTGTGACTTGCGCACGGTCTTGCGCCGGACCAGCGCCATCAGCGCGTCGGCGTCCTGTGATCCGAGCTGCCCCAGAAACGGCGTTTCACCCGTGCTCATGTGCAGATTCTGACAATCGGGCCCGACTGTGAGAAATGTCGCAATTTTCGGTGCCTTGGAAGCCATACCTTGAGTAGCGCAATGACGACCGCGCGCACCACCAAGACTTCTAGGGCTGGGGCTATCACGACGTGGGGTCGGTTGGGGGTATCCGAGCAGTTGGGGGCATTGGATCGGAGCACAGGGCTGTGCCCGATCCAGACGATCGCACTCTAGAGCGATCGCGGCTTGGTTCCAGGCGGGTCGGGGGACCCGTCTGGAACCGCCGCCGCGGCTGAGTCGATCGGTGCGGCCTTACTCCGCCACGTAGTGGCGACCGCCGCCCGAGTCAAGCCAGACGCGCATCACCCTGTTCGAGCGAGGGTCCCGGAAGCGCTCGCCGGTCGGCTGCCAGTCGGGCGCCGGCGCATCGGCGTCGCCGTGGCCGCGACCCCAGCGCGGGCGTGCGCGCGGTGCGTCGCCGGGCAGCGGCGGCAGGTCGGCCATCACCGAAGCCGCCGTATCGCGGTCTTCTGCCATCGCGATCGCGGCGACGCGCCGTTCGAGCTCCTCGATCGACAGGCGGCCTTCGGCGGCGTGGCACTTGAGCCTCTCGTACAGCTGCTCCCGATCGGCGTCGCTGAGCAGCACTCGGCTGTTAGGCGGCTCGGGACACTAGGAGCGCGGGCCGACCTTGACGGCCGTGCCGTACGCGACGATCTCGGTGAACTGCCCGCCGATCTCCGACGAGTCGAAGCGGACCGCGATGATCGCGTCGGCGTCCATCAGCCGGGCGTTGTCGACCATCCGGTCGATCGCGTGCCGGCGGGAGTCCTCGAGCAACTGCGTGTACTCGGGAATCTCGCCGCGCCGCATGCCCTTGAAGCCGGCGACCATGCCGCCGATCGCGCCCATGCTGCGCACGACGATGCCGTAGCAGATGCCGAGATTGCGCCGGACCTCGAGTCCGGGCAGCTCGAGTGCGGTCGTCATCGGAAGCTCGCCGGTGGCGGTCGGATCGGACACCGGCCGCCAACTTACCACCGCTCCGCTGCCCGACCGGTCACGCCGGAGATTCGCGATCGCTACCGTTTGCGCTCGATGCGCGTCCACCGCGGCTGGGTCCTGTTGGTCGTTCTGGGGTCGATGTTGCTCGCCGCCTGCGGCAGCAGCAGTTCGTCCAGCTCGTCGTCGACGTCCGCGTCGTCTTCTTCCTCGGGGTCGGGGTCCGCCTCGACCAGCTCGCAGACGAGCTCAACCAGCAGCTCCGCGGCGGCACCAAGTCCACAGCTCGGGTTCGAGGGCGTGCCGATCGAGCACGGCGCCGCCGTCGCGCCGGCGAGCACCACTCAGACCGGGACTGTCAACGGCATCCAGTGCGGCTCCAAGGAGCAGCTCGCGTACCACATCCACGCGCACCTGGCCGTGTTCGACAACGGCAATTCGCGCGCGCTGCCAGGCGGGATCGGGATTCCGGGCTCGCAGGTCGTCAGCACGTCTCAGGGGCCGGTTGCCGCCGGCGGTCAATGCATCTACTGGCTGCACACGCACGCGCCCGACGGTGTGATCCACGTCGAGTCCCCGACGCAGCGGATCTACACGCTCGGCGACTTCTTTGACGAGTGGCACCAGCCGCTGAGCCCAAACCAGGTCGGCAGCGTCAAGGGCAAGGTCTCGGCACTGGTCGACGGCAAGCCCTGGACCAAGAACCTGCGCACGATCCCGCTCATCCCGCACGCGGTGGTCCAGCTCAATGTCGGTTCGTCGGTGCCGTTTCACTCTGTGAACTGGAGCGGGACCGGCCTCTAGACGGTTGATTCCGCGGCCGCGTGGGGGCCGGGGGATTCGGGGATCAAGCCGGTCAAGGACGCAGGGCGAAGCCAATACTGGAGGTATTGGCAAGCCCGAGGACGACGACCGGCGCAGATCAGCCGGAGTCATCCGGCACGCGCGGTCGCGGAATCGATCGTCCGGCCCGCCGCCGCAGCTCGACGACGACGACGACGGCGATACCCGCGATCACGAGCACCGTCGTGATCACGCCGTAGTCCTGGACGAAGTCGATCACGCTCGGGCCGATGAAGTACGCGGCGAGGCCGATCCCGAACGCCCAGAACGCAGCCCCGATGGCGTTCCAGATCATGTACACGCTGGTCTTGACGCGGAGGATCCCGGCGACCCACGAGGGGGTCAGCAGGATCGCGATCACCGCATAGCGAGCGAACACCTCGTCGCCGCGCGCGACCGCGGCCAACCGCATCCGCCGCAGCGGTCCCGGCGCGGTCGCAACCGTGCGACCGACGTGGCGGCCGATCAGCCACCCGGCGATCCCTCCGAGCGTCGCAGCGACCCACGCGACGACCAGCACCTCGGTGATGTCCAGTCGGCCGCGCGCGGCGAACACGCCGGCCGCGATCAGCACCGGCTCGCCGGGACCGGGAACCCCCACCCAGCTCGCCGCTGCGGCAGCCGCCAGGCCGACGTAGTCGATCGGCGCGCCGTGGAGGTGATGATCGATTCGCGATGCGACAGCTAAGAGCAAAAGCGTCTTGACAGTCGCGCCTACCCGCACCGGCCGATCGTCGCACACCGAGTTCGCATCCAACTGGACAGCCGCCGCGACCGATCCTTGGCCACAGGGCCAATGCCGCGCCACCGGGGCTCCCTAGGATGCCGATCCTCATGAGCGCGAACATCATCGTGTCCTACGATGGGACGCCCAACGACGACGACGCGCTGGCGCTGGCACAAATGCTGGCAGCCGGCGGAGCAACACTTGCCCTGGCCTACGTGCGGCACATGCGCGAGTACGACCCCAATCGCGAGGAGGTCGGCGAGTACGACGCCAAGCGCCGGCTCGAGACCGGCTCGCTGTGGCTGCAGGAGCCCGACATCAAGCGCCACATCGTGATCGACCCGTCGACGAGCAGGGGCCTGGCCACGCTCGCCGAATCCGAGGGCGCGGACCTGATCGTGTTCGGCTCGGACTACCGCACCCCGCCGGGACGGGTCGAGCCCGGCGGCACCGCGCAGGGACTGCTCGAGGGCGGCACGGTCGCGATCGGGGTCGCGCACGCGGGCCTGCGCACGCATGCCGGCGAGTCGATCGCGACGATCTCGGTCGCCGGCGACGCGAACGGGTCCGCGCATCACAGCGCTGAGTCTTTGGCGGCGGCGCTCGGCGCCGAGCTGATCCCGGGTCGTGTCGACGCCGACCTGATCGTCGTCGACTCCCAAGACGGGGCGCCCGAGGGACGGATCGCACTCGGCGGCGCCGCGCGCAACCAGCTCGACTCGGCGCGCGGCTCGGTGATCGTGCTTCCGCGCGGCGCATCGCTGCTGTTCTGAGTCGGGCACGCCGGGCTTAGACTTCGACCATGCTGATCATGCCCACCGGGCACGGACGCGAGGTCTTCGGTGCTCGGCGATTCAGCCACCGCGAGAAGTGGATCATTCGCGTCGGCGTCGGCATGATCGTGGTGCTCGCGGTCGTGGTCGCGATCTCTTTCACCAGCACCCAGCGCAAGTCGCAGAACGGGTGCATCGACGTCAGCGCCGCGACGGTGATCGGCGGCTCGGAGCTGTACCGCTGCGGTGAGGCGGCGCGCGATCTCTGCAGTACGCCGAGCGGACCCGGGGCGGCAGACAACATCTCGTTCCGGACAGCGCTCGCCGACGCTTGCCGCAAGGCCGGGCTGCCGGTCCCGTCGCTGCCCGACGGGACCTGATCAAACCCGGATTTTCCGGGTTAAGCGGTCCTTTCCCCCGACCCGCGCCTCGCGGTGTTTTCCCTGCACACGGAGGGCGATTATCCATGTGGACAGGGGCCGCTGGCGAATCGCTGGCCTCACGGATATGGCTGGCCCCCCGCCCTGGCGCCAGCCTGTGGCCCGTAGCTGGGCCATCCAGGCCCAGCCACCGTTCGTGTCGCGGGGCGTCGCGGTCGGTGTTGACCAAACGAAGGAGTTGCATGCCTCTCGAAGCGCCATCATGGCTAAACGCGGGAGATACCTCTTGGCAGATGACCGCGGCGACGCTGGTCGGGCTGATGAGCGTTCCCGGACTCGTCGTGCTCTATGGCGGCATCATGCAGAAGCGCTGGTCGATCAACAGCATGATGCTGGTGTTTGCCGCCTTCTCCACCGTGCTGATCGTCTGGGTGCTCTATGCGTTCAAGATGGGCTTCGGCTCGCCGTTCCACGGGATCTCCCACTCGGGCTTCTTCGGGAACTTCGTCGGCAAGCCTGGAGCTGTGCTCAGCCACACGGAGCTACAGAAACAGGGAAATATCCCGCTGCTTGGTAGTCAGGCGTTCCCGCAGTCGACGCTCGTCTACTTCCAGTTCGTGTTCGCGGGGATCACGCCGATCCTGATGCTCGGGTCGGTGTTAGGCCGGGTCAACTTCAAGGCCTGGATCCCGTTCGTGGCGCTGTGGATCACGTTCGTCTATGTGGTCGACGCGTTCCTGATCTGGGGCGGCGGCTTCTTCGGCCACCACGGCGCGCTCGACTATTCCGGCGGGTATGTGATCCATCTGTCCGCCGGTGTCTCCGGGTTTGTCGCGGCGGCGGTGATCGGACCGAGGCTCCAGCGCGATCGCGAGATCGACGCCCCGAACAACCTCGCGATGGTCGCGGTCGGCGCCGGCCTGCTGTGGCTCGGGTGGAACGGCTTCAACGGAGGCGACCCGTACGCGTCCAACATGTCAGCCGCAGCCGCGATCCTGAACACGAACCTCGCCACGGCGGTCGCGTTCATGGCGTGGATCGGTTGGGACTACGCGACGGGCCGCAAGCCGAGCATGATCGGCGGTGTCAACGGGATCATCACGGGACTCGTGGCGATCACGCCGGCCGCCGGTTTCGTCAACGGCTGGGGGGCGATAGCGATCGGGTTGATTGCAGCGACGATCGTCTACTTCGCGCTCAACTACCTGAGCCGACTGCGACCGTTCCGCAATGTCGACGACACGCTCGGAGTGGTCTACACGCACGGATTCGCCGGACTCGCCGGCGGCTTGCTGACCGGGATCTTCGCCGACCCGAACATGGCCGTGTTCTACACGAGCACACCGAGCGGGAAGCTGATCGCGACCGGTAGCGCGCCGGGGGTCGTGCACGGCAACTTCACGTTGCTGAAGTGGCAGGTGTTCGCCGCCGCGTTTGTGATCTTCTGGTCGGCGCTGATCACGTTCATCCTGCTGAAAGTGGTCGGCCTGTTCATCCCGCTGCGGATGTCCCAGGAGGACATGGAGATCGGCGACGTCGCCGTGCACGGACACGAGGTGTACCCATCCGACGTTCCGTCGCTCGGCTACCCGAACGGGGTCCCCGAGATCAAAGCTGGGGCAGGGACGGCCACAGCAACAACGGCGTAGCGCAGCGACTGCCCCTCATGCGCGCCGGCCAGGTCGGGGCCGGCGCGGGCAGCTCAAGCAACGCTGGTAGCCATAACGGCCGGGAGGCGGGACAATCCCCCTCCCGGCCGTCGTCTTCAGTCCACCCGACGGGCTGTAAGTGCCGCTCAATCTGTAGGAGGGAGAAGTACCTTGGCAATCACAGATAGTGCGCAGACCGCCACGGCGGCCGGCGCCAGTTCCGCATCGGAGGTCCTCGACTTCGCCGCCGAACGCAACGTCGAGATGGTCGACCTCAAGTTCATCGACCTCCCGGGCACGTGGCAGCACATGACGCTGCCGCTGCGCGCGCTCGACGCTGACGATTTCGACACCGGTCTCGGCTTCGATGGCTCGTCGATCCGAGGCTTCCAGGAGATCCACGAGTCCGACATGCTGCTGATCCCGGACCCGACCACCGCCTTCATCGACCCGTACTACACGCGACCGACGCTGTCGCTGATCTGCTCGGTCGCCGATCCGATCCTCGGCGAGCCATATGCGCGTGACCCTCGCTTCGTCGCTAAGAAGGCGGAGCGCTACCTGATCCAGTCGGGCATCGCCGACGTCGCCTACTTCGGGCCCGAGGCCGAGTT
The DNA here is from genome assembly GCA_036490775.1 of Solirubrobacteraceae bacterium. GTDB lineage: Bacteria > Actinomycetota > Thermoleophilia > Solirubrobacterales > Solirubrobacteraceae > Palsa-465. The sequence goes on along the minus strand of DASXDD010000077.1, from coordinate 9,281 downwards.
CTTCGTTTTCGACCACATCGCCTACGAGCAGGTCGAGCATCGTGCGTTCTACGAGGTCGACTCCTCTGAGGGATTCTGGAACACAGGCCGTCAGGCCGCCGGGCATGGCGCGAACCTCGCCTACAAGCTCCGCCAGAAGGAGGGCTACTTCCCGACGCCGCCGGCCGATTCGCTCGCGAACCTGCGCAGCGACATGGTCGCGACGATGGAGTCGCTCGGGATCCGCTGCGAGTTTCACCACCACGAGGTCGCCTCTGGCGGCCAGGGCGAGATCGACATGCGCTTTCAGCCGCTGCTGCAGATGGCCGACCAGATGATGGTCTACAAGTACGTGGTCCGGAACGAGGCCGCGGCCGCCGGCAAGATCGCGACGTTCATGCCCAAGCCGATCTTCGAGGAGAACGGATCGGGCATGCACGTGCACCAGTCGCTCTGGAAGGACGACGAGCCGCTGATGTACGGCGCCGACGGTTACGCGCACCTGTCAGACCTCGCCAAGCACTACATCGGCGGGCTGCTCGCGCACGCGCCGGCGCTGCTGGCGTTCTGCGCGCCGACGACCAACTCCTACCGGAGACTGGTCCCGGGCTACGAGGCGCCGGTGATCCTCGTCTACTCGGCTCGTAACCGCTCGGCGTGCGTGCGCGTGCCGATGTACCACGAGGCGCCGAAGAGCAAGCGGATCGAGTTCCGCTCGCCTGATCCCTGCGCCAACCCGTATCTCGCGTTCAGCGCGCTGATGCTGGCGGGACTCGACGGGATCAAGCGCCAGCTCGACCCGGGCGAGCCGCTCGACGCCGACATCTACGACCTGCCCGACGAGCAGCTCGCCAGGCTCGCGACGGTGCCGTCATCGCTCGAGGCCAGCCTCGACGCGCTCGAGGCCGATCATCAGTTCCTGCTCCAGGGCGACGTGTTCACCGAGGGCCTGATCAATGCCTACCTCAGCTACAAGCGCGAGGCCGAGGTCGACGCGATCCGGATGCGGCCGCATCCGTGGGAGTTCGCGCTTTACCACGACGCGTAGGCGCTAACCGAGAACGAGTTCGGCGGCGGTCCGCAGCGTCTGCGGGTCGCCGCCGACCAGCAAGGTCGTGATCGTCGAGTCGCGCCACGCCTCGAGGTCATGGCGGATCTTGTCCTTGGGGCCGATCAGCGTCAGCTTCTCGATCAGCTCGGTCGGTACAGCCGCCGCCGCGGCATCCTTGTCGCCGGACAGGTAGAGCTCCTGGATCTTCTCGACCTCGGCCTCGTAGCCCATCCGGATCGCGACGTTGGCGTGGAAGTTGGTGTTTCGCGCGCCCATCCCGCCGAAGTACAGGGCGTACATCGGCCGCATCGCGTCGGCCGTGCCTTCGATGTCGTCGGTCACGATCAGCGGCACGCTGGCGGCCACTTCAAAGTCGTCCCAGGTGCGGCGCGCGTTCGGCCTGCCCAGGCCCTCGCCGAGGGCCTCGCGGTAGAAGCCGTCGTGGTGGGGTGAGTAGAACAGCGCGAGCCAGCCGTCGCACACCTCGCCCGCGAGCGCAATGTTCTTCGGGCCTTCGGCGGCGAGGTAGATCGGGATGTCCGAGCGCAGCGGGCGCAGGCTCGACTTCAGTGGCTTGCCGAGGCCGGTGCCGTCGGGCAGCGGCAGCGGGTAGTGCGGGCCGTCGTTGGTCACGGGCCCCTCGCGCGCCCAGATCTTCCGCAGGATCTCGATGTACTCGCGCGTCCGCGCGAGCGGCTTGGCGAACGACTGCCCGTACCAGCCCTCGACGACCTGGGGTCCGGAGACGCCGAGACCGAGGATCAGCCGGCCGCCCGACAGGTAGTCAAGCGTCATCGCGGCCATCGCGGTCGCCGCCGGCGTGCGGGCGGAGATCTGCACGATCGCGGTGCCGAGCTTGATCTGCTCGGTCGCAGCGCCCCACCACGCGAGCGGGAGCAGCGCGTCTGAGCCGTAGGCCTCCGCGGTCCATACCGACTCAAACCCGAGGCGGTCGGCCTCGAGCACCGACTCCGCCGCGCCGGGCGGCGGGCCGCCGGCCCAGTAGCCGAGACTCAGCCCGAGCTTGAGGTCGCGTGCCATCGGGGCAACCCTACCTGCCGTGGCCGGCCAGACGCGAGACCGCCGCACGGGTTCTCCGCCACAGGCTCGGGGGCCGCTCGCCGGTACTGCGCTCCCATTCGTCGCGCGTCAGCAGCCGGCCGGACTTGCGGGCCGCCAGCACGCAGTCGGTGTGGGCATGACGCCGGCGCGAGCTGTCGCCTTCGGGCACGATCAGCATGTGCGCGCTGAGCGCCGGGAGGTAGTCGCCGCACAGCGGGCAACGGTAGGTCGCCGGCTTGCGATTCTGGGCCGGCCGGATGCTCCACCAACGAGCGCGCATGCGATCGCTCCCCGCCATCTGGCTAAGCATGGCAGCCGATGTCGCTATCGTCGCGCCCGATGGAGCACCGCGACCAGCGAATCGTGGCCGAGACGACCCGCTACAGGATCGAAGGGGTCCTGCGACTCCCGCGCGACGGCTACCGCAGCAGGCTCACCGATTACCTGAATTCCGGTGAACGTTCGTTCATCGCGCTTACTGACGTCGAGCTGGAGCCGATCGACGGCAGCGAGCCGAAGGTGCAGCGCCCGTTCATCGCGCTCGCGCTGGCCCACATCGTGCTCGTCAGCCCGGTGGACTGACGCCGCCGGCGCCTGGTCTGTGCTGTCGGTCCGCTGACTGTTACCGGAACCCGCCCCCGAGGTATCGTTTAAACAGATGGCGACCCAGAATGCAGACGACGTGACTGGACTCACCCGCAGCGACGCGCTGAAGGCCTCACCGCGGATGTTCGACTCCGATCTGCTCGATCGGCTCTCGCGCGTGCACCCGGCCGTGCCTCCGATCATCTTCGGCCCCGTGATCGTGTTCATGCTGGTTGAGGGATTCATCCAGGGGTCGGGCTGGTTGACGCCGGTGTGGCTGCTCGGCGGCTACCTGTTCTGGACGCTGACCGAGTACTGGCTGCACCGCATCGTGTTCCACTTCGAGCCCGAGCAGGGCATCGGCGCCCGGCTTCACTGGATCATCCACGGGGTCCACCACGATCACCCGAACGATCCGATGCGGCTCGTGATGCCGCCGTCGGTGAGCTTGCCGCTGTCGGCGCTGTTCGTGTTCGGGTTCTATGAGGTGCTCGGCTCTCCCGCGTTCCTCCCGTTCGGGGCGGCGTTCCTGGCCGGGTATCTGTTCTACGACATGCTGCACTACCACGTGCACCATCACCGGCCGAAGACCGCGCTCGGCAAGCGCCTGCGCGAGCTACACATGCGCCATCACTTCCAGAACCACGAGCGCGGCTACGGCGTCAGCGCCCCGTTCTGGGACCACGTGTTCGGCACGGCGCCGAAGAATCGCTAGCCGTCTGCGTCGGAGCCGTCGTCGGGCTCAGAGCCGTCGTCGCCCTTGGAGCCGTTGTCGCCCTCGGCGACGTCTCCCGTGAGGCCCTCGACGTGGCGCGAGTCGCGTCGCTGTGATTCATCGAGGCGCTGCTTGGTCTCGTCGGTGCGCGTGTCGGCGTCGGGCAGCTCAAGCGACTCCGGATCGTCCACGCGCCGAGACTCGGCTGCTTCGTCAGGCACGCGCGTCGCGTAGGACTTGTTGTCGCTGCGTAGTTCCTGGTCACCGACCCCGATGCCGAAGAAGTCGCGCAGCCTGCGGTCGTCGTCGGGAGAGATCCCGTCGCTGTCATCGACCTCCGGCGCCTCGCCGATGTGGTTCTTGCTGTACGGGACGAGCAGGTCGCCACCCTCATCCTTTAGCCGCGCGATCGGGATCAGCACAGTGCGCTTGTTGCTACCGAACGAGCCCTCGACCGAGACCCACATCGGATGGCCGTCGCCATCGATCGCGTAGATCTCCTGGATCTTGCCGATCGTGTTCTCCTCCTGGTCGGAGACCTTGCGTCCGGGCAGGGTGCTGACGTCGTCGATCGGAGTGGTCACGGCCTCGTCCTTCCCTCGTTGGCGTTGAGGTCGAGCTACCCCGTCGTCCAGGCACGCACTCGCTGGTGCTGCTGGGAGGAGAGCGAGGTCGGGGAGCGGAGAGGGCGGGATTCGAACCCGCGAAGGAGTGTGAACCCCTTACTCGCTTAGCAGGCGAGTGCCTTCAGCCACTCGGCCACCTCTCCGGACTCGGGGCAGTGTAGAGCCCTCGTCCCTCAGATCTACCCCGAAGGCGACGCCCTGCATCGGGTCTTGTACGGGCTAGCATCGACGCGCAACCCCACGGAGGGGTGGCAGAGTGGTCGAATGCGCTGGTCTTGAAAACCAGAGTCCGTGCAAGCGGACCGCGGGTTCGAATCCCGCCCCCTCCGTCTGCGCCGACCGCAATCACCAGCGTGGACCGGCCCCCAAGCCGAACTGCGGCCCCGACGAACCGTTTCCGGTCGGCCACACGAGTTCGCCGCAGGCGTTGCAGGGTTCTATCCGCCTCTATCCCCGAGTCCGGGATAGAAGCTGTTGGTACCTAAGGCCTATGGCGATCTATACCTTTATATCCCCTAACTCGGTATATTTAGGGATAGACGAGATGGATCGCGGTTCGCACACATACAACCCGTACACGCCGGACGCAGGCGCACGGCCTCCGGCGCTCGTGGGGCGCGACAGCCAGCTTGAGCATCTCCAGAGCATCGTCACTCAGCTGACCGCCGGGGGCACCGAACGACATCTCCTCGTCACCGGACTGCGTGGGGTCGGCAAGACCGTAATGCTCAACGAGTTCGAGAACGTGTGCGTTGAGGCTGGCTGGCCGGCGGAGAGCAAGGAGGTGTCGCGAGACTCGTCGGTCGCTGTGCTCGTCGGTCGCAGTGCAAGTAGGGCGGTGCGGCAGCTGTCGCTGCGAGCAAAGGTCACCGACGGACTCCGGCAAGCGATGCGCGTTCTAACGTCCTTCGAACTAACCCTCCCGGGCGACGTTCGCTTCAAGCTCGGGGTCGACGCGCTTGCCGGTCACGCCGACTCCGGTGACCTCGCGGACGATCTGCGCGACGTAATCATCTCTGTCGGCGGCGCCGCCGCCGAAGCCGGTGTCGGCTTCGGCGTGATTTTGGACGAGCTGCACAACCTCTCCGGCAGTGACTACGAGGCGCTTATCATCGCTCTGCACCGGGCCAAGCAGAAGACGCTACCGGTCAGCTTTGTCGGCGCAGGCTTGCCGCTCATCCCGGCCCTCACCGGCGAGGCGAAAACATACGCGGAGCGGATGTTCGTGCGCGCGCCCCTCGGCGCGCTGTCAGACGAAGCCGCACGGATCGCGCTTGCCGACCCTGCACGCATGCAGCAGGTCGTGTGGGAGGACGCCGCGCTCGCCCTCGCCGTCGCATACACCGAGGGCTACCCGTACTTCCTGCAAGAAGTCGGCCGATGGGCGTGGCGCCAAAGCCACGGGGACCACATCACCCGCGCCGACGTCGAGGCGGCCGTTGCGCTCGCCGAGTCAGAACTCGACGAAAGCTTCTTTGAAGTCCGTCTCGGGCGGCTCAATGCCACCGAGCGGGCGTACGTCCAAGCGATGGCGGAGCTTGGCGACGGACCCGTCTCCAGCTCGGAAGTCGCCCAGCGTCTGGGTCGCAAGCCGACAGCTGTGACCAAAGTGCGGGACGCGCTCATTCGCGAGGCCGTCATCTACGCACCGGCTCGCGGGGAGCTCGCGTTCACAGTGCCGCACTGCGCTCGGTTCGTCCGGCGCCGATACAGCTGACAGACGCGCTGGCCGGGCAGTGCACGCCCTGAACAGGCCCTAGGCATAGTCCATGGCCGCAGTTAGGATCCGTCCGTGACCGACGTAGCCATACCCCCACTCCAGCTTCGCGAGCCCGTCCCGCCCGGGCCGCCGTTCGAGATCCCCGAGTTTGAGGTCGTTCCGCGTGTCGGACTGATCTTCGCCGCCGTCGCGGGTATCGCCCTGATCGCTGCGATCGCGGCCAACAAGCTCTGGCCGCTCGAGTTCCTGCACGTCGCGGGCGGCGCGGCGTGGACGATCATCGACCTGTTCCTCGGGCTCGTGCTCGGGCCGATCATGGGCGCGATGCCTGTGCCCGCCCGAATCCAGTTCACGACCCGGCTGATGCCGAAGATGGTCGTGATCATGCCGATCGTCGTGACGCTCACGCTCGCGGCCGGCTGGCAGCTGTCGAGCAAGCTCGGCACGAACCTGACCGTGTACCCCAACCACAGCTGGGTCGTGGCGAGCATGATCGTCGTCGGCGTGATGTCGGTGATCGCGCTGGGGTTGCTCGAGCCGGCGAACATCGCGGTGCTGATCGAACTCAAGAAGCCGCGACCGAATCCCGCGGTGATCGAGAAGTTGATGAAACGGTTCATCTACTCGGCCGGGGTGCTTGGTGTCCTGCAGGTCGCGACGCTCGTGATCATGACCAAGCTGGGGTCGGGATGAGCGAGCGAAAGTTTCCGCCGGTCACCGAGGTCGGGATGCTGTCGCTCGCCCTGATCGTCACGGGCGGGATCTACCTATCGGCGCACCTGCCAGCCCACGTGCCGCTCGGCCCAGCGGTCGCGCTGTTGGTGTTGTCGGCCGGTCTGATGGCGTTCAACCTGTTCTCGCTGACGCGCGTCAAGGATTTCGCCTGGGATCGATTCTTCGCCGTCGCGAAGTGGTCGCTGCTGGCCTACACGGCCACGGCGGGCCTGATCCTCTACGCGTTCCTCCAGGACCATGTGCGAGGAGGCGTGCTCGTAGTGCTGACGCTGTCGCTCGTGATCTTCGCGGTCCACGTGCCAACGCTGATCGGCTTCACCGTCGCTCGCTACTACGACCCCGCCGAAGAGATCCCGGTCGTTCCGGCCGGCTGAGCCCGCAGGCACGGGTCGGCGACGTGTGGCCACCGGAGGCGATCGAGTTTCTTCGAGAGCTCGAGGCCAACAACGACAGCGACTGGTTCAGGGCCAACCGCAAGCGCTATGACCGCGACGTCCTCGGTCCCGCGCGCGAACTCGCCGAGAGCGTGCAGCACCTCGGCAAGCCCCACTACTTCCGGCCCTACAACAACCTGCGCTTTCGGCCGGGGCCACCGCTCAAGGAGAACGTAGGGGTCGCGGTCGGCTACGGCGGGTCGGGCGGCTACTACTTCGACCTGTCGCTCGACGGCCTGATCATCGCGGGCGGCCTGTACCACCCGGCGACCGATCAGCTCGAGCGTTTTCGCGCTGCGATCAACGACGAGCGTCGGGTCAAGGGGTTTGAGCATGCGGTCGCCCAAGCCGAAGCCGACGGGCTCAGCCTCGCGGCGCCCGAGCTCAAGCGCGCCCCACGCGGATACTCGATCGACCACCCTCGAATCGACCGCCTGCGCCTGAAGCGACTGACCGTCTCTCGCGTCCATCCGCTCGGCCCCTGGCTGCACAAGCGCCGCTGCGACCAGATCGTCAGAACCCAGCTCGAGGCGGCCCAACCGCTCGTCAAGTGGCTCGAGCAGGCCGTCGGGCCAAGCACCCGCCCACGCCGGGACTGACGCCCGTCGGGCGCTAGGATGGGCGGTCGCTTCACCCAAAGCGCCCGTAGCTCAGCTGGATAGAGCGTCGGTCTACGGAACCGAAGGTCGGGAGTTCGAATCTCTCCGGGCGCGCTCAGAAAGCCCCGCTTATGGCGGGGTTTTCTTATGTCTGGGGTGGAGCGGCCCGGGGGGAACATGTCCCCGATATGTCCTACCGCTCGAACCTCGAGGCGCATCTGTTGCCCGCTTTCGGATCACTGCGGCTCGAGGAGATCACGCCGGCAGCGATCGATTCGTGGCGCGCCTCGCTCACTGGACTGGCCCCGGACCAGGAACAAGCTCCTGGTGGTCATGCACGGCACGCAGCAGCGCCGTCGAGACGGTTGCTGGGCGATCATTGCGACCCACTGTGCATGGCTCGCGACCGGCCGGTGGTGCCTGCAGTACTCGGTCTTGACTTCGAGTCGCCGACGCGCGAGCATGGCACCCAGGGGCTGCGAGGCGCGGAGCGACCGGAGGTGAGCGATGATCTCACTACGCAGGCGTTTCGTCCTCTCAAGCCTGGTGCTCGGGGTCGCCGCGATCAGCCCGGCAGTGGCGTTGGGCGCCAACAGCACCAACCTTCCGCTGAAGGGCAAGAGCACGGCGGTCGTGGCGACCGACATTTCCACCACTCCGGCGACGGTTACTGTCTCCTCGTCCGGGCATTTCTCGCATCTGGGAGCGTTCATCGCCATCGGAAACGAATCGCTCACGCCGCTCGGGGCGCCTCCGGTGATCCCGTACAGGTTGACGGGATCCGAGACGCTCATCATGGCCAATGGCGACAACGTGTTCGGGGCGGTGAACGGGACCGGCGTGAATAACTCCGGAGCCACCAGTGGCACGAACCTAGTCACCATCACCGGCGGCACCGGTCGCTTCGCTAACGCCGCTGGGTCCTACACCGAGACGTACACCGGCCAAATCTTCTCGCAGATCGGGACGACGATGTTGGGCCCCGTCCACACAACGATTCGCGGACACATCCGCTTGGGCGGCGGGTACGTGGATCCGCTAGCTGGCCACCAGACACACCACCAGCGCCACCAACGCCGAGGTAGTTCAAGCGCGTAGCCGCACCCATGCCGCGGCGTGGGGTAGCTCCTTCTCCGCAGCACGGTTCTACCGAGCGCCCCGGTGATCGCCGGGGCGTCTCTTTCCGCGAGTCCGCAGATGGGCGATTAGTTCACGCGAGAGGGTAGGTCTCTACCTCCATGAGCGATAGAAAAGTGATCCTCAAAATGGTCATGTCCCTAGACGGTTTTGCCACCAGCCCCGACGGGACCCACGAGTGGATGTTCGAGTGGTTCGACGAGGACTCGATGGAGCGGAACCTCCGTGCGCTTGAGGAGGCCGGCGTTCACGCGATGGGCCGCCGCAGCTATGAGATCATGGGCCCGCACTGGGCCGCGTCCGAGGGGCCGATCGCTACAGCGATGAACGAGAAGCCGAAGGCTGTCTTCTCCCACACCCTGGAGAACGCGGAATGGGGACCAGCCGAGATCTTCGGCGGGGATCTGAGCGCGGAGATCGCTAACTTGAAGGCCCGAGAGGACGAAGGGACGATCCTGGTCCACGGCGGTCCTGACTTCGCCCAGTCGCTGACCCGCCTGCGTCTGGTCGACGAATACCAGCTGTCTACGATCCCGATTGCGATCGGCGCAGGCCACAGCCCATTCGCCAAGCTAGATGAGCACCTCAAGCTCGAGGTCGTCGAAGAGCAGCGCTTCCGAAGCGGAGCCCTCGCGCAG
>DASXDD010000076.1:0-35498 GCA_036490775.1 Solirubrobacteraceae bacterium | reverse complement strand
CGGACTCGAACCGACGACCCCTTCCTTACCATGGAAGTGCTCTACCAGCTGAGCTAAGAGGGCGCTGGGCCCAGAGTATCGCTTCGGTCCGTGAGCAGGCGAGCCTGCAAAGAGCGGCTCAACCGGGGATTACGTTCCATCGGATGAGGTAGCGCGCGGCGCGTGGAACAAAACCCCCGCCAGGCGGGGGTTGCGTTCCATCGGGCGTCGGGCGGGTGGTCGGATGGAACGTTATCCCCGGTTCGCGGCCGTCCCGCGACCCAGGCAGCCCGCGCCCGGCCGTCCCGCGCCCGGCCGTCCCGCGCCCGGGCAGCCCGCGCCCCCAAACCCCCGCTCCTACCTCGAAACCTCCATCACCCGCAAACTCCTCGGCGCACCCCTCGCCTTCAGCCGCCGCTGCCGCCCGACGCTCAGCTGCTCGACGTCGATCCGCGCGAGCGCGTCTTCGGAGATCAGGACCTGATCGGCCTTGGCCGCGTCGGCGACGCGGGCGGCGATGTTGACGTCGACGCCCAGGTAGTCGCCGCCCAAGGGCCGCGGCCGACCCCAGTGGACGCCCGCTCGCATCCGCGGCTGGTAGCCGGCGACCTCGATGCGCGACAGCGCGGCCTGCGCGTCGAGCGCGGCGTCGACTGCGTCCTGCACGCTCAGGAACGTCGCCATCACGCCGTCGCCGAGGCGCTTCACGATCCTTCCATCGTGAGCGACGATCGCCGCCTCCTCGGCCACGCCGACCGAGCGCAGGAGCTCGAGCACCGCCTCGTCGCCGGCGCCGAGCGCCCAGGTCGAGAAGCCGACCAGGTCGGTGAACAACAGCGCGAGCTCCTGCTGACCGCGACCGCGGCCGGTCGCCTCCGACAGTGACTGCCACACCTGCAGGCTCGCGAGGCCGAGCTCCTTGACGAGGCTCTCGCGTTCGGGGCGCATCGCACTCACGCTGCGGGCGATCAGCTGGACGGGCGCGTCGCCGGCGGTTGAGAGCGGGTCGCCGAACTTCTCATCGCCCGGGAGCCGGCGGCGCAAGCCGCGCGCGGCGGCCAGCAGACCTGAGCCCGTGTCGATCCGCATCGCAGCACGCCGCAGCTTGGCGATGCGGTCGTGATCATCCGCGGGAAGCTCAAGCTCCTCGCGGGGTTGGCCCTCGTCGGCGCCCATCGCGCTCGAGGATACCCGGGGACCCCGGAGCTCTAGTCAGCAAGCAGAAAGTGGCGGGGGCAGGATTCGAACCTGCGAAGGCTGAGCCGGCAGATTTACAGTCTGCTCCCTTTGACCGCTCGGGAACCCCGCCGCGCCGGCGCGCATTCTAGTGGGCCTCCCGGAATCGGGGAGACCCACTTGGCGCTCAGAACATGGTGCGTCAGCTCACGAAGCGTCGCGCAGGCGCTGCGCTTCGGGCAGCGCTTCGAGCTTCTTGAGCGTGTGGTTCTCGATCTGGCGGATCCGCTCGCGCGTGACGTTGAACGCGCGGCCGACCTCCTCGAGCGTGTAGGGCCGCTCGCCGGTCAGGCCGAAGCGCATCTCGATCACCTCGCGCTCGCGCTCGGGCAGCGCCGCAAGCGCGCGGCGCAGGTTCTCGCGGCGCAGGCGCTCGGCCGCGAGCTCGAACGGAGACTCGGCGGTCTGGTCCTCGACGAAGTCGCCCAGCTCGGACTCCTCCTCTTCGCCGATCGGCTTCTCGAGCGAGATCGGCTGCTGCGACATGCGCAGCACGTCGCGCACCTCGCGGACGGTCGTCTCGAGTTCGTTGGCGATCTCTTCAGGCGTCGGCTCGCGTCCTAGCTGCTGAACGAGCTGGCGCTCGACGTGGACGACCTTGTTGAGCTTCTCGACCATGTGCACGGGGATCCGGATCGTCCGGCCCTTGTCGGCGATCGCGCGTGTGACCGCCTGGCGGATCCACCACGTCGCGTACGTCGAAAACTTGTAGCCGCGCCGGTAGTCGAACTTCTCGACGGCGCGAATCAGGCCCATCGAGCCCTCCTGGATCAGGTCCAGGAACGTCAGCCCGCGGCCTAGGTAACTCTTGGCAATCGATACGACGAGGCGCAGGTTGGCCTCGATCATCTGCTGCTTGGCGTCCATGTCGCCGCGCTCGATGCGCCGCGCGAGCATCACCTCCTGCTCGGCGGTCAGCAGCTCAACGCGACCGATCGAACGCAGGTACAGCCGCAGCGAGTCGAGGCTCGGTTCGACCGTGAGGTCGATCTCGGGCTTCTTGCGGTCCTCGGCCTGCGATCCGTTGCTCTGCGCCGATGACCCGTCGCCGCCGGCGTCGCCCTTCAGCGGCCGGCCGTCGGCCGCGACGACGTCGATCCCCTGCTCCTCCAGGTAGGAGTGCAGCTCCTTCATCTGCTCCTTGGTGACCTCGACCTCTTCGAGACACCCCGCGATCTGCTCAAACGTCAGAAAGCCGCGCTCTTGCCCTTCAGCAATCAGCGGCCGCAGCTCGTCCAGCTCCGTAATCGGAGCCTCATCCGCCAATAGGACGATCGCCTCTTCGCTCACAGCCCCTGAGCTCCTCCCCGTCGTATACAGAGAGCCGGTTCACAACCGACAACTCCCTCTCAACTCTCCTAATAGTGCCGAGTGATACCACAAACTCAGCGCTTGTCCAGTTTGGCCCGTGCGGCCGAAGGGACCCGATCTCTACCCTTTAGCACTGAGTATGACTTCATTGCGATCAACAACTTCATCGATGGTGGACGTGCAGTCGCAGCTGCCGTCCGTGCAGCTCGGCCTGTCGCGCGTCGGCGTGACCGGAGTCGAGAAGGTGATCCGGATCCGCCACAACGGCGCCGAGCAGCTGTTCTCGGCGCGCTTTGAGTGCGTCGTCGAGCTCGGGCTCAGCCAGAAGGGCGCGCACATGTCGCGCTTCGAGGAGGTCGTCAACGACGCGATCGGCGAGGTCGTGCTCGGCGAGGCGACGTTCAAGGCCGAGACACTCGCGGAGCAGATCGCACAGCTCGTGCGAACCCGCCAGGGCGCGCGACGCGCGGAGGTCAACGTCGAAGCGCGCTTCCCCGAGCACAAGCCGGCCCCGGTCTCGGGGATCGAGACCCAGGAGCTGTACACGCTCCACGGCTCGGCGATCTGCACCGACGCGGGGACGCGCCGGGTGATCGGCGTGACCGCGCAGGGCATGACCGCTTGCCCGTGCGCGCAGGAGCTCGTGGCGGCGTCGGCGCGAGTGCGCCTGGAGGAGCAGGGCTTTGACGACGAGACGATCGAGCGCATCTTCGAAGCCGTTCCGGTCGCGACCCACAACCAGCGCGGACTCGGCACGCTGTTGATCGGCTGCACCGAGCAGTGCGAGGACGAGATCGACGCGACGACGCTGCTGGCGATCGTCGAGCAGTCGATGTCGTCTGAGATCTACGAGCTGATGAAGCGCTCCGACGAGGCGCACGTCGTCGAGAAGGCACACCGCCGGCCACGGTTCGTCGAGGACTGCGTGCGCGAGATGGTCCGCGGCGTGGTCGACGCATTCCCCGAGATCGACGACCGCGCGTTTCTCTCATCCCGCCAGGTCAACCTCGAGACGATCCACCAGCACAACGTCATCGCGGAGCGCTTCGGCACGTTCGGCGAGATCCGCGGCGAGCTCTCCAGCGGCAAGCCCGCTGCCCAGCACACGAGCCGCCGCAAGTGGCTCGACTCGATGCCGTAGCGTCCACTGATCAGATGCGCGCGATCGTGCTCGAGCGTCCCGGCCAGCCACTACGGGCGGTGACGCTCCCCGATCCGGTCGCGGGTCCCGGTCAGCTGCTGCTCGACGTGCAGGCCTGCGGCGTCTGCCGGACCGACCTGCATCTGCGCGACGCCGAGATCGAGGCCCCGAAGCTCCCGGTCGTGCTCGGCCACCAGATCGTCGCGACGACCCCGGACGGGCGCCGTGTCGGCGTGCCATGGCTCGGGTTCACCGACGGCGAGTGCCGCTACTGCCGCTCCGAGCGCGAAAACCTGTGCGTCAACGCGCGCTTCACCGGGCGCGACATCGACGGCGGCTACGCCGAGCGCACCGTAGCCGACGAGCGTTTCTGCCTGGCGCTGCCCGACGAGCTGACCGCCGAGCAGGCGGCGCCATTGCTGTGCGGCGGGCTGATCGGCTACCGAGCGCTGCGGCTCGCGGGCGACGCGCCACGACTCGGCCTGTTCGGGTTCGGCTCGGCGGCGCACATGATCTGCCAGGTCGCCGTCTATCAGGGGCGCGAAGTGTTCGCGTTCACCCGCCCCGGCGACGAGCGCACGCAGGAGTTCGCGCGCAGCCTCGGCGCAACGTGGGCGGGCGCCACCGATGACACGCCGCCGGACGAGCTCGACGCCGCGATCATCTTCGCGCCCGCCGGCGAACTCGTCCCGCGCGCGCTGAAGCTGCTCGCGCCGGGCGGCACCGTCGTCTGCGCCGGGATCCACATGAGCGACATCCCGTCGTTCCCCTACGAAGACCTGTGGCATGAGCGGACGATCCGCTCGGTCGCCAACCTCACCCGGCGCGACGGCGAGGAGTTCCTCGCGCTGGCGCCGCAGGTCCCGGTCAGAACCACGATCACGACCTATCCGCTCGAGCAGGCCGAGACGGCGCTGGCGGACCTGCGCGCCGGCCGCTTCGAGGGCACCGCGGTGATCGTTCCCTAGCCGGGTTCGCTAGTCGCTTAGATCGACGTCCACGTGCCCGACTCGTGGCTGCGCAGGATCGCGTCGACCACCAGCCCGGTGCGGCGCCCTTCGGCGAACGATGCGAACGCGCCGTCGTGGTCACTCCCCGAGCGCGCCGCCTCGACCGCGCCGTAGAAGTCGGAGAACAGGTTGTAGAACGTCGAGCGCCAGCCTTCGGGGTGCCCCGCGGGCGTCCGCGTCAGCGGCACGCCGAGCGCCGCGTCGCGCGGGAACACGAGACTGGGTTCGCGCCGGCGGCCGATCCACGCACTGTCGGGCTGCTCCTGATCCCACGCGAGCGCGCCGGTGGCCGCGTCGACCTCGATCGTCAGCCGGTTGCGGCGTCCGGCGCTGACCTGCGAGACCGCGAACGTCCCGCGCGCACCGCTCTCAAACCGCACCAGCACCGACGCGAAGTCCTCGCTGTCGATCTCGACCTCCTCGAATTCACCGTCGTCGCCGCCGTCCTCAAACGTGCTCGTCTCGCGCAGCGGGCGCTGCCGCACCGGATGCAGCGTGCCGAGATCGGCGAGCACCTCGGCGACGCGCTCGCCACTGATGTGCTGGGCGAGGTCGATCCAGTGCGAGCCGATGTCGGCGACCGTACGCGAGGGCCCGTTCTCGCTCGGGTCAATGCGCCAGTTCCAGTCGGTGTCGTAGAGCAGCCAGTCCTGGAGGTAGACGCCGTGCACGAAGTGGACCGGCCCGTACTCACCGGCGGCGATCAGCGTCTGCAGCTGTCGGACCATCGGGTAGTAGCGGTAGTTGAAGCAGACCGCCGAAACGATTCCCGACGCCGCCGCAGTCTCGGCGATCGCGACCAGGTCGTTGGCGCTCTGGTCGTCGATCGCGAGCGGCTTCTCGCAGATCACGTGCTTGCCGGCGAGCAGCGCCTCCGACGCGTACTGCGCGTGCAGATGGTTGGTCGAGCAGACGTGGACCGCGTCGATCTCGGGATCGATGATCAGCTCGCCGGGCTCTTGATAGGCGTGGGCGGCACCGATCTTGCGCGCGGACTCGCTGGCACGCTCGGCGTTGCGGCCGGCGACGCCGACGAGCTCGACACCCGGCAGCCGACGCAGCGCATCCGCATGCGTCTCGGCAGCGAAGCCGGTCCCGATGATCCCGACGCGAACGGTCACGAGTTTCACATTCGCAGCTTTTGACGCGGCGCGCCGCTCGGCCCGCGGGCAACCCCGCCCGCTAGGGTTAGGCGGCATGCCCCTGATTCCGATGGTCATCGAGCGAACCGCGCGCGGCGAGCGTGAGTTCGACATCTACAGCCGGCTGCTCAACGAGCGAATCGTCTTCCTGGGTACGCCGATCGACGACACCGTCGCCAACCTGATCGTCGCGCAGCTGCTGCACCTCGAGTCCCAGGACCCCGACAAGGACATCTCGATCTACATCAACTGCCCTGGTGGATCGATCTACTCGGGCCTGGCGATCTACGACACGATGCAGTTCATCAAGCCCGATATCTCGACGATCTGCGTCGGTATCGCGATGTCGATGGGCTCGCTGCTGCTGATGGGCGGCGCCAAGGGCAAGCGCTTCTCGCTGCCCAACAGCCGGATCCTGATCCACCAGCCGTCGGCCGGGTTCGAGGGTCAGTCGACCGACATCGAGATTCACGCGCGCGAGATCCTCAACATCCGGCAGCGGATCGACGAGATCTACGCCCACCACACGGGCCAGTCGATCGAGCAGGTCCATACCGACATGGAGCGCGACCGGTTCTTCAAGCCCGATCAGGCGGTTGAGTACGGGTTGATCGACCGCGTCATCCACCAACACTGACACTCGGGAGGTAGCCGCGATGGCGATGGCCGAACGGACTGCAAACTGCGCGTGGGACGGCGACCTGCCGCACGGCTCGGGCAAGGTCTCCGGCGCCAGCGGCGCGCTCGGCGAACTGCCCGTCACCTGGGCGTCGCGGACCGAGCGCTCCGACGGCAAGACCAGCCCCGAGGAGCTGATCGCCGCGGCGCACGCGTCGTGTTATTCGATGGCGTTGTCGCACGGGCTCGGCGAGGCGGGCACGCCGCCGGAGCATCTCGACGTCAGCGCGAAGGTGACGCTCGACCTCGTCAACGGCGCCCCCACCGTCACGACCTCGGAGCTGACCGTGACCGGCCGCGTACCGGCGATCGATCAGGCGACGTTCGAGCAGGCGGCGTTTGACGCCGGACGCAACTGCCCGGTCTCCCGCGCACTCGCGGGGATCGAGATCACGGTCAACGCGACGCTCGCTACGTAGCCGGCGCGCGCCGGATCCGGCCCGAGCCCTGGCCTCGGGTCTCCTCTGGCTCGGGCTCGACCGGTCGGCTCAGCGCCCAGAAGATCATCAGCCCGCCGAACACGAGCATCCCCAGCCCGGTCCAGAGGTTGATGTTGATTCCCGCGGCCTTGTGCTTGACCGCCTGTGAGGCGAACAGCCCCAGCGCGGTCAGGATCAGGCCGTAGAGGATGAACACGGCGCCGATCAGGCGCCGGATGTCAAACCGGTTGGCTGTCCGGGCGGCCTCGAGCTCCTCCTCGTCGGTTGCGCCCGTCGGCGCCATCGGCTCCTCTCGCCGGCGGGGCCATCGAATGCGTTCGCCTTCTGGTGACACCAGCGCCTCCTAGATGAAGATGATGTTCAGCACGACGAGGATCCCGATCGCGACGCCGCCCAACAGGTACGGGGAGCGCCACCACAGCTTGTCGCGCGGATCCTCATTCTCCTCGCGTTCCTCAGTGCGCGTCAGGCCCCAGACGAGCCCGCGCAACTCCTCCGTCGGCTTCGGCTTGGTCACCAGCGAAACCGCGATCAGCACGACGCCGCCGGCGATGAACGCGATGATCGCCTGCCAGAAGCTGGCACTCAGCGCCGAGCCGAAGTGGAAGATCACGTGGTATGCCGCCAGGCGATTCGTCGCATACGCGGCAGTGGTCCCGGCGACGAGGCTGCAGAACCCTCCCCACGGGGTCGCGCGCTTCCAGAACATCGCGATGATGAACGTCGCGAACAGCGGCGCATTGAAGATCGAGAACAGCGTCTGGATGTAGTTCATGATGTTCGAGTAGCCCTTGGCGATGAACGCCGTGGCCACCGAAATCAAGATCCCGCCGATCGTCACCAGCCGGCCGGCCCGCAGGTAGTAGGCGGAGTCGCGGTCCTTGGCGAAGTAGGACTGGATCAGGTCGTAGGTGACGACCGTGTTGAACGAGGTCACGTTCGCGGCGACCCCGGCCATGAACGCTGCGATCAGACCCGTCACGGCGATCCCGAGCATCCCCTCCGGCAGGTAGTTGCCGATCAGGTGCGGGATCGCGGTGTTGTACTGGAGGTCCGGAGACGTCCCGCCGAGGCCGTGGACGGTCAGCACCGCGATCAGCCCGGGCAGGATGATGATGAACGGCAGGAAGATCTTCGGATAGGCGCCGATCAGCGGCGTGCGGCGCGACGCAGACATGTTGCGCGCTGACAGTGCGCGCTGGACCTCGGCGAAGTTCGTCGTCCAGTAGCCGAAGCTCAACACGAACCCGAGGCCGAACACGATCCCGACCCAGTCCGAGGCGAGCGGATTTGTCACGTGGTGGATCCCCAGGCCCTTCCACGCGTGTAGCCCAGCCGGCCCGAGCGGCTTGAACGCCTTGACGCGGGACTTGAGCCCATCGACACCGCCGATCGAATGCAGGGCGACGAGCGTCAGCGGCAGCAAGCTCGCGACGATCACGAAGAACTGCAGCACCTCGTTGTAGATCGCCGAGGTCAGCCCGCCGAGCGTGATGTAGACGAGCACCAGCGCGGCTGCGACGAGAATCGCGAAAGCGATCGACCAGCCGAGCATCAGGTGGATGATCAGCGCGAGCGCGAACAGGTTGACCCCGGAGATCAGAACCGTCGCGACCGCGAACGTGCCGGCATTGAATGCATGCGTCGCCTCGTTGAAGCGCAGCCGCAGATACTCCGGAACCGAGCGGACCTTCGCGCCGTAGTAGAACGGCATCATCACGATCCCGAGGAACACCATCGCCGGCACCGCTCCGACCCAGTAGTAGTGCACGGCCGCAACGCCGTACTGGGCGCCGTTGGCGGCCTGTCCGAGGATCTCGAGCGCGCCGAGGTTCGCGGCGATGAACGCGAGGCCGGTGATCCACGCCGGCAGCGAGCGTCCCGACAGGAAGAAGTCGAGATCGGTCTTGATGAACAGCCGCGCGACGAACCCGATCCCGAGCACGACCACGAAGTAGATCCCCAGGATCACGTAGTCGATCGGGGCGAGCTGAAGCCTCAGCACGCTGTCCCACTCCTCCGCATGCGAGACCAGCTACCCGCTTGCGCGGCGTTTATGCGACGCGATGCTCGATCGAGCCCAAGCGCTCGATTTCGATCCGGATCGTGTCCCCGGACTGGAGAAACTGTGGAGGATCCATCGCCTGGCCGACGCCGTTTGGCGTGCCGGTCAGGATCAGATCGCCGGGCACGAGCTTGCACGTCTGCCCGATGAACTCGACGAGCTCCTGGCAGCCGAAGATCAGATCGCCGGTGCTCGAGTCCTGGCGCAGAT
The DNA here is from genome assembly GCA_036490775.1 of Solirubrobacteraceae bacterium. GTDB lineage: Bacteria > Actinomycetota > Thermoleophilia > Solirubrobacterales > Solirubrobacteraceae > Palsa-465. Next base: position 26,286 of record DASXDD010000076.1, on the reverse strand, counting down.
CGCCGTTGACCCAGGTGCGCAGCCGCAGGTCTTCGGGATCCGGGATCTCATCGGCGGTCGTGACCCACGGGCCAAACGGGCAGAACGTGTCGGCGCCCTTCGCGCGGGTCCACTGGGGCTCGCGCTTCTGCAGGTCACGGGCGGTGACGTCGTCGGCGACGCAGAAGCCGCCGATGCCGCCGTCGGCACCGATCACGATCGTCAGCTCACCCTCGTAGTCCAGCCGACGCACGACCTCGGGGCAGCGGATCGGCCCGCCGGGCGGAGCCGCGGCGCCGGCGACCTTGACGAACACGACCGGCTGCTCGGGGGGCTGGTTGCCCATCTCCTGCAGGTGCTTGGCGTAGTTGAGGCCGATCGCGTAGATCGTCCCCGGGCGCGGGACGGGGGCGAGCAGCGTCACCTCCGACAGGTCCCAGGAATCCGAGCCGCGCGAAGGCGTCGCGCCACTGAGCACGTCGACGACGCCGACGCCGTCAGCGAACGCGACGACGCGATCGTCGACGATCTCGCCGGCGAGCGGCTGCGAGCCGCCGGGCGCGCGGAACGTGGCGAGCTTCATCGCCCGCAGCCTATATCGAATCTGCGATCGAGCGTTCTACGAGCCGCCGACGCCGGCCGCGGCCGGCGCCTTGCTCGGCGCCTGTACGTGGGTGACCGGCAGGCCGAGCGCGCGGGCCTTGCTGATCAGGTCGAGCCTCAGCCACCGCGAGATCCCCAGCGGCAGCGTCGAGATGATGATCTCGTCGAAGTCGCCGAGGTTGCACGCGTCGTGGATCGCCATCAGCGGCTCGGAGTCTCCGAGGCTGCCGCTGACCTCCGATCCGGCGGCCTGCGTCAGCTTCGGCAGCGCCTGCTCGAGCACGTGCTCCGCCTCGTCGAGGCCGGCGTCCTGAGGATCCACGAGCTTGTGGATCCCGTGCGGCTGGCGCGGGACGACGAGGTGGAAGGTCGCGTGCCCTCGCTGAGCGCGGGCACGCACCGTGTCGAGCAAACCGCTGGTCGCCGCAGTCTGATGGGCGACGACGAGTACGTGGGCCGGGTCAGACATCTACTCACCTCCGGCAATCGATGCAGGTAGTGCTGACGCGAATATCTCACCGGCGCCACACCCCGTCAACCGGTGCGTAATTTCAGTGCAGGTGTGCCGCGAGCCCGCGTGCGCACATGTGGGCGATCGCCTGGATCGAGATCTGCGGGTTGACCCCCGACGCCGACGGAAAGCTCGATCCGTCGAGCACGTAGAGCCCTCGGACCTCCCACGTCTGGCCGGTCGGGTCGCACGCAGAGGTCGCCGGGGAGCCGCCCATCCGCGCCGAGCCCATGATGTGGAACGAGTTGAGGACGACCTGCCCGGCGCCGTAGCCGGCGCTGTCGGCATCGGACATGAACTGCGAGCGAGTGCCGGTCGCCGGTTCGTAGCCGACCCACTTCGCGTGCGAGCTGAACACGCGCCGCGCGCCGGCCGCCTCGAGCATCTGCGCGGCGCCGTCGATCCCGGTCCGCAGATGATCGGCGTCGAACTCAGACAGCTTGTAGCGGACAACCGGCTCGCCGTCGCGCCCGACGCGGACCTCGCCGCCGTCGCGATCGCGCAGCAGCACGCCGATTGGGACCGTGCTCGAGATCGCTTCCATCAGCCCGAAGTGCTCGCGTGCGCCACGCCACGGCGCGAACGGAACGAACAGGTGCGGGTGCTGGGCGGCGGTCTCGTACTTGAGCCCGTAGCCGTCGTCGAGGTCGCGGAACTGGTCGGAGTACAGCGCCTGCATGACGCCCTCCCACGGCTTGAGCTCCTCGTCGAACACGCCGAACACAACTCCCGCCGGATGCAGCCGCAGGTGCTTACCGATGTTCGCGTTCTGAAGCCCGGAGCGCCGCAGCAACGCCGGCGTGTGGATCGCGCCGCAGGCGGCGACGACCGCGCGCGAGCGAATCGTCAGCCGCCGGCCGTCGGCGGTGACGCCGATGATCCCGCGCGCCGTGCCGCCCTCGACCACAACCTTGCGAACGCGACTGCGGACGACCAGCTTCGCGCCGCCCGCGTGCGCGTCCGACAGCCATGTCTTGACGACCGACTGCTTGGCGCCGACCCGGCAGCCGAGCCCGCAGTAGCCGCACTCCTTGCCCTGGGCGCAGTTGCGCACGCCGCGCGGCATCGCGTCGACATGCCAGCCGAGCTTGATGCAACCGTCGCGCAGCTTCTGCTCGCGCGTCGATGGATCGTTGTACTCCTGGCTGACTCCGAGCCGCTCGCAGACGGCATCGAGGCTCGCCGTGTAGTCCTCGGAGGTGAACGCAGGCACGCCGTGCGACGCCCATTCAGACCGGATCTCGTCGGGAGTGCGAAACGAGGTCGTGTAGTTGACCACGGTGCCGCCGCCGAGGCAGGCGCCGGCGATCAGACCGACGCTCTGGTCGTGGGTCGCGGTCGGAGCGGCCATGTAGTAGCGGGTGATTGCGCCCAGCTCGGATCCGTCGAAGTCCTGGTCGTCGTAGTAGTCGCCGGACTCGACGACGATCACATCCAGACCGGCCTGCGTCAGTACCGCCGCCGTGGCGCCGCCGCCCGCGCCCGAGCCGACGATCACGACGTCGCAGTCGAGCTCGATGTCGCGACCGTCGAGCGGGACCGTCGTCAGCGCCTTGGGTCGCGCGTCGGGCAGCGTCCCCAGCGGTCCGTCGTAGCCGACCGCGTCCCAGGCCGGATTGCGCGCTCCGCCCGGGCCAGGAAGCATGTAGTAGAACAGCAGCGCGGCCTTGCGCAGCGCTTGGAACACCGCCCGACGCTGTGGTGCACGCGAGTCGGCCCAGGCGAGCAGCACGCGCTCGCGCTGGTCGGCGGAGAGCGCGCGCCAGCGTTTTAACCCCGCGCCGCCGAGCGCCCCGAGCGCGACGCTGTCCCACAGCGACAGCAGCGTCGCGAGCTGCTTGCGCTCGGACGCGCGTGGGTTGCGCGCGAGCGCGGCGAGCACCGCGTCGGGCACGCCCAGCTCGCTCGCGCTGGGCAGACCGTCGCCCGATGGGCAGAACGCGTCGCAGATCTGCTCGAGCGCACGGCGTTGGCGTCGAGTGAGGTCCATCGCATCCACCCTAATCGAGTCGATACTCCCCGTGGGCCACGACGACGGCCGCCCCACCCACCACCACGCGCTCGATCCGCTTGTCGGATCCGTCGGCCCGGGCGTGCAGTACCGACGGCCTGCCGATCTCCTCGCCCTGGCGGATCTGGATCGGCCGGCCGTACTCGATCAAGCCGTGGCGTGCGAGGTGGACAGCAAGCGGGCCGGCGGCCGACCCGGTCGCAGGATCCTCGGCAACGCCCACGCCCGGCCCGAACATGCGCGTCTTGAAGCGCTGGCCGCCCCCAGCAAAGCAGCTCACGCCGACGGCGCCCAACTTGCGCAGCGCGGTCAGATCCGGGTCCAGCGCGGCGACCGCGTCCTCGCTGCCAAGCGCCACGTAGACGTGCGTGAGGCCATTGCGACACGCCATCACCGGCAGTTCGGAACCCTCCACGCCGACCGCCGCGAGCAGTTCGTCGGCCCGCTCGAACAGCTCGAACTCAGGGATCGGCTGCTCCATCTCGCCGTAGACGATCCGGTCGCGCTCGCGGCTGAGCGCAATCGGGATCACCCCCGCTGCGGTCTTCAGCCGGACCAGCGAAAGGTGCCGGGCGGCCCCGATGATGATCGCCGTGCCAAGCACCGGATGTCCCGCGAACGGCAGCTCGGTAGCCGGCGTGAAGATGCGGATGTGGGCGTCGTGACCGTCCGCGGCGTCAGGTCCGCCGACCACGAACACCGACTCCGAGAGGTTCATCTCGCGGGCGGTTCGCTGCATGACCTCCGGGCTGAGATCGGCCGCGTCGGTGAACACCGCCACCGGGTTTCCCTGCAACGGCGCTTCGGTGAAGACGTCGACGACCTCGTAGCGGTGCACTACTCGTCCGCCATCTCCAGCAGCGTGGTAACGGTCGTCCAGTTGCGCGCGGTCGCCGTGACCCCAAGGCCCTTGCCGGCGAGCTTGTTCCACAGCTTCGAGCGGGCGACGCCCTGCGGGTGCCAGGCGTAGAGCTCGCGGCCGTTGGCGACGAACTCCTCCGAGTCGGCCGCCAGCGCCTTCAGCTCCTTGACGAGCTTGGGGTCGGGCTTGCCGTCCAGAAAGCTGACCTGGTAGCGCTTGGGCTCGGTCGCGACCTTCGCGAGCGGGTTGTGTTTGACGACCTTCGCGAGCTCGTCGCGCGTACGGACGACGACCGGCACGTCGAATCCGAACTCGTCGGCGATCACCCGCTCGCACTCGGCGGCGACCTGGTCGGGTTTGTGATCGCTCGAGAGGACGATGTTGCCGCTCTGCACGTAGGTGCGAACGTCCTCAAACCCGGCATCGGTCAGCACCTCGCGCAGGCGGGGCATCGCGACCCTTCGGCTGGAACCGAGGTTGATGCCCCGCAGCAACAAGATCTGCCGGCTCACCCGGCCAGGGTACCTGCCAGCGGACTACGCGACTTCGCTGAACAGCTGCTCGTCGACGTCGAGCTCCTGGCGCAGCTTCTTTGTGATCTGGCCGTGGATCTGGCAGACACGGCTCTCCGTGACGCCGAGGATCTCGCCGATCTCGCGCAGGGTCAGGTTGTAGACGTAGAGCAGCACTGCGACCTTGCGGTCACGCGGGGGAAGGCGGTCAAACGCCGCGCGGAAGCGCTCCTTGGCGTCATTGCGCATCGCGGCGATCTCGGGGTCTGCGTCGATGTCGTCGCTCTGCAGCGTGTCGATCCGCTCGATCGTCGTGTCGTCCTCGGCGAGGACCACCGTGTTCAGCGAACCGACGTGTGAGCGGGCGATCTCCTCCTGGCGCGTGACCAGGTCGCCGACGCTGATTCCAAGCGACTCGCTGAGCTCGGCATTGCTCGGCTTGCGGCCGTAGAGGCCGATGAACTGCTCGTGCGCCTTGCTGATGTCGCGGTCCCAGCGGCGCAGCGAACGCGGCGCCCAGTCGTTGCGGCGCAGCTCGTCGAGCACGGCGCCGTGGATGCGGGTCCAAGCGAACTGCTCGAGCGTCGCGCCCTTCTGCGGGTCGTAGCGGTCGATCGAGCGAATCAGCGCCTCAAGGCCGCAGGAGATGAAGTCGTCGACCTCGCAGCGGGCCGGAATCTCGCGGACCTTCTTGTAAACGATGTACTTCACCATCGGGGCGAACGTCAGAACCAGACGGTCGCGGACACGGGCGTCGCCGGTGTCCTTGTACTGCTGCCAAAGCCGCAGCGTCTCCTGCGCCGAAAGGCGGCCCGTCTTGTCCGTCACACGTGCCATCGCGCCTTACTCCGTCTCTGTTTTCGAGGGAACCTGGATTGACGCCGGCGTCAGTGTTGACTCGCTTACCGGCATCCCCAAGGACATCGACAGAGATGGGGTCGCGCACCTCCGGGGCAACCCGCAACCCGGGTCCGTAGTTACCCGCAGGCTGTTCGGTTACCTGAGACTCAGTCGCTTTTGAGGCGGACCGCCGGCAGCGGCGCGCTCGCTGCCAAGGCCGCGGCCTCGTTCTCGCGCTTGACCTCGAGCCAGATCTCTTCGCGGTAGATCAAGAGCGAGCGGGGCGCATCGATCCCCAGTCGCACGGTCTGTCCCCTGACCTCGAGCACCTCGACGATCACCTCATCGCCGAGCATGATCCGTTCGCCGGTACGCCTGGTGATCCTCAGCATGCCGGGTTGCTGTTGCCGTTGGTCTCGACCTCGACCTCGGAGAACAACGGCGTTCGCAGCTCTACCCCAGGCGCCTGGTTGATCACCTGATAGCCGCGACCGGAGCGGACCAGGATCGGAGCCTTGAGGTTGGCCACAAAGTCCTCGAGCGCCTCGGCGGCACGGACGGTGACATACACGTCGACCTCCGTCGAGGTGTCGGCGCCCAGCCGCTCGGCGTCCTCGTCGGTGACCTCCACCGTGAACTGCGAGAAGAACTGGTGGGGGTTGGTCACCGGCAGCGCAAGCGCCGGGTCGTCGAGCGACTGCAGCCACAAAAACGGCGTGTCCGGGTCGCGCGCGAGCAGCGTGTAGCGCGAGCCGGTGAGCCCTATCAAACCGTCTGGAAATTCGATAATCGATGCTGGGTCGATCTCTACGCGCCCGAAGCGCGAGCTGTCGATCGTCAACGACACAGTCTCTCCCTTGTCGGGATCAGTTCAGGAAATTGAGCAGCGAGGTCTGAACGATATTGGCACCCGCGCGCAGAGCGGCCGAATAGGCGGCCTGCTCGGTCGAGAAGTTGATCGCGGTTGTCGCCATATCGGCGTCCTGAACATTGGACAGCGCGGCTGTGTCGCTGGTCTGAAGCTGCTGGATCCGGTTGGAAGCCAGGTTCAGCCGGTCGGTGACCGCGCCGACGTTCGCCTCCATCTGGGTGAGCGTGCCGAAGTTCTTATCGAGGTTCTGAAGGTCCGCGCCGCCGATCGCGCCAGTATTGCCCGACTGCATGTCGGAGACGATCGTGCGCAGCGTGTCGAGCAGCTTGCCGTCGCCGCCGGAGCTCTGGCCATTGCCCAGCACCGACGATATGTCAGTGTTGACCGCAAGCGTGGTGTTCGGGCCGATCAGCCGGTTGACGGTGCCGGTTCCGCCCTGGTACTGGTCGTTGGAGCCGCTCTGGTAGGGCGCAGTGCTGGTCGACGTGCCGGAGAAGATGTGTTGGCCGTTGTAGCTCCCGTTGGCCTCCTGCTTGATCTGGTCGATCAGCTGGTTGACCTCGGCGGCGCTGCCGCTGAGGCTGGACTGGGTCTGGTTGCCGTTGGCGGCCTGCACGACTAGCTCGCGCACGCGCTGGACCATGTTGTCGACGTCGCTCAGCGAGGTCGTCGCCTGCTGCGTCCAGGCGGTGCCGTCGGCGACGTTGTTGGAATAGTCGTTGAGCGCCGACAGCTGGCCGTTGAGGCTGATCGCCTGGCTCGTGCCGTAAGGGTCGTCGGACGGCTGGTTGATCTTCTTGCCCGAGGACAGCTGCTGCTGGGTCGTGTTGAGCCGGTTGAGCCCCTGTTGCAGGTCTGTGAGCGTCATCGACGCGGTCATCTGGGTGGTTATTCGGCCGAACATTTATCAGTGCGCTCCGACCTGGTTGATCAGGGTGTCGAGGGTTGTGTCGATCGCGTTCATCACCCGCGCGGAGGCCTGGTAGGACCGCTGGTAGGTGATCAGGTTGGTCATCTCCTCGTCGAGCGAGACGCCCGACACGCTCTGGCGCTGGCCGTCGATCGCCTGCAGCAGCGAGCTGCCGGTCGCCTGCGTGCTCTGCGCCGAAGCCGTGTCGTTTCCGACCTTCGAGACGAACGTCGCGTAGGTCTGGTCAGTCGTGCCGCCCGACAGCTGCGAGAGCGAGACTGCGAGGTCGTTGCCGGCCGGGTCCGATGTTGAGCTCGTCTGGATCGAAGTCGCGGTAGCCGACACGGCGATCGTCCCGGCGCTGTTGCCGCTGAAGAACGCGCTCGAAGGCTGCAGCGAGTTGACCGAGCTGATCAGCTGGTTGGCGATCGTGTCGAGCTGGTTGCGATAGGACTGGATCTGGCCGCTGTTGGGGTCAGACAGGTTGATCAGCGCGCCAAGCTGACCGCCGGCAGCCGCAGTCAGCGTCTGGGGCCAGTTGACGGTCGTGCCGCTGACGAGCGGGGCCGCGGCGTCGCCGAAGTTGACCTGGACCGCGCCGTTGCCCTGGTCGGTGACCGACACGTTGGCCAGCGAAGAAAGCGAGTCGAGCAGCTGATCGCGCTGGTCCATCAGGTCGTTGGGGCTCTCGCCGGCCGCCTGCATCTGGCTGATCTGCCCGTTGAGCTTGGCGATCTGGTTGGCGTCGCTCTGGACCTGGCCGCTCGGCGAGGCGGTCAGCGTCTGGTACTGCGTCTGAGTCTGCGACTGGATCGTCGCGAGCTGCTGATCGAGCGTGTTCAGCGATTGTGCGACCGTGCTACCCGCGTCGACCACCGCCTGGCGCGCCGCCGGGGCCGAGGTGCCTGTGGTCGAGTTCGAGAGGTCGTTCCACGAGCTCCAGAACTTCTGAAGCTGAGTCGAGAGACCGTTGGACGACGGCTCGTCGAGCCCGGTCTGGACCTGGTTGAGGATCGTGGTCGAGGTCGACGCGCTGCTCGTCTGGCTGTTCTGGGCGCGGTACTGGATGTCGAGGAACTGGTCGCGGATCCGGCTGATCTGCGTTACGTCGACGCCCGTGCCGAACTGGATCGAGGCGCTGCCATTGGACGACAGCGACGGCAGCGTCATTTCCGGACTCTCGGTCAGCACGACCTGCTGGCGCGAGTAGCCGGGGGTGTTCGCGTTGGCGATGTTGTGCGACGTGGTGTCGATCGCGGCCTGCGCGGCGGTGAGGCCGCGAAGCGCCGTCTGCAGACCGGAGAAGCTCGGGATCATCGCCTAGACCTCCAGGTCCAGCACCCGACGGGCGCCTGAGTAAGCCGACGGCACCGCGGACGGGCGGTCGCCGGCGTGGTCATAGACGGTCTCGTTGCCCTCGCCCGCCAGCCGCAGCAGGTGGTCAAGGAACGCAAGCTCCTGGCTCATCAGCGCGCGGTTGACGTGGTGCTCGCGCTTGGTCTCCTCGAGCAGGCCGCGCAGCTCGGAGCTACGCTCGCGGGCCATCGCCGCGGCCTGTGGGTCGAGCAGCGTCTCGAGCCGCGCCAATGTGACGCTGCCGGCGATCACGCCGAGGCGCGCGCCCGCTCGCTCGAGCAGACGCATCCGCTCGGCGTCGAGCAACTGGCGGCGCTGGAGCTCCGCCTGAAGGATTCCGGTGAGCGCGACCACCGCGCGAACGTCGCGCCGGCGGATCGCCGCGCCCTGCTCGAGCACGACCTGCAGCAGGCGCCGCGCCGCGACGAGCTGCGCGTCGAGGTGAGCGAGGGTGTCGCCCGTGAATACCGCGTCGGGCTGCTGGGTCGGCGCGACGAGCGTCATGACTTGGCTCCGGAGGTCGGGTCGGACTGGTTGGCACTCGGGTAGGCGAGCGCGGGGTCGATCGACTTGGCGATCTGCAGCGCGATGCCGGTGCCGCCGCCCGCCATGATGCTCGAGGTCATCGTCTGCGGGAGCATGCTCGCGTAGGCGCTGCTGGCCGGGTCAGAGCCCATCAGGCCGCTGGCGCCGCCGGAGCCGCCGCTGTCCCCCGAGCCGTCGGAGCTCGAGTCATCGCCCGAGTTGGTCGCAGTCGATGCGAGCTCCTGGGTGAGCTGGGTGACGAGCATCTGCTCGAAGCTGAGCCCGACCTGGTAGGCCTGCTTGGCGGCCGCGCCGCCGTTGCGGATCGCCGCCGGCTCGGTCGCCGGGTTGATCGCTGGGGCGCTGTTTAGCCCGCCTGTGGCGAGCGCCGAATTCAGTGAAACGTTTGGTGCGGTCACGCTCATGGCTTGATCTGGTTGGCGATCTGCAGCATCTGGTCCTGGTACTGGACGGCGTTCGAGGCCATCTGGTAGCTGCGCTGCGCGGTCATCATCGTCGACATCGCGCGACCCATATCGACGTTGGAGCCCTCGAGCGAGCCCTGCTGGAGCGTGGCGCTCTTGGCCGCGCGGATCGCGCCGCTGGCGGCGGTCGCGGTGAACATGCTGCCGCCGTCGGCGACGAGGCCGTTGGGCGCGGGGACATCCACAACCTTGATCTGGCCGAGCGTCTTGCCGTTGAGGACCACGTCGCCGTTGCCCTGGATCTTCACGTTCGACGGGTCGGTGCCAGGCGGGATCGTGATCGGGGGCTGGAGCGGCATCCCGTCGGCGTTGGCCAGGTGGCCCTTCTCGTCGACCTGCAGCGCGCCGTTGCGCGTCAGGCCGATCGTGCCGTCCGGGCGGCGCACCTCGAGGTAGCCGCTGCCCTGGATCGCGACGTCGAGCGGGCGGCCGGTCGTCTGGATCGAGCCCTGAAGGTTGCTGCGGCCGACGATCGCCGATGCAGAGCCGGCGCCGGTTGCCGCCTGCGTACCGGTCGAGCCGCCACCGCTGGTGTAGAGGAGGTCCTGGAAGCCGACGATCTCGCCCTGGTAGCCGGTCGTGTCGATGTTCGCGATGTCGTTGGAGACCGCGTCGAGCTGGTTCTGCTGCGCCTCCATGCCCGAAGCCGCCGCGTAAAGACCCTGAAGCATCAGCCACCCCCGATCGATCCGACCTGCTGAGCGCTCTGCTGCATCGTCTCGCTGATCGCGTTGATTGCGTTCTGACCGGTCTCGTAGGTGCGCAGCGAGGCGATCATGTTGGTCATCGTCTGCACGGGGTCGACGCCCGAGGACTCGAGCTCACCCTGGTGGACCGTGCCGTTGGCGCGCCCCGCGGCGCTGCCGGTGTAGAGGTTCTCGCCCTGCTTGGCGGGGTTTGAGACATTGAAGACTCCCAGCGCCGACGCCGAGACGGTGCCGTTCGGGCTGACCGCGATCGGAGCGCCGTTCTGCGAGAGGACCTCGTTGCCCTGTGAGTCGACGAGGCGGCCCTGCGCGTTTGCCTGGAACTGGCCGTCACGCGTGTAGCGGAGGCCCTGCGGGGTGCGCAGCGCGAAGAAGCCATTGCCGGCGATCCCGAAGTCCAGAGGCTGTCCGGTCTGCTCGAGCGTCGAAGGCGTCAGGTCGGTGACGATCTTGCCGATCTTCACGCCGGTCGCCAGCGAACCGACCGGCTGGCCGGTGGCCGTGTTGGACAGCAGCAGCGAGCCAAAGCTCTCCTGCTCAGCGTGGTCGACCTTGTACCCCGGGGTCGAGGCGTTCGAAAGGTCGTTTGACAGCTGGTTCTGACGCACCTGCTCGGCGAGCATCCCCGAGGCTGCGATGTAGAGACCTGAGTCCATCGATCCCGGTATTCGCCAGTCGGGCATGATCCTTGAGCGATGGATCCAATCGCCGTGGACATTCGTCTGATTCGGGCGATGCTCGGGGCCGAGCTGAAGGTCGTCCCCGGGCGCGCGATGATGGCCAGGGTCGTCGCCGCCGACGGCCGCGGCCGCGGGACGCTGACGATCGCCGGCGCCGTGATCGACGCCGAGCTGCCAAAGCACGTGCAGGCGGGGCAGGAGCTGCGACTGACCGTGCGCCACGTCAGCGGCGAGCAGGTCGTGCTCGGGCTCGCGGACCAACCCCCGCCGGCCCCGGCCACAGCGGTGCCGCTCCCCGGCGGCGGCGCGGTTCGCGTCGCCGAGGACTCCGACTCGGAGGGGTCGGGGAGGCGCGGCGGATCCCCCGGCTCCCAGACGCTGTCACTGCGCTACGACGCGCCGACGCTCGGGGCCGTCGACCTGCGGTTCGAGCTCGACCCGGGCACTCTACGCGTGCGCGTGGAGATCGCGCCGGGGACGCCCCTGGCGCTCGCGCAGGACCGCGCCGATCGGTTGCGCGACGCACTCACCGACGGCATCGGGCGCCCGGCCACGGTGACCGTCGCCCCGCGACACGAGCCTTTAGATCTGTATGCCTGAGCCGCGACAGCCCCCACGCCGCGCCTCGGCGCTGCACTACGAGCACGGCGACCGCGCTCCGCGCGTGACCGCGACGGGCACGGGCCTGGTCGCCGAGCGGATCATCGCCGCCGCGCGCGAGGCGGGCGTCCCGGTGCGCTCTGACCCGGCACTGGCGCAGGCGCTCAGCACGCTCGAGCTCGGCGACGACGTCCCCGCGGAGCTGTGGACCGCGGTCGCCGAGACGCTCGCGTGGGCGTATCAGCTCGATCGAGAGGCGCAGGGCGCCGGCCCACAGTGATCCTCAAGAAACCCCCTTCAGGTTTCCCGCGCCCCTGCCGATCACTCCGGGTGCCTTCTCTCGGAAAGGTTCCCTCGTATGGCTCTTCGCGTTGCTGCAACATCATCGACGTCCCCTGACGCCCGCCGTGACGGCGGGTCCGTTGCGCTGCCCGCAGGCGGGAGCGCGTTCGGCGCCGCGATGGCGCGGCGCGCCCGTGCGCTGCTCGCCGGAGGCGACGCAGACGGCTACCGCGCGCTGTTTACCCAGATCGCCTCGCACGACGAGGCCCAGTCGCGTTACCACGCCCAGACGCTCCTGATCGAGGAGGGCCTCGCGGCCGCCGGCCAGGCGGCGAGCGCGTCGCTGGCCGCGCAGCTGTTCGCCGACGTCGCCAAGGGCGCGATCGACGCGCTCGACAAAGAGCCGAGCGAGCCGGTGCTGCTCGCCTACGCGGGCGTCGCCCTGTATGAGCTTTGGAGCCTCGACGGCGCTCGCGCGCTGTTCGGAGCGGCGCAGCGCCTCGAGCCCTCGCTTCCCCACGTCGATCGCAACCTCGAGCAGCTCAAGAAGCGCGGCCGCATCGTCCGCGGCAATGCCCGCGCGCTGCACCCGACCGTTCCGGCGCTCGCCGCGCGCGCAAAGCGGATCGCCGCACGCGCCAAGCCGGCCACCGGCCTGAAGCTCAGCCTTTGCATGATCGTCCGCGACGAGGAGGAGATGCTCCCGCGCTGCCTCGCGGCCGTCGCGCCCGCAGTCGACGAGATCATCATCGTCGACACCGGCTCGGTCGACCGCACGATCGAGATCGCCCGCTCCTACGGCGCCCAGGTGATCGAGCGCGACTGGACCGGATCGTTCTCCGAGGCCCGCAACGTCTCGTTCGAGGCGGCGACCGGCGACTGGCTGATGTACCTCGACGCCGACGAAGTGCTCGTCGCCGAGGACGTCAACCGTCTGCACGCGCTGACCGGACGCACGTGGAAGGAGGCGTTCTACCTCGTCGAGACCAGCTACACCGGCGACGTCGAGGACGGCTCGGCGGTCACCAACAGCGCCCTGCGGATCTTCCGCAACCGTCCGCACTACCGGTTTGAGGGTCGTCTGCACGAGCAGATCGCCCACCACCTGCCGACCTACGCGCCCAACCGCGTCGAGCAGACGTCGGTCCGGGTCGAGCACTTCGGCTACCTCGGCGCCGTCCGCGACGCCAAGGAGAAGTCGACCCGCAACATCGAGCTGCTGCGCGCGCAGCAGTCCGAGAGCGCCCCGTCGGCGTTCCTGCACTTCAACATCGGCACCGAGTACGCGGTGATCGGCGATTCTGCCGCCGCGCTGACCGAGTTCGAACGCGCCTGGGAGATGGTCAAGGTCCATGGCGAGGAGCGGCGCGACTACGTCCCGGCGCTGATGTCCCGGCTCGTCACCGCGCTGCGCTACTGCGGCCGCCTGGACGACGCGATCGCTCGCATCGAGGAGGGCCTGAAGCTGTTCCCCGGCTTCACCGATCTTGTGTTCGCACAGGCGCTGGCGCTCCGGATGATGGAGCGCGAGGATGACGCGGTCGAAGCCTGGAAGCGGTGCATCGAGATGGGCGACGCTCCCGCGCGCTATGGCGCCGCTGTCGGCGCCGGCACTTACCTGCCGAAGATCGCGCTCGCCGAGCTCTACCTCGGCCGCGGCGAGGTCGGGGCCGCCACCGAGCTGCTCGATCACTGCATCCGTGACTTCCCGGCGTTCATCGGCGTCGTTTCGCCGTACGCGGCGACGCTGCTCGACGGCGGCGCCAGCCCCGACGAGGCGGTCGCCGAGGTCGAGTCGCGGGTCGCCGAGGTCACCCCGTCGGTCCGCTACATGCTGGCCTCCGTGCTCTACGGCCGCGGTGCGATGGCCGCCGCCGAGCACCAGTACCGCGAGGTGCTGGCAAGCCGGCCGACGAGCTCGCAGATCCGCGTGTCGCTCGCTGAGTCGCTGCTGCACCAGTGCCGCTACGCCGACGCCGCGACCGAGGCCGCCGGCGTCGACGCCGACGACCCGTTCGCCGCGCTCGCCGCGCGGATCGAGCTGTGGGGCGCGCTCGGCGCCGGAGACCTGGAGCGTGGCCAGACCGCACGAGCCAAGGCCGTCGCGGCCGCAGTCCCGAGCACGCAACTCGAGGTGTTCGACGCATGGGCCGCGCTCGCCGGGCCCGAGCGCGAGCTGCGCAGGCTGCCGGTTGCGGCCGCGCCGCTGCTCGGCGCGATCCTCGAGACGCTGCTGAGCGCCAAGGACTACCCCACGTTCGACCTGCTCGCCGGACTGATCGGCGCGTCGGCGCTGCCAGAGCGCGAGCAGCGCGAGATGCGGGCCTCGATGTTCCTGCGCTTCGGGCTGCTCGGCCCTGCCGCCCAGGAGTGGATGGCTGTCTGCCAGACCGAGCCCGACCACCGCGCGATGCTCGGCCTGGCCCGCGTTTCGGCCGCACACGGCGGCGCCGAGGACGCGATCGTGTTCGCCGCCGAGGCGCTGAAACTGGACCCCAGGAGCGATGCGGCCAGGAAGATCATGGACCGCTTCACGCCGGCCGTTGCGGCCGCGTAACGGAGGAGGCTCACACGCTTTAACAGCAATCGATCGACCAAACGTGCAAGCGGCGGCTCAAGTTCTCACTCGGGCGCCCGATTACCGCAGCTAACCGGCATAAAAAGAGTCGGTTTAGGTAGGAACCGCCGCATCCAAGGAGGTATGCACGATATGAGCTTCGATATCGATTCGGTGGGCCGGACGCCCCCAGCAGGTCCGGCTTCCACCAGGAACATCTCAAGCACCGCTCCGATCAGCGGAGCGCAGCCGTCCGAGTCGGTCACGGTGGACACGATTCCATCGAGCCCGCCGCCCGAGGTCCACGAGGCCATGGGCGTCGCCGCACAGGCCTACGACAAGCTCCAGGCCCAGGGACAGCAGATGCGCTTCAAGGTCAACGAGGGCACCGGCAAGCTCGTGGTCGAGATCCACGACCTGCACGGCCAACTGCTGTTCCAGGTCCCGTCAAGCAAGGCGCTTGACGTGGCCTCCGGCGGAAGCCTCGACTAGGTGCAGGATCCGGATTAATGGCCACGGCGCTCGCCGCCGAATAAAGCGGTGAGCGCCGTGAGCCAACCAGCAGAAGAGGACCAATCACATGTCAACGTCAGCACTCACTTCCAGTAGTACGGGCGCAAGCGTCTCGTCGCTTGGCGCGTCCTCGCCGCTGCAGATCACCGGCCTCGCGTCGGGCCTGGACACGAACTCGATCATCCAGGCGCTGATGGCCGTCGACCAGCAGCCGATCACGGCGCTGCAGAACCAGCAGCAGGGCCTGACCGCGCTCAACAGCCAGCTGTCGAGCATCCAGACCGCACTCCAGCAGCTCGCCGCGAACGCGCAGGCCCTGGGGTCGGCATCGCTGTACGCAAACGTCCAGACCGCGACGTCGACCAACCCGACGCTCGTCTCCGCCGCGACCACCAACGGCACCGGCGCGGTGATCGGGAGCTACCAGGTCGGCGTTACCAACCTCGCCTCATCGGCCCAGCGGACGTTCTCGTTCACGAGCCCGGGATCGGCCGACACGGTCTCGATCGACGGCCAGCAGATCTCGCTGAACGCCGGCGCAAGCGCCCAGGACTTCGTCAACGCGGTCAACTCCAACAGCAACGCCGACGTGTGGGCGACAGCCACCGACTCCGGCACCGTCGTCCTCTCCAACCGGGCGACCGGCGACACGGGCACGAACTTCATCCAGGTCTCCGACACGTCGGGCTCGTTGACCCAGCAGACGGGGCTCGCCCAGCAGGGCATCAACGCCCAGTACACGGTCAACGGCGTCGCCGGCAGCTCCACGAGCGACACGATCACCAACGGCATCCCGGGCGTCACGTTGACGCTCAGCGGCTTGACCACGACGACCGGCACAGTGACCGTCAACGTCAGCCCGCCGGCGCCAAACCAGCAGTCGATCCAGACCGCCGTGCAGGCGTTCGTCAACTCCTACAACTCGGTGCTCTCACAGGTCCAGACCCAGCTCGCGCAGCAGACGTCCAAGACCGACC
This sequence comes from Solirubrobacteraceae bacterium, assembly GCA_036490775.1. GTDB lineage: Bacteria > Actinomycetota > Thermoleophilia > Solirubrobacterales > Solirubrobacteraceae > Palsa-465. Next base: position 10,505 of record DASXDD010000076.1, on the reverse strand, counting down.
CGACGCAGGGCACGCTGTTCGGAGACCCCGACCTCCAGGACCTACTGAGCAGCATGCGCCAGGCGATGTACACCTCTGGCTCGGGCCTGCCGCAGGGGATGGCGAGCATGCTCGACATCGGCGTCAGCACCGGCGCCGCTTCGGGCTCGGCGGTGCCCTCGCAGAACGCGATCAACGGCAACCTGACGCTCGACGCCGCTACGCTCACGCAGGCGCTTACGAGCAATCCCAGCGGCGCCGCAGCCGTGCTCAAGAGCTGGTCGCAGAGCTTCAGCTCGCTGGTTAACAACGAGGCCCAGGTCGGCGGCACGCTGGACACGCGGATCCAGGGCGACACGCAGCAGATCTCAGACATCGGCAGCCGGATCACCCAGATGCAGTCGACGCTCGCTGATAAGCAGACCGCGCTGCAGGCGCAGTTCGCGCAGCTCGAGGCGACGCTCTCGCAGAATCAGTCGCAGGCGTCCTGGCTCACCAGCCAGATCGCCGCGCTGCCGGGCTTCGGCAGCACCGGCTAAATCGCGCCTCGAGGCTTCAAGTTCGAGCACTGCGGCCGATTACCGGGTCATGAGCAGCAACGGGCAGATCGTGCCCTCATCCCCGAGCACCCCCAGGGTCTCGTAGTCCCGTTCAACGTCGCCTAGGAGCCCCTGCCCAGATGAGCAATCTCGCCTCTCCCCCTCGTGCCTACCGCGAAAGCGCGGTGCTGAGCGCGCAGCCCGAGCAGCTGGTCGTGATGCTCTACGACGGCGCTCGCCGGTTCCTGCACCAGGCCTCGGTCGCGATGCGCGACCAGCAGGTCGAGCTCTCGCACCGCAAGCTGCGCCGCGCCGAGGACATTCTCCTGCACCTGCGCACGGCGCTGGACATGGAGCAGGGCCAGATCGCCGAGCGCCTACAGGCCATCTACGTCTTCTGCCAGAGCTACCTGCGCCAGGCCCGGCTCGACCGCGACCCGGCGAAAATCGAGCGTGTCAACGCGCTGCTCGGCGAGCTGCGCGACGCCTGGGCCGCGATCGAGCACCAGCGATGAGCTCCGCCCTAGTCGCGCCGTACGAGCAGCTTGCTTCCAGCTACGAGCTCGAGCTCGAGCTCGTAGCCGAGGGACGGCTCGACGAGGTCGCCCAGGCAAACGCCGATCGCGAGGCGTTGATGGAAAGCCTTCCGGCGACGCCGCCGGCCGCAGCCCGCCCCGCGCTCGAGCGCGCCGAGCTGATGCGCAAGCGGGCAATGATCGAGCTGATGCGTACGCGCGATGTGATCATCGCCGAGCTCCAGCAGGTCGCCCACGGCCAGCGCACGGCCAGCGGCTACGCACCCCGACGAGCGCGCCGCCCACACATCGACGCGAGCGCCTGAATCATCAAGTTTCCGGGCCTTCTGCCGATCAGGTTCACATGCGGCTAATGCGCACAGATTCGGTGCCCGACGGGGCGACTCTCGGACGCGACATCATCACCGGACGCGACGCCGTGCCGCTGCTGCGCGCGGGCGTCACGATCGACCAGCGCTACCGCGACGCGCTCAACAAGTCCGGGATCTACGCGATCTACGTCGCCGACGATTCCAGCGCCGGGATCGCGCCCGAGCCGGCGATCAGCGACGAGGCTCGGTTGCTCACCACCCGCACCGTGCTGACCGCGTTCGAGGACGCGAAGAAGTCGCTCGCTGCGGGGCGCTCGCTCAACACCGCCGCGTCTGACTCGCTGACCCAGGTCGTCGAGCGAATCTTGCTCGAGATCGAGGAGTCCGAGGTCACGTCGCTGGCCCTCACCAACCTTGCGTGCGCTGACGCGTACACCTTCCAGCACTCGATCGACGTCACGGCGCTCGGCCTGATGATCGGCCGCCGCCTAATCGGCGAGCATGGCTGGACCGACTTTCGGGGCGTTCGCCAGCACGGCAAGCGCGACGAGCGACTGGCCAGACTCGGTATGGGTTTGCTGCTCCACGACATCGGCAAGCTGGCCGTCCCGAATGAGATTCTGTTCAAGCCGGGGCCGCTGAACGAGCGCGAGTGGGAGATCATGAGGACCCACCCGCGCGTCGGCCTCGACCTGATCCGCGACTCGAGCGCGTGGTGCCCGCTTGTCCACGCCGTGGTGCTACGCCACCACGAGCGCTGGGATGGCAGCGGCTACCCCGACGGCAAGGTCGGCGACGAGATCCACGAGATGGCCCGGATCGCCGCCGTCGCCGACGTCTACGACGCGATCACCTCAGAGCGTGTCTACGCGGCGGCGCGCCCGCCCCACGAAGGCGTGCGCGCGATCCTCGACGGCTCCGGAACGCTGTTTGATCCGGTCGTCTGCGAGGTGTTCGCACGAATCGTCGCCCCGTTCCCGCCCGCGTCGGAGGTGCAGTTCACCGACGGGCGCCAGGGGCTAGTCGTGAGCGTCCCCGAAGAGGAGCTCGATCGCCCGGTCGTCCGGGTGATCAGCGGCCCCGAGGCGCCCTACGAGGTCTCGCTGCTGCAGGACCGCAGCATCCGGATCGTCGGCTGGGACACGCCGGCGGTACCGGACGCCGTCGCGGCGTAGCGCCCGTTACCGCGCTGCTCAAGCATCGTCGCCGCCCGCCGATCATCCGGGCCGATCCAACTCGAAAGGACCCGCAGTGCGCTTCTTGATCTCATCGGTACGCCGGCAGCTGTTCGTCGCCTTCCTCGCCGTCTCCGTGATCTTCCTGATCGCGGTCGAGTTCGGCTGGTCGGCGATCGGTTCGGTCAACAGCAAGGTGCAGTCCGGCGCCGCCAATGAGCGAGTCCTCGAGCAGGCCACCGGCAACGCGCGGGACATGTCGGCCTCCGAGCTCGGCACGGTGCTGAGCCCGGGCGCGGCCCAGGATCACCTCGCCGACGTGGCGACGTTCCGCCGGACGCTCGACTCCGTCCGCGGTGACGCCGATACGTCGGCCGCCCGCAGCGCGCTGAGCACCGCCGACGCCGCATTCTCCAGGTGGCAGGCGCTCGACGGGCAGGTGCTCGCAGCCGTGCGCGCGCACAGGACCAACGAGGCGATCAACATCGCGCTCGGCCCCGCCGACAGCGCCGCCGACGACCTCACGACCGCCGTCGCCAACGTCAGCGCCGCGATCAACCGCAGCAACACCGACGCCGCCGCCACCAGCGCAAGCCGCGGGCGCACGGTGATGCTGATCCTCGCCCTGCTCGGGCTGGCCATCGCGTTCGCGATCAGCTTCACGATGTCCCGCGACATCGGCTTCCGCACGCGCCGCTTGCTGAACGGGATCCGCGACCTCGACGCCCACGACCTCGAGTCGGTCGGCGAGGGCCTCGACGCGCTCGCCAAGGGCGACCTGACCGTCGAGGCGGTGCCGCACACGACCACGATCCAGACCAGCCGCCTGGACGAGCTCGGCGAGCTCACCAACACCTTCAACTCGATGGTCGAGAAGGCCCAGAGCCGGATCACCTCCTACAACACGACCCGCGCGAAGATGGCCGTGATGCTGCGCGAGATCAGCGGCGCGTCCGAGCAGCTCGCGCTCGCCTCCCAGCAGATGGCGACGACCTCGCACGAGGCCGGTCGCGCGGTCGACGAGATCGCCCAGGCCGTCACTTCGGTCGCCGCCGGCGCCGAGGACCAGGTCCGCACGATCGCCCACGCCAAGGACCTCACCGACGAGGTCGCGGCCGCCTCCCAGGCTTCCGCCGACGGCGCGCAGCAGACCGCCGACGCCGCCGCGCAGGCCCGTGGCCTCGCGGAGGAAGGCGCCGAGGCCGTCTCGCAGGCGACCGAGGCGATGCGCGCCGTACGCAGCTCGAGCGCCGAGGCGACCAGCGCGATCCGCTCGCTGGACTCCAAGAGCGAGCAGATCGGCGAGATCGTCGACACGATTACCGGAATTGCCGAGCAGACCAACCTGCTGGCGCTGAACGCCGCGATCGAGGCCGCTCGCGTGGGCGAGCAGGGCCGAGGGTTTGCGGTCGTCGCCGAGGAGGTGCGAAAGCTCGCCGAGGAGTCCCAGTCGGCGGCCTCGTCGATCGCCACGCTGATCCGCGAGATCCAGCACGAGACGCGCCACGCCGTCGAGGTGGTCGAGGGCGGCTCCCAGCAGACCGAGGACGGTGCCGCGACCGTCGAGCAGGCCAGGGACGCGTTCGTGCGCATCTCCGACGCCGTTTCGGACGTCGGCTCGCGCGTCGAGCAGATCGCCGCGTCGATCCAGGAGATCGCCAGCGCCGGCAGCCGCATGCAGGACAGCATGAACTCCGTCGCCGCCGTCGCCGAGCAGTCCAGCGCCTCCTCTCAGCAGGTGAGCGCCTCGACGCAGCAGACGAGCGCCTCGACCGAGGAGATCGCGGCGTCCGCGACCGATCTCGCCCGCACCGCCGAGGAGCTCGAGCGGCTCGTCGGTCAGTTCACGCTCGCGTAGCACCTCGCCGTCACGGCGTCCCGGAACAACGGCCGAAAACCCCGGCGGAATCGCTAAAGGATCCCGCCCAAACGCCGATCAATGGGAGGACTCGATGGATCGGGTCTTGAGTTCAAGCCCAGGGAGGGCGGACCGTCTTCTAAGGACCTTCACCCATGTCCCTGCTTGACACCACCCAAGTTGCGCTCGAGTCAGCGATGAGCGGCTCGATGCTCCGCCAGTCGCTGTTGGCCAACAACCTGGCCAACGTCGACACTCCCGGCTACCAGCCCCAGGACGTCAACTTCCAGGGCACCCTGGCCAACGCGATCTCCTCGGGCCAGAGCCCCTCCCAGACCACCTTCCAGCCATTCACCGAGAACCAGACGGTGAACGCCGACGGCAACGGAGTCAACTCCGAGCAGCAGTCGGCCCAGCTCGCCGAGAACGGCCTGCTCTACCAGACGCTCACTCAGGTCGCGGCTCAGCGCGAGTCGATCCTCGAGCAGGCGATGGGAGTTGGGCAGAGCTGATGAGCTTCTTCGGAGCCATCGACATCTCGGCCAGCGGCCTGACCGCGAACCGCACGCGGATGGATGTGACCGCCGAGAACCTCGCCAATGCGGAGACCACGCGTGGCGCCAACGGCCAGCCCTACCAGCGCCAGGAGGTCGTCCTCCAGCAGGCCGGTGGCTTCGGCGCGATGCTCGCCGGCGCGATCGGCGGCCAGCCCGCTGCAGCCGGCGGCGTACAGGTCGCCGGGATCGTCAACGACCCGACGCCCGACCAGCTCGTCTATGACCCGGGCAACCCCGACGCCGACAACAAGGGCTACGTGAAGATGCCGAACGTCAACTCGGTCACCGAGATGGTCGACATGATCGACGAGTCGCGCTCCTACGAGGCCAATGTGACCGCGATGGACACGAGCAAGACCATGTACCAGAAGACCCTGGACCTGCTCAAGTGATTCCGGCGATCTCAGGTGCGATCGGTCCGCTTGGGCCCAGCGAGTGGGGCGTCGGCTCGGTCGGCGGCGTCGGCTCGGTCGGCTCGACCCAGGGCCCCGACGCGGTCGCGGGCGCGGGCGCCGACGGAAGCTTCGGCGGCTCGTTGACCAACGCGATCAACTCGCTCGAGCAGACCCAGATGCAGGGCACGACCGCCGCGCAGGGCCTTGCCACCGGTCAGATCGCTGATCCGACCCAGGCGATCACGTCGGTCGAGAACGCCTCGCTCGCGATGGACCTCGCCTCACAGATTCGCACCAAGCTCGTAGAAGCCACCCAGAACATCTTCCAGACCCAGGTCTAACCACTTATGAACTTCGGACAGCTCGCATCCAAGCTAACCCCCAAGGGCTGGGCGATGGTCGGCGGCGCCGCCGCCGTCTCCATCGTGTTCCTCGTCCTGATCTTCAACTTCGCCTCCAAGCCGAGCTACTCGACGCTCATCACCGGCCTTGACCCGACCCAGACCGGCAAGATCACCAGCACGCTGTCGACCAAGGGCATCGGCTACCAGATCCAGAACAACGGCACGGCGCTGGCGGTCCAGTCCGACAAGACCGGCGCCGCGCGGATCGCGCTCGCCTCGGCGGGGCTGCTGAGCGGCACCCAGCAGCCCGGGTTTGAGCTGTTTGACAAGCAGCAGCTCGGCGCCAGCAACTTCCAGCAGCAGATCACCTACCAGCGCGCGCTCGAGGGCCAGCTCGACCAGACGATCGAGACGATCCAGGGCGTCAGCTCGGCCCAGGTGCAACTCGTGCTCCCCGACCCGCAGGCGCAGCTGTTCGCCGACAACTCGCAGTCGTCCAGCGCCGCCGTGCTGCTGTCTGACTCGGGCACGCTGGACCCCAGCTCGGTCCGCGGGATCGCGCAGCTCGTCGCCTCCAGCGTTCCGGGCCTGCAGTCCAACAAGGTCACGATCACCGACTCTTCCGGCCAGCCACTTTGGCCGAACGGGGACTCGGCCGGCGGCGACGGGACGGCGCTGTCGGCCCAGTCCGCCGATCAGAAGTACGACTCGATGACGGCCGCCGCAGTCGGCGCGATGCTGACGCAGACGCTCGGGGCCGGCAAGGCCGAGGTCCAGGTCAACGCCAACGTCGACGCCAACCAGGCGACGTCCGACACGCTCGTCTACGGCAAGAAAGGCGTGGCGCTTCAGTCCCAGACCCAGAACGAGACGCTCACGGGCGGCAACGGCTCCGGCGGCGTCGCCGGCACCGCCGGCAACATCGGCACCACCGCGCAGACGGCCGGCGCCGGCAGCAGTGGCTCCAACTACAAGAACAAGACCTCCAACACCACCTTCGGCGTCAACAAGACCGTCACCCACTCGGTGGTCGCGCCCGGCACGGTCAAGAACCAGACCGTCTCGGTGCTCGTCGACAAGTCGGTCCCTGCGGCCTCGATCCCCGGGATCAAGTCGGCGGTCGCCGGCGCCGTCGGCCTCAACGCCAAGCGCGGCGACACGATCTCGGTCTCGCAGATCGCGTTCGCCAAGCCGACTACGGCGACGCCCGCGGCCCCGAACAAGATGATCGGCTACGCCAAGTACGGAATCATCGGGCTCGGCGCCCTGATCTTCCTGTTCCTGATGACGCGCATGGTCAAGCGCCGCGAGAACGAGTCCTTCGGACAGCCGACGTGGCTGCGCGAGCTCGAGACGCCGCGTTCGCTGGCCGCGCTCAGCAGCGGCGACGCGACCGAGGTCCACGCGCTGCGCGGACCCGCCAACCTGCCCAAGCGCCAGGTCGAAGAGCTGGTCGAACGCGACCCCGATCGCGTCGCCCAGCAGGTTCGCGCCTGGATGAGCGAGGACTAGACCGCTCCGATGCCGGCTGAGCTCGAGCAGATCCCATCCCCCGCTGCACCGGTCGCCCGCCGCGTGACCGTCACCGGTCGGCGCAAGGCCGCGGTGTTGCTGGTGTCGCTGGGCACCGAGAAGGCGGCGGAGATCTTCAGGCACCTCCGCGAGGACGAGATCGAATCTCTGTCGCTGGAGATGGCAAAGCTCCAGCGGATTGAGCCCGGTACCGCCGAGGGCGTGCTCGAGGAGCTCGCCGCCACCGTCCAGGCATACGACTCGCTGACGGCCGGCGGCGTCGACTACGCCCGTGAGGTGCTCGAGCGCGCGCTCGGCCCCGAGCGCGCACTGGAGATCATCGGGCGCCTGTCGACGGTGATCGAGCGCCGCCCGTTCGAGTTCCTGCGCAAGACGCCGCCCGAGCAGATGGTCACGTTCCTGCGCAACGAATCGCCGCAGACGATCGCGCTCGTGGTCGCCAACCTTCACACGACGCTTGCCTCGCAGGTGCTCTCGAACCTGCCCGACTCCGACCAGGCCGAGATCGCGCTGCGGATCGCGCGGATGGGTGAGACCTTGCCGGAGGTCGTCAAGCAGGTCGAGGACGTGATGCGCAGGAAGCTCGACACGGTCGTCCAGCACGAGTACTCGGTCGCCGGCGGCGTCAAGTCGCTCGCCGAGATCCTCAACCACACCGACCGCTCGACCGAGCGCAACGTGCTCGACTCGCTGACCGAGACCGACGAGGAGCTTGCGGTCGAGGTCCGTCGCCTGCTGTTCGTGTTCGAGGACATCATCAAGCTCGACGACCGCGCGATCCAGATGATCCTGCGCGAGGCCGACCAGAAGGATCTGGCGTTGGCGCTGCGCGGTGTCTCGGACGAGGTCAAGGACCGCATCCTCGGCAACATGTCCGAGCGCGGGGCGCAGATGCTCAGAGAGGAAATGGAGTTCCAGCCGCCGCAGCGTAAGCGTGTGGTCGAAGAGGCCCAAGGACGGATCGTGGCGATCGTGCGAAAGCTCGAGGAAGCCGGTGCCCTTGTCCTCTCCCGCGGCGAAGAAGATGCTGTCGTCTGAGGCGAGCGAACAGCCGGTGCAGAACGTCCCGGTCGCCAGTTACGCGTTTCGCCAGCTCGATGCCCCGCCCCCGGGCGGCGCCGAGGACATCGCCGACGTGCTGTCGGCGGTGCGCGCCGAGGCCGACCGGATCCGCGCCGAGGCGTGGGCTGCCGGCGAGGCGGACGGTCGCGCCGCTGGGCTGGCCGCCGCTCGCGCCGAGGCGCAGCCCGCGCTGGCGGCGATTGCCGCAGCCATCCAGAGCGTCGACGAGCTGCGTGCTCAGATCGCGACCGAGGTCGAGCAGGACGCCGTCGAGATGGCGATTCGCGTGGCCGAGCAGATCCTTGCGGGCGTGATTTCGATCGAGCCCGAGCGTGTCGTCGACGTCGCGCGCAACTCGCTTCGCCATCTGATCGAGCGCCGCCACGTGACGCTCGTCGTCAACCCGGCCGACCTCGAGCTCGTCGGCGACTCCGTCGACAAGCTCCGCTCGGAGCTCGGTGGGATCGAACACCTCGGGGTCCAGTCCGACCGCCGGATCGGCCGGGGCGGCGTCATCGCCCGCACCGAGGCCGGCGAGATCGACGCCGGGCTGGCGACCCAGCTCGCCCGGGCCCGCGAGGTCGCGATCGCGGCGGTCTCCCCCGAGGAAGACGATGCTGGCTGAGGCCACTCCCACGCTGAGCGGCCTCGGGCGCGCGACCCAGGCGATCGAGGAGACCGACCTCGCCAAGCGGCGCGGCCGCGTCTCTGACCTGATCGGGCTGATCATCGAGGCGACCGGTCTGCAGGTCGAGATCGGCGAGGTCTGCATGGTCGGCGAGGGCCGCGACCGCCCCCCGGTTGCGACCGAGGTCGTCGGCTTTCGCGGCGGCCGCACGCTATTGATGCCACTCGGCGAGCTGCACGGGATCGGACCGGGCACGATCGTCAACCCGACCGGGCGCCCGTTCCGCGTCGCTGTCGGCGAGCCGCTGCTCGGCCGCGTGATCGACGGTCTTGGCAACCCGCTCGACGGGCTCGCCGAGCCCGCGGGCGTCTCCTGGCGCAGCACCACCGGCCAACCGCCGGACCCTTTCACCCGCCCGCGAATCACCGACCGCGTCGGGCTCGGCGTTCGCGCGCTGGACACGCTCGTCCCGTGCGGGCGCGGCCAGCGGCTCGGCATCTTCGCCGGTTCCGGCGTCGGCAAGTCCTCGCTGCTGGGGATGATCGCTCGCTCGACTTCGGCCCAGGTCAACGTGATCGCGCTCGTCGGCGAACGAGGCCGAGAGGTCCGCGAGTTCATCGAGCGCGACCTCGGCGACGCGATTGGCCACTCGGTCGTCGTCGTCGCCACCTCAGACCAGCCGGCGCTCGTCCGGATCCGTGCCGCGTTCACCGCGACCGCGATCGCCGAGCACTTCCGCGACCAGGGCGCCGACGTGATGCTGATGATGGACTCCGTGACCCGGTTTGCGATGGCTCAGCGCGAGGTCGGGCTCGCGATCGGCGAGCCCCCGGCGACCCGCGGCTACACGCCGAGCGTGTTCGCGCTGCTGCCGCGGCTGCTCGAGCGCGCGGGCACGAGCCCGACCGGCTCGATCACCGGCCTCTACACCGTGCTCGTCGACGGCGACGACATGAACGAGCCGATCGCCGACGCGGTGCGCTCGATCCTCGACGGCCACGTCGTACTCACCCGGTCGCTCGCGCACACCGGCCACTACCCGGCGATCGACGTCCTCCAAAGCGTCTCGCGTCTGATCGGCGAGATCGCCACACCCGAGGTTCGCGACGCCGGCACGCGGCTGCGCACAGCACTGGCCGCTTATCGTGAGAAGGAGGACCTGATCTCGATCGGGGCCTACCAGCGCGGTACCGACCCGGTGCTCGACTCGGCGATCGCACTACGACCGCGGATCGACGGGTTCCTGCGCCAGCAGGTGCACGAGCCGAGCACGCTCGAACAAGCCGACGCGCAGTTGCTCGCGCTCGGCGCCGAGCTCGCCAGCCCGGTGATCATCTCGGGCGACATCGTCGACGCCGGCGGTCCCGCGCTGCCCCAGGCTCCGCAGGTTCCAGCGGGCGGCATCGCCGCCGCGCCGGTCGCGATCCCGTCGCTCCAGCTGACCGCATAGTACAAGCGTCCACCGGACTGAAAAAGCCCGCAAACCGGCCGAGTACACGACCATGACCGGACCCTCGTTCCGTTTCAGGCTCGAGCGTGTGCGTGCCCTTCGGGAGCGTCGTGAAGACGCCGCCAAGGAGGAGCTCGC
>DASXDD010000075.1:0-10557 GCA_036490775.1 Solirubrobacteraceae bacterium | reverse complement strand
CTCTACGTCCACTGCTACCGGATGCTCGGCTCCCCGCAGGACGCGGAGGACGCGCTTCAGGAGGCGCTCCTGCGCGCCTGGCGCGGGCTACCGCGCTTCGGGCAGCGCAGCTCGCTGCGCACCTGGCTGTACGCGATCGCGACCAATGCCTCGCTGCGCGCGCTCGAGCGCGGCCGGCCCCGCGTGCTGCCCGTCGACCTCGGGCCCGCCGCCGATCCGCACGCCGATCCCGATGCGCCTCTGACCGAGGCGGTCTGGGTCGAGCCGCTCCCGGACTCCGCGCTCCCGTCACCGGAGCCGGCACCGGAGGCACGCTACGAGCAGCGCGAGAGCGTCGAGCTCGCGTTCATCGCAGCGCTTCAGCATTTAGCCCCCAACCAGCGCGCCGTCCTGATCCTGCGCGAGGTGCTCGGATTCTCGGCCAAGGAGACAGCGCAGATCCTCAAGACCACGGCCGCGTCGGTCAACAGCGCGCTGCAACGGGCGCGGGCGGCCGTCGAGGAGCGCGTTCCCGCCCGCACCCAGCAGGCGACCCTGCGCTCGCTCGGCGACGACGAGGTCCGCGAGCTGGTCGCCCGCTACGTCGACGCCTGGGAGCGCTGCGACGTCGACGCGTTCGCGGCGATGCTCGCCGACGACGCCACGTTCGCGATGCCACCGATGGCGACGTGGTACCGGACGCGTCGCGGCATCGCGATCTGGGCCCGGCAGTCGCCGCTGTCAGGAGACTGGCGGTGGCGGGCCGTCGCCACGCGCGCCAACGGGCAGCCGGCGCTGGCGTTCTACGCCTGGGATGAAGACGAGCGCGCGTATCTGCGGTTTGCGCTCAACGTGCTGACGTTCCGCGACAGCGAAATCGCCAACGTGACGGCGTTCATCGCCCGCACGATCGAGTCGAGCGATCCCGAGGCCTTCGAGCGACACCCCGAGCAGCCGCCGGACCCGCGGCAGATCGCGGTCACGTTCGAGCGCTTTGGCCTGCCCGAGCGGCTCGTTTAGCTCGCGGCGTAGGAGCGCTCGCGACCGATCAGCAGCGCGAGCGTCGCAAATCCGGCAAGCGCCCAGACACCAAGCACGAGCAGGTGACCAGCGGTGTCGTGACCGCCGAAGTAGACGACATTGCGGACGGCGGTGACCGCGACGCCGAGTGGCAGCGCCGAGTCGAGCACACGCAGCACGCCGGGGCCAAACGGGGCCAGGCCGGCCGGGCCGCCACTGACCGGAACACCGATCACGAGGAACACGAGGATCGCGAGCGCGACGAGGTGCGGCTTGATCGTGCGCAGCGCGGCGGTCGGGAGCGAGATCGCCAGCGAGAACAGCGCGACGATGCCGGCAAGCGCGAGGTAGTCGCCGAGCCCGGAGATCGCGTCGCCGATTGCCGCGACGACCAGGCCGATCGCCGCCGCAGCGACGAGCGGAACCGTGAACCGCCACACCGAACGCTCCCCCTCCAGAAGGTGTGCCGACGCCGCGCCCGCGGCGAGGCTCGGGAATAGGACGCAGAGGATCAAGAAGAACGACGACAGCGCCTGCGAGTCGCCCGGCTTGGGCGGGACGACGTCCTGCACCACGAGTCGCTGTCCGCGCGGTGCCCCGGCGGCAGTGAACGCGCGAGTCAGCGCTTGTGCGGCCGCGGTCCCACCCGCCGTCGTGATCAGCAGCCGCGGCCCGCTCGGGGAAAGGATCACGGCGCCGTCGATCTCGCGTCTGCCGATCGCACCGCGGGCCTGTGGCTCGCCGCCATAGCTGCGCAGCCCGAACTCCGAAGGCGCGCGTTCGTCGAGTGATCGCTGGAGCTGCGCCTGGGCGGGCAGCGGGCCGACGACGCCGACGGGGAGGTCGTGCGGGGTGGGCTGATGAAACGCACCCAGCGCGACCGTGACGAACATCGTCGCGAACGCGAGGTTTGCGATCACCAGCGCGACCGGTACGCGATGACGTCTCAGTAACTCACGACGTTTGCTCATGTCGTAGTTGTAGCACAAAAGTCAACGTGCGTTGGCAAACAGACGTTGGCTATGATGGTCGACGGTGAGCTCACGCGAATCCCCTCCCAGCGTGCCTGGCGCCGGTGGCCCGCGATCCGCGGGCACCCGGCGGACGATCCTCGAGGCGGCGCGGGCGACGTTCGCCGCGCGCGGCTACGAGCAGACGACGATCCGCGCCGTCGCCGCCCAGGCCGGCATCGACGCATCGATGGTGATGCGCTACTTCGGCTCTAAGGCCGGACTGTTCACGGCGGCGGCGACCGTCGACCTGCACCCGCCCGACTTGAAATCGGTGTCAAAGCGCGCCCGTGGCGAGCTGCTGGCGCGCCACTTGATCGAGCGCTGGGAGCGCAGCCCAAGCGACGATTCCCTGGTGATCCTGTTGCGCACGGCTGTCACCCACGACGATGTCGCCGAGCAGCTTCAGAACACGTTCAACACGATGATCGCCGAGCCGATCGCCGCGCTCGGCGATCCGCACGCGCCTCGCAGGAGCGCGCTGATCGCCAGCCAGCTGCTGGGCATTGCCCTATGCCGCTACATCCTCAAGCTGCAGCCGCTGGCGTCGCTTCCCGTCGACGAGGTCGTCACCTCGGTCGCCCCGGCCGTCCAGCGCTACCTGACCGAGTAGTCAGCTGTCAGTGCCCAAGTGCTCGTGGTCGGGCGTCGGTACGAGCTCGTCGTCGGCAAAGCGGTCAGGGCGCACGCGGTCCTCGGGCTCGAGGTGGACCAGCACGGTCGTCCCCGGGAGATGCTCGATGATCGCGTCCTGGAGCTGATGGGAGAGGAAGTGGGCCCGCCGCAGCGACGTGCTGTCGGCGAACTGCATGTGCAGGTCGACCTGGTGGTGGCTACCGACATGACGCGCGCGGATGTCGTGGAAACCGACGACCTCGTCGCCGAGAAACGAACTGACGACGTCCTGGAGCGCTTCGAGCTCATCGGGCGGAAGCGCCTCGTCAGCGAGGCGCCGGCTCGCGTCGATCAGGATCCGCGCGCCGGTGGAGCTGATCGCCAGCGCGACGACCAGACCGACGATCGGGTCGAGCCAATCGGCGCCCGTGAGCTTGATCAACGTCAGCGACACGACCACGCCGATCGAGACGATCGCGTCGGTGCGGAGATCGGCTGCGTTGGCGTCCAGGGAGGTTGAGCCGGTCGCCCGCCCTACCCGGGACAGGTACGTCGAGACGACGAGGTTCACAACCGCGGCGACCGCGGCGACCGCAATGCCGATACCGATTCTGTTGACGGTGCCGCCGTTGATCAGGCGGCGAATCGACTCGAACGCGATCAACGCCGCGCCGAGCAGCAGCAGCAGCGCCTGAGCGCCGGCCGCTAGGTCCTCGAGCTTCTCGTGCCCGTACCGGTGGCGGTAGTCCGCGGGCTCATCGGCCTTGCGCACCGAGACGAGCGCAATCACCGATGCGATCAGGTCCATCAGCGAATGGACGGCGTCGCTGAGCAGCCCGACGGAGCCGGTCACCAGCCCGGCCGCCAGCTTGAGGGCGATCAGGCAGGAGTTAGAGGCGATCGAGACGATCGCGGCACGTCTCTTCAAACCTGGAAACACGCTCTATTCAGTATGAGGGCTTCGATCGCGATGCGACGAACCCCCGAGGATCGGCTCCAACTGGCCCGCATCCGCCGCGCGACCGAGACGCCGTTCAACATCGTCCTCGAGGTTCGCCCGTAACCTGTGCGCCGGACCATGCAGCTGAGCTTCGGACAACCAGTCGGCTCGATCGTGCAGTACGCGTACGTCGTGGAGGACATCGAGCGATCGGCCGGCGACTACGTTGACCGTCTCGGGATCGGTCCGTGGTTCGTTCGCGGCCCGTTCAGGCCCGGCGCCCGCTATCGCGGCAACCCCAACGAGGCGACCTTGACGCTCGCCCGCGCGTTCTCGGGACACGCGATGATCGAGCTCGTCCAACAGCACGACGACGCGCCGTCGGTCTTCCACGAGACCGACGGGCCGCGGCGGTACGGGTTTCATCACTGGGCGGTGTTCAGCGACGCATTCGACCGCGAGGTCGAGCGCTACAGGTCATTCGGCTACGAGGAGGCCTACACAGACCGGCTGCCATCCGGGGCGCGGATCGTCTATGTCGACTGCACCCGCGACCTGCCGGGGATGATCGAGCTGGTCGAGCACACCGATGCCCAGGAGCAGGTCTACGACACGATCTACCGCGCGTCGATCGACTGGGACGGCGGCGACCCGCTTCGGCCGAGCGACCGCTGAGCAGAAGAGAGGAACAGCCCGTGGCACACGTGGAGACGATGCGCGGTCCGGTGGACCTGGACGAGCTCGGCAGGACGTTGATGCATGAGCACGTGTTCGTGATGAACCCCGAGGCGCTGCAGAACTGGGGCCACGCGTACGGCCCGCTGTACTGGGACGAGCGCGAGCGCGTCGCCGATGCGGTCGACAAGCTCACGCGCGTGCGCGAGGCGGGCATCGAGACGATCGTCGACCCGACGGCACCCGGGCTCGGCCGTTACATCCCGCGCGTGCGCGAGGTCGCCGAGGCCGCCGGGCTGAACTTCATCGTCGCCAGCGGCGTCTACGCGTTCCTCGAGCTGCCCACGTTTCTCGCCTACAGGCCAGCCGAGGCGATCGCGGCGCTGTTCGTGCGCGAGATCGTCGACGGGATCGACGACACCGGCGTCAAGGCTGCGTTTCTGAAGTGCGCGGTCGAGCGCCACGGGCTCGTCGGAGACGTCCCGAGGATCCTCGAGGCGATCGCCCTCGCAGCCATCGAGACCGGCGTGCCGGTGATGGTCCACACCAGTGCCGAGGCCCGGACCGGGCTGCTGGCACTCGAGGCGCTCACCGGCCACGGAGTCGACCCGGCGCGGATCGTGATTGCGCACGCAGGCGACAGCAACGACCTCGAGTACCTGCGCGCGATCGCCGCCACCGGTGCGTGGCTTGGGTGCGACCGGTTCGGGATCGACCACTTCAACCCGCTCGAGGACCGGATCCGGACGCTGCTCGCGCTGCTCGATGAGGGCTACGCCGACCGCATCCACCTCTCACACGATGCCGCGTGCTTCATGGACTTCATGGTCGGCGATCCGTTCTTCGCCAACGAGAAGCCCGATTACCTGCTGATCTCAAGCGAGGTTGTGCCGGCGCTGCTGCAGTGCGGCGCCACGCAGGAGCAGGTCGACCAGATGATGGTTGAGAACCCGAAGCGGTTTTTCGCGCCTCGATGAGGCCGGATTCCGGGGCGCGCGGCGGCGGCTCAGACCTCGACGCCGCGATCCGCGAGCCAGTCGACTACCCGCTCGGGCGGGTCGCCCTTCCATTCGGCGCGTGCAGCCAGCCTGAGGATGTGGTCGGGGTCGGCATGGAGCTCGTCGCGACGGTGCGCCAGGTACAGAATCGTCGCAGCCGCCATCGACACAGCGGGATCGTCGATCTCGACATCAACGCCTTCGACCGCGATCGCAACCCGCTCCTCCAGGTTCTGAATCGCCGTGATCGGCTCGTCGGCGTCCTCGAACTGCGCCAGCAGGTCGCCGAGCGACGCATCGTTGTCGTCAGGATCGCTGATCTCGACCGCCCGCTTGGCGACCTCGAACAGCGTGATCGGCTGGGGTTCGGTCGGCACGCCCTGGAGCGTAACCCCTGACGAACGCTCAGGCGGTCCCGTGCAGTTGCTGGGAGAAGTAGTCCAGCGCCCGGCGCGTCTTCGGCGCCTGCTCGCCGGTCAGCTCGATTCCGCGCTCGGATAGGTACGCGCGAGCTTCGGCGGCCACCTGGAACGCTTCGCTTGGCAGACACTTGGTCGACAGCTCGAGGATCCGCGAGTCGTCGGGATACAGCCACAGCTCGACGACGAGCTTGCGGTTCAGCCCCGACGCCGGCGACTTGACCTTGAGCACGAAGATCGGCCCGAGGATCGAGAGGTCGTCGAGCGAGAGGCCCTCTGGCGCGTGCTCGGCGAACAGCTGGCGCTGCTCCTTGGAGAACAGCTTGCTGATCTTCGCGTTGCCGTGGAAGACCTCCTGGACGGCCGCCTTAGTCGGGACGCCCTTGAGCGAGCCAGAGCAGACGAACCCGCCGGGCATCGCATCGACTTCGATCCCGAAGGTGGGCTCGCGGCGCAGACTGTCGGGCACCGCTGCCGGGTCGACCGGCCGCAGCTTGACGACCGTGTCGTCGCCCTTGCCAGACGTGCGACGACCGCGGACGACCAGGCCCTGGGCGTCGAGCGCGAGGTCGGGTGTGTCGAAGAAGAACACCTGACGGATCTGCGCGGTGATCGGATCGAGGTCGAGCGCCTTGATCGCTGAGCGCTGGAGGGATTCGGAAACGGAGCTCTTGAGCTCGACGGTGTCGGCCTTCTCGGTCAGCGTGAGCATCTCTACGAGCTGCTCGCCGGTGAGTTGCGGCGGCGCTTCTGTATTTGTGGCCATCTGGTGATCGTACGGCTATCTACGGGCCCGCGCGAGCGAGTGTGCCAACAGCGCGATCACGGCCACCGGCATCAGCCACCAGGCAGCCGCTCCGGCCGAGGCGAGCACGGCCGTCGCCGCGATCGCGACCACCACGCCCACAGCAGTGATCCAGTCGTCGCCCACGACGAAGTCCCACACCGCCAGCGCCGCCCGCGTCACGGTGCCCACGCCGACTGCTCCTGTTGACGGGCCTCGCCCGCGCGTCGCAGCCACGAGACCATCATCAGCGCCGCAATCAGCAGCCCCGGGATCAGCGCGAGCAGCGCCGCATCGCCGCCGGGCCAGTGCGCGCCGGCGCCCTCGGCGCTCCAGAACACGCCGAACGAAGTCAGCATCACTCCGACGGCGAACTTCATCGCGTTCTCGGGCACGCGCGCGAGCGGCGCCCGTACCGCGAACCCGGCGGCGATCACGACCGCGACGGCGAGGGCCGCCGCCGCGGCGGCGAGCCCGACGCGGTGCTGATTGGCGCCGAACGTGAGCACGATGAACACGACCTCGAGCCCCTCGAGCAGCACTCCCTTAAACGAGATCGTGAACGCGTAGCCATCGATCCTCCGTGGCTCAGCGGTCCCGGCGGCGCGGGCACGCTCGGTCTCGGTCGCGAACGCGGACGCCTCGTCGTGCAGCGCCTTGAGGCCGGCGGCGCGGAGGATCGCCTTGCGCAACCACTGCAGGCCGAACACGAGCAGCAAGCCGCCGACGACGACGCGCAGCGTCGAGATCGGGAGCGCCGTCAGCGCCGGCCCCAGGGCCACGACCACGATCGCCAGCGCGAGCGTTGCGGCGCCGATCCCGTAGCCGGTCGACCGCCAGCTACGCGTGGTCCCGACCGCGAGCACAATCGTCAGCGCCTCGACGGCCTCGACGGCGCAGGCGAGGAACACCGACAGCGCGAGTCCCAGATCGGCTCCGGACATGAGGTCAGTATCGCCCGGTCGGCTAAACGGTCGTGTAGATGACCATCGCGAACCCGAACAGCAGGCAGTAGATCCCGAACGGCGTCAGGTTGTTGTTGCGGAAGTAGCGCAACAGCCAGTGGACGGCGACAATCGTGGCGAGCGCCGCGCAGGCAGCGGCGACGATCGCCTGACCGCGGATCCCGGCACCGAGCGGGCCGGTCAGGTCCGAGAACTTGAAGATCCCGGCGGCGAGGATGATCGGCGTCGCCAGCAGGAACGCAAACCTGGCGGCGTCCTCGTTGTTGAGCCCGCGCAAGAGCCCGGTCGTCATGCAGATCCCGTCGCGGCTGATTCCGGCGATCAGAGCGGTCGACTGCGCGACGCCGATCGCGCCGGCCTCGCGGTAGGACAGGCTCGTCAGCTCCCGCCCCTCGACCTCGTCCGGGCGCCGACGCGCGGCGCGCCATCGCGGATCGCCTCGGCGGCGCAGCCGCTCGGCGGCGATCAGGATCACGCCGTTGACCATCAGGAAGATCGCCGCAGCGGTCGGTTTGGCGAGCGCGACGCGAACCGGATGCTCGAGCAACAGGCCGAGGATCCCGGTCGGGATGGTCGCGGTGATGATCAGCCACGCGAGCTTCTCGTTCGGCGTCTCGATCCGCCGCTTGCGCAGCGTGGCGAAGAAGCCGCGGATGATCTCGACCCAGTCGCGCCAGAAGTAGATCAGCAGGCCGATTGCGCTGCCGACGTGCAGCATCACGACGAACGCCAGCCAGAACGACTCCGGGTCAGACTGCGAGCGCACCAGCGCGTGCCACCCGAACAGCGTCGGGAACAGGACCGTGTGGCCGAGGCTCGAGATCGGAAACAGCTCGGTCACGCCCTGGAGCACGCCCAGGACGACTGCCTGGAAGTAGCTCAGCGGCGCTGCCGCGAACGTGAAGTGCGCAAGCTGCAAGGTCCCCACACCCCGGAGTTGTAGGCACCGCAGATGAGACCGAAATGAATGGGTCGGCGATACTCCCCGGATGCGCGTCGCCGTCCTCGATGACTACCAAGGGCGCGCGAAGGACTTCGCCGACTGGGGATCGCTCGGTCCCGACGTCGAGGTGTCCTTCTTCGGAGAGCCGATCGATCGCGACTCGCTCGGCTCAAAGCTGTCGGGGTTCGAGGTGCTCGTGCTGATGCGCGAGCGAACCGCGTTTCCGAGGTCCGTGCTCGAACAGCTGCCTGCGCTGTCGCTGCTGATCACCACCGGGATGCGCAACGCGTCGGTCGACGTCGACTACCTGCGCGAGCGGGGCGTCGTCGTCTGCGGGACCGGCCTCGCGGGTAGCGGCCCGAGCTCGGGCGTGCCGAGCACGGTCGAGGTCGCGTGGGCGCTGATCTTCGCCGTGTTCAAGCGCGTCACGGTCGAGGACCGCGCACTGCGCGCCGGCGGCTGGCAGCTCGGCCTGCCGCGCAACCTTGCCGGCGCGACGCTCGGACTCGCCGGCCTCGGACGCCTCGGCGGCGCGATGGTCGGACCGGCCCGAGCGTTCGGAATGGACGTGATCGCGTGGAGCCAGAACCTGACCGACGAGCGCGCGGCCGAGTTGGGCGTCAGCAGAGTCTCCAAGCAATCTCTGCTCGAGGAGGCCGACGTGCTGTCGATCCACCTGGTGCTCAGCGACCGCACGCGGGGCCTGTTCGGCGCCGGCGACCTGGCGCTGATGAAATCGAGTGCCGTGTTGATCAACACCTCGCGCGGCCCGATCGTCGACGAGCGGGCGCTCGTCGAGGCGCTGCGCTCGCGGACGATCGCTGCCGCCGGACTCGACGTATTCGACCGCGAGCCGCTGCCCGCCGACCACGAACTGCTGTCACTCGACAACACGGTGCTGTTGCCGCACGTCGGCTACGTCAGCGAGGACGCGTTTCGCTCGATGTACGGCGACGTCGTGCAGGACATCGCGGCGTTCGTCGACGGCCAACCGGTTCGCCTGCTGACGTGAACCGCGAGCCGACCGACACGCTCGGCCTGCGCACCGACGAGATGCGGCGCCTCGGCTACTGGGTGGTGGACCGCGTCGTCGAGCACTTCGAGCGCGGCGGCGACGGGCCGGCGATCCGCGCGTCGTCCGCGACCGAGCTCGCGGACGCGCTCGGCGGGCCCGTGCCGCAGGATCCCGGCGACCCGCTCGAGGCGATGCAGACGCTCGTCGACGTCGCGCTGGGGAACATGCAGCACGGCGACCATCCCCGCTACTTTGCCCGCGTCCCGGGCCCGTCGTCCTATGCGGGCGTGCTCGGCGAGTGGCTCGGGACGGGCTTCAACGTGATCACCTCGTCCTGGGCCGGATCCTCGGGCCCGGCGACGGTCGAGCTCGTCGCACTCGATTGGCTGCGCCAGTTGCTCGGGCTGCCCGACGGGACCGAGGGGATCCTGATGAGCGGCGGATCGCTGTGCAACATGAACGGGCTCACGGCCGCGCGCCACGCGGTCGGGCCCGGCGTCGCGTACCTGTCCGACCAGACGCACGCGTCGATCCCGCGGGCACTCGTCGCGATGGGCTTCCCGGCCGAGCATGTGCACATGCTGCCCAGCGACGACCGGCTGCGGCTGACCGCGGCGGCGGTGCGCGAGGCCGTCGACGCCGACCGCCGGCAGGGGTTGACCCCACGGTTCGTGATCGCGACGGCCGGCACAACCAACACCGGAGCGGTCGACGAGCTCGCCGCGCTTGCCGAGCTGGCCGCAGCCGAGGATCTGTGGCTTCACGTCGACGGCGCGTACGGTGCGCCGGGCGCGCTGTGCGCCGCCGGCAGGTCGGCGCTCGCCGGAATGGAGCGCGCCGACTCGCTCGTGCTGGACCCCCACAAGTGGCTGTTCTTGCCCTACGACATCGGCTGCCTGTTCGTGCGACGTCCAGGCGTGCTCGAGCATGCGTTCCGCATGCGCCCGGAGTACCTCGCCGACGTCCGTCCGGCGACGGCCGAGGTGAACTTCGGCGATCGCAGCCTGGAGCTCACGCGCCGCTCACGGGCGATCAAGCTGTGGCTGATGCTCAGGGTTTACGGCTCTCGCCGCCTCGAGGACGCGATCGAGCGCTGCATCAGCCTGGCCGAGTACGCCCAGCGACTGATCGAGGACGACCCCGATTGGGAGCTCGTGACCCCGGCGCAGCTCGGGATCGTGACGTTCACGCACT
>DASXDD010000074.1:0-5226 GCA_036490775.1 Solirubrobacteraceae bacterium | reverse complement strand
CTCGAGTACCACGTGCCCTCCGGACGGTGCCTTGCGGATCCGCAGCTTCGCGTTCGCCGCTACCGAGTGATCGTCGACGCCGGTGAGGTACTGCTGTCGCTCACCGCGTCGCCCGAACCAGTCCCCGGACCATGAACGGGTCCAGCGACAGCGCCGGCGCCGAGCTCGAGGTCGACCACGTCGGGATCGTCGTCCGCGATCTGGCACAGGCCAAGCAGACGATCGAGACGCTGTTCGGCCTGACGGTCGCCGAGGAGCTCGATGCGCGCGATCGCCTCGGGGTCAGGACCGTCTTCTATCGCCTCGCGAACATTTCGATCGAGCTGCTCGAGCCAAGCGATGAACAGGGTCGCGAGGCGAGGCTCGGCGATCAACACGTCCGGATCGAGCACATCTGCTTCCGCGTCGACGACATCGAGCAGGCGGCCGCGAGCCTGAGTCGGCGCGGGGCGGAGTGGTCGACCGACGGAGCGGTCCCCGTTGGCGACCGGATGGTCAGGTTCAGCACGCCTGAATCCACTGGCGGCGTGATCTATCAGCTGCTCGAGCAGCATTGACTGATATTTGAAATTTGTTATAACATCCGCTCATGGTGGCCAGCCCAGGGACGACCGTGCCCTATCACCAGATTGCGGAGCTCGCCCCCACGCCGTCGCTCGAGGAACGACTCACCGATCAGCTCAGGGAGCTGATCGCTAGCGGCGCGCTCCCGGAGCGGGCGCCGCTCAGGCTTCGAGACCTTGCAGAAAGCTTCGGCGTCTCTCCGACGCCGGTCCGGGCGAGCCTCAGCCAGTTGGAGCGAGACGGTCTGGTCTCGATCGGCCGCACCGGGCGTGCGATGGTGAGCCCGCTCACGCTCGAGGACATCGAGGAGATCTATGCGGCGCGACGCGGGATCGAGGCGCTCGCAGCGCGCCGAGGCGCCCCGCTGCTGACCGACGAGGATCTGACCGAGATGGCGTCGCTGCTGACGGAGCTTCGCGCGGCCGCGAGCCGCGAGCAGGTCGATTCCTACCTTGACGCGACCTGGCGATTTCATTCCCGCTGCTATCGCGCGTCCAGCCGGCCGAGGCTCGTGGACGAGGTGGAGCGGCTGTTCTGGCGCGCAGTCCGCTACCACCGGATTCTGCTCTCGACGACCGAGCGGTTCGCCGGCTCGGTCTCGTTCCACGAGCGCTTCTTCGACGCGTGCAAACGGCGAGACGGACACGCGGCTGAGGCGGTCATCGAGGACAGCGTCCGGTGGAGCGTCGATGGGTTCGCCGCCGTTCTGGGAGAACGTCCCGGGGACGCGCGGTGAACGGCGGGCAGATACGTGTCGGCGCTGATGTCGGGGGCACGTTCACCGACATCGTCGCCCAGCGTCTCGACGGCGGGCTCACGTTTCGCAAGGTGCTGTCGACGCCGCCCGCATACGACCGCGCCGTGGTCGACGGCGTGCGAGTGCTCCAGGACGCGATCGGGTCCGGGGCAAAGATCGGCGACGTGGTGCATGCCACGACGGTCGCCACCAATGCGGTGCTCGAGCGGCGGGGCGCCAAGACAGCGCTGATCACCACCGTGGGCTGCCGCGACGTGCTGGAGCTGCGCCGAGTCCGAGTGCCGCAGCTGTACGACCCGTTCTGGGTGAAGCCGCCACCGCTGATCGAGCGCGAGCTGCGATTCGAGGTGAGCGCCCGGATCACCGCCGACGGACAACAGCTCTCGCCCCTGGATCACGACGAGCTGCGCAGCGTCGCCGCGAAGCTGCGGGCTGCCGAGGTCGAGAGCGTCGCCGTGTGCTTCCTGCACGCGCATCGGCATCCCGAGCACGAACAGGAGGCCGGCGAGGTGCTTGCGCGCGAGCTTCCGGGTGTTCCCGTGTCGCTATCGCACGAGGTGATTCGCGAGCAGCAGGAGTACGAGCGCACCGCCGCGACCGCCGTCAACGCATACGTGCGTCCTCTGATGGAGCAGTACGTGACCTCGATCCAGCGCGGCATCGCGGAGCTCGGGATCGATAGCGAGCTGACGTTGATGCAGTCCTCCGGCGGCGTGATGGAGGCCACGATCGCCGCTCGGCGGCCGGTATATGTACTCGAGTCGGGCCCCGCCGCCGGCGTCGTCGCCGCGGTCGCGCTCGCCCGACGCCACGGGATCGAGAACGCGATCGCGTTCGACATGGGGGGGACGACCGCGAAGGCGTCGCTGATCGAGGATGGACGGGTAGCGTGGAGCCGCGAATACGAGGTCGGCGGCGGCATCTCGAGCAGTCACTTCCTGCGAGGCGAGGGCGAGATGATCCGGGTGCCGACGCTCGATATCGCCGAGGTCGGAGCCGGCGGCGGAAGCATTGCCTGGATCGATCCGGCCGGTGGCCTGCACGTCGGACCGCAGAGCGCCGGTGCCGATCCAGGTCCGGCGTGCTACGGGCGCGGCGGCGAAAGCGCGACCGTGACGGATGCCAACGTGGTCTTGGGGTACATACCGTCCGGTCAGCTTGCCGACGGGAGTCTGTCGGTGTCGGTCGAGCGCGCACAGCAGGCCGTCGACGAGATCGCCGATCGGATCGGGATCACGCGCGCCGAGGCAGCGCGCGGCATCCACGAGCTCGCAAATGCGGCGATGATGCGCGCGCTGCGCGCAGTCTCGTCCGAGAAAGGCCGTGACCCGTCGGACTTCGCGCTAATCGCCTACGGCGGCTCGGGTCCCGTACACGCCACCGGCCTCGCCGCCGAGCTGGGGATCGACCGCGTGCTCGTGCCGCCGGTCGCCGGTGGTTTCTCGGCCACCGGACTGCTGTTTGCCAGACCCGAATTCCACGATGTCCGCTTCTGCCGGGTCGACGCCCGCGCCGGTGATGTGTCGCAAATGCTCGCGCTCGAGCGGGAGATGCGGTCCGGCTTGATAGGGCGAGTGCAGGCCGGCACGGAGGTCACCTGGCGCCGCTCGGCGGACGTGCGGTACCGCGGCCAGAGCTGGGACATCGAGATCGACCTGCCCGCAGACACGATCGACAGTGCGGCGCTCGGCGAGCTCGCTGTGCGCTTCGAGGAGGAGCACGAGCGGACCTACGGCGTGCGCGAAGACGAGGACGCGCCGGTCGAGATCAGAGCGTTGCGTCTGGCTCTGATCGGCCCCGCGCTCGCCGATCGATCGGCGATGCAGAGCAAGAAGACATCGGCGGGCGAGCATCAGCGGCGGACTCGCGAGATCGACCTGCGTGATGCCGGCGGCATCGTCACGGCCCCGGTCTGTGACCGCGATGAGATCGTCGATGGCGGAGCCGACGGACCGCTGCTGGTCGACGAATA
Source organism: Solirubrobacteraceae bacterium (assembly GCA_036490775.1). GTDB lineage: Bacteria > Actinomycetota > Thermoleophilia > Solirubrobacterales > Solirubrobacteraceae > Palsa-465. The sequence continues at coordinate 1,933 of DASXDD010000074.1, read as the reverse complement.
CGACACGACAATCGTCGTTCCAGCGGGTTGGTGCGTGGAGCGTGAGCAGGACGGAACGCTGATGCTGCAGCGCGCTGGCGCGACCGCGACGCAACCATCGACCGGCCACGCGGACACCGTGACGCAGGGGATCGTCGCCAATGCGCTGGCGTCGATCGCGGATGAAATGGCGATGACGATCTTCCGGACCGCGCACTCGACGATCGTTCGCGACTGCATGGACTTCTCGGCGTCGATTTGCGGACCGACTGGCGAGACGGTCGCTCAGGCGGTAACGCTGCCCGTGCACCTCGGCGCGACGCCGACCGCGGTGCACAAGCTGCTCGAGGAGTACGGCTCAGATATGCACGCGGGCGACGTGTTCATCATGAACGACCCATTCAGCGGTGGGATGCACACACCCGACGTGTTCATCATCAAGCCGATCCTGCTCGAGGAGACCCTCGTCGGCTATGCGGTCACCACCGCCCATCACGCGGACGTCGGCGGCCGCGTGGTCGGCACCGCGAGCTGCGACAACACCGACATCTTCCAGGAGGGGCTGCGGATTCCCTGGATGCGGCTGTACGAAGCGGGCGCACCGGTCGACAGCGTGTTCAAGTTCCTGCGCGCGAACGTTCACCTGCCGAAGACGACGCTGGGTGACATTCGGGCCCAGCTCGCCGGTTGTACGATCGGCGAGCGCGCCGTTCAGAAGCTTGCGTCGCGCTACACGCCTGCGCGCCTGCGCTCGATCATGACCGAGCTGCTCGATTACACCGAGCAGCTCGTGCGTCACGACATCGCGCAGTGGCCCGACGGTACCGCCAGCTTCACCGACTACCTTGACTCAGACGGGATCGAGCAGCGCGAGGTTGCGATCACCGCGACAGTGACGATCGAGCGTGACACCGTCACCGTCGATCTGTCGGAGTCATCACCGATGGTGCGGGGGGCGCTCAACTGCACGAAGTCCAGCGCCCAAGCGGCCGCGTATCACGCCGTGATGTCGGCAGTCGCCGCCGACCTGCCCACAACCGCAGGCGCATTTCGCCCGGTCTCGGTGCTGACCAAGCCCGGCACGATCACCCATGTCGTGATGCCAGGCGCCTCCTCGATGCGAGGCGTGACCTCGTTCCGAATTCTGGACGCGATCAACGGCGCGCTCGCGCAACTGATTCCCGACCGAATTCCGGCCGCCAGCGAGGGCGGCAACTCACTCGCGGTATTCGCGAACAACGATCCGCAGGCCAGTCAGGATCTGTTCTACGAGCTGGTCGTCGGGACTTGGGGCGGGCGACCGACCGGGGACGGGAACGACGGCGTGTCGAACCCGTGCTCGGTCGCGGCGAATATCCCGATCGAGGTCGCCGAAGCCGACTTCCCGGTGCTGATCGAGCGCTACGGGTTCGTGCCGGACTCCGGTGGCGCCGGACGCTACCGCGGTGGGCTGGCGATCGAGCGCAGGTGGCAGACGCTGACCGACGACACGACGCTGCTCGTGCGTACCGACCGCCAGGTACATCGCCCATATGGGCTGGCTGGCGGTCTGAGTGGCACTGCCTCTCAGAACACGATCATCAACGGCGACGGTGCGATGACATTCCCGCCGATGTTCTCGACAGGCATCGCGCGGGGAACCAGGTATCACCATCGGATGGCGGGCGGCGGTGGATGGGGCGACCCGCTGACAAGGGACCCGGCCGCGGTCGCCGACGATGTTCGCAACGAGAAGGTCACGCGCGAAGCAGCGCTGTCCGCGTACGGCGTGATGATCGATGCCGACGGGTCTGTCGACGAGGCCGCGACGCTGGATGCCAGATCGCGGCGGCGCGCGTCGATCGACTGACGCGCCGGTGGCTGCTTTGTCACACCCGACGCGGATCGCGATCGACATCGGTGGGACGTTCACCGACCTCGTCCTCTCGCGAGCCGACGGCGTGCTGGCGACGCG
>DASXDD010000073.1:0-42884 GCA_036490775.1 Solirubrobacteraceae bacterium | reverse complement strand
ACTGACCTACGTCTCCGCCGGCGGGTGAGTCCCCGCAATCGCTTGCCAAGCGGTCCCGCCGGTTCTAGCGGAGAGGGAGGTGTGATGTCCCGGGACACGTGAGACGCATGTCCCGAGACATCGCACAGCGGAGAGGGGGGGTGTCTGGGGTCAGGGCCACCTTGGCGGGCATGTCTCGAGCCCGCGTTGCTGTTCTCAAGGTCCTCGCCGACCAGCTGTCTGTCACTGCCGCTGCTACCGAGTATGGGTACTCCCGTCGGCATCTGCATCGTCTCCTGGCCCGCTATCGCGATGGTGGACTGGACGCGTTAGAGCCGCGGTCTCGGCGGCCGAGAACGAACCCGGCCGCCACATCACAGGCCGTCCGCGAGCGGGTGATCGGGCTGCGAGCGCGGCTGACCGCTGACGGGTCAGACGCCGGGCCGGTGACGATCGGATGGCATCTGCAGCGCGAAGGTCTAAGGGAACCGTCGACGTCGACCATCCGCCGGATCCTGCATCAGGAAGGTCTGATCGCGCCCGAGCCGCGCAAGCGGCCCAGAAGCTCATATGCGCGGTTCCAGGCCGCGCAGCCGAACGAGACGTGGCAGTCCGACGTCACCCACTGGCGCCTGCGCGACGGGACCGACGTCGAGATCCTCAACTGGCTAGATGACCACTCCCGCTACCTGCTCTCAACGACCGTGCATCAGCCCGTCACCGGCGATGACGTCGTGGCCGTTTTCCTAGACGTTGTCGATGAGCACGGCGCTCCGGCGAGCACCCTGACCGATAACGGCAGCGTCTACACATCCCGGTTCACCGGCGGGCGCAACGCGTTTGAATACCTCCTGCCGCTGCTCGGTGTTCGCCAGAAGAACGGGTCGCCCGGGCACCCTCAGACCCAAGGCAAGATCGAGCGGTCCCACCAGACCCAGAAACGCTGGCTCGCCGTCCGGCCTGAACCATCCACCACGATCGAGCTGCAGCACCAGCTCGACCAGTTCCGCGACCACTACAACGAACACCGCCCCCACCGCGCGCTGGACCGGACCCCGCCAGGACACGCCTACCGCGCCACCCCCAAGGCCGCTCCAGCCATCAACGGCCACCCCCAGCGCCACTACCGACTGCGCTATGACCGGCTCGACACCAAAGGCAAAATGACCCTCCGCCGCGCCGGCCGCATGCACCACCTCGGCATCGGCACACCCCACGCCCGCAAACGCGTCCTCGCGCTCGCCGACGACCAACACGTCACCGTCATCGAACTCGAGACCGGCGAAGTGCTCTCCACCCACCTCATCCAGCCGAACAAGACCTACTGGCGCAACCAAAACAAAGAGCCCGCCCGCTGGCCAGGCTCCCAACACTGAGACCTATGACGTCGACTCATCTGAGACACATGTCCCGACTCATCACACAGCGGAGAGGGAGGGATTCGAACCCTCGATGGACGAAACCGCCCATACCGGTTTTCGAGACCGGCGCATTCAACCGCTCTGCCACCTCTCCGGTTGGCCCACAAGTTAGTGCAAGCGGGCGCCCGCGCGTGCGGTCAACGGACCCTAGCCCCGCCGCGGCGCGAAGAACGAGCGCAGTAGGTCGGCAGAGTCCTCGGCGAGCAGGCCGGCCGCAACCTGGGGGCGGTGGTTGAGGCGGGGCTCGGCGAGGATGTCGAACACGCTGCCGGCGGCTCCGGCCTTCGGGTCGCTCGCGCCGAACACGACCCGGGGGACGCGGGCGAGCACGATTGCGCCTGCGCACATCGCGCACGGCTCGAGTGTGACGTAGAGGACCGCGTCGAGCACGCGCCAGCTGCCGACCGCCCGTGCTGCCTCGCGCAGGGCGATCATCTCGGCGTGGGCGGTCGGGTCGGCGCGAAGCTCGCGTTCGTTGTGGCCCGTGCCGATCACCTCGCCCTCGCGCACGACCAGCGCGCCGATCGGAACGTCCTCGTGCTCGAGCGCCCGGGCGGCCTCGCGCAGCGCGAGCCGCATGAAGTACTCATCGCGAGGAAAGAAGTGTGAAGTCATTACAAAGACGGACTACCGTGGGAACAGCAACTTCCTGCGTGCCGATGATGTCTTAAGTGGGGCAACCAATCGCACGCCAGTCCTGACTTGACCTCAACCTCATCAATCCTCCGCGTAGGTGTGGCCGCGGCTGCCGTGATCGCCGCGCTGGCGGTCGGATCAGCAGCAGCCACTGGGGCCAAGGCCGCCGACTACGTGCCCGGCCAGATTGTCATCGGGTATGAGGCGGCGCAGTCGGCGACGGTGGCCAGGGATCTGTCGACGCGGATGGGAGTCCGACAGGCAGCTCCGGCGCCCGCTCCGGGCGAGCAGATCGTCAAGGTGCCCGACGGCGTCACGGTCGCCCAAGAGGCCGCACGCCTGCGCCGCCAGCCTGGGGTCGCCTACGCGGTCCCGAACTACATCGCCCACGCCGCCGGGTCGTGGACCCCTGACGATCCGGGGCCCAGGGGCCACGCGTCCGGGGGCTGGCAGCAGGCCCAGTGGAACTTCCTCGCGCCCGCCGGTGTCAACGCGCCGGCTGCGTGGGCGAACCTGATCGCAGATCATCGCCCCGGCGGCAAGGGCGTCACGGTCGCGATCCTCGACACCGGCGTCGCCTACCGCAACTGGAAGAACTTCCGCAAGGCGCCGGACTTCGCGGGCACCAAGTTCGTGCACCCGTACGACTTCGTTGCAAACAACGGCTTCCCGCTTGACCGTGAGGGCCACGGCACGTTCGTCGCCGGGGTCGTGGCCGAGGCGACCAACAACCGGCTCGGGCTCACGGGAATCGCCTACGGCGCGTCGATCATGCCCGTCCGCGTGCTCGACTCAGATGGCACCGGTGACGCGACGACGATCTCCAAGGGCATCCGCTACGCCGCCGACCACGGCGCGCAGGTGATCAACCTCAGCCTCGAGTTCGACGTCTCGATCAACTCGGGCGAGATCCCGGGGATCCTCAGTGCAATCCGCTATGCGCACCGTAAGGGCGCGCTGGTCGTCGCCGCGTCGGGCAACGAGGGCATCGAGCAGATCGCATACCCGGCACGGGCGCCCGACGTCGTGGCGGTGGGCGCGACGACCCGCGACCGCTGCCTGGCCGATTACTCCAACGGCGGACGGCGACTGGCGCTGGTCGCACCGGGCGGCGGCCAGGACTCGACCCTGTCCAATGACCCGAACTGCCACCCGACCCGCAACCTTCCGAACATCGTCCAGGAGACGTTCCGCAACCCGACCAACCCCGACCGGTTCGGGTATCCGCGTGATTGGTTCGGGACCTCGATGGCCGCTCCGCACGTGGCCGCAGTCGCGGCGCTCGTGATCGCCAGCGGTGTGCTCGGCCGGCACCCCTCGCCCGACCGCGTGCTGACGCGACTGGAGCAGACCGCGGTCCCGCTCGGCGGATCCAAGCCGAACTCCAACTACGGCTACGGGCTCGTCGACGCCGGCGCTGCGACCTCGTCGCTGCCGCCGCCGGTCTGACCACCCTAAGTCGTCCGGACGATCAGCACCGAGCAGGGCGCGTGATGGGAGATCTTGTTGGGCACCGAGCCCAGCAGGAAGCGCTTGGCGCCGGTCATTCCCCGGTTGCCGACCACGATCAGATCCGACCGCTGCTCCTCGGCCACGTCGAGGATCGCGTCGGCGGCGTCACCCTGGCGGGCGAACGTCTCGACCTCGGTGACCCCCGCCCGGGTCGCCTGCTCGCGCGCGGCATCGAGCATCTGCAGCACGTCGCCGCGCGGATTGACAATCCACTCGAGATCCTTGGGTACCTCGATCTGCTCATTTCGCAGCCGCTGGTCCGACAGCGATTCGTAGGCGCTGACGATCTGCAGCCGCGCGCCGGACTGGCGCGCGAGGCCGATCGCCTGGGTCAGCGCCGTCTGCGCGGTGTCCGACCCGTCGGTCCCGACGACGATTGACGCAAACACGCCTTCGATCCTAGTCCGGGCGTCAGACCAGCTTTGTGATCGCGATCACGATTCCGGCCGCGACGAACACGACGATCACAACTTGGGCCCATAGCCAGAGGCGTGGCATCGCTCTCTATTGTGAGCCACATGGCCGAACAACTGAGCCCCGCGCTGAAAGCAGTCAGCGACGCGGTGCTCGCCGTCGCCTCCAAGCTGTCGGTCGAGGAGGTGCTCCAGCGGCTCGTCGACTCCGCGCGCGAGCTTGCGGGCGCGCGCTTCGCGGCGCTCGGGATCCCTGACGGCGAAGGCGGCTTTCGCCGGTTCCTCGTGTCGGGGATGAGCGACCAGCTGATCGCGGCGATGGGGCCGCTCCCGCGCACACACGGGATGCTCGGGGCGATGCTGTCGGCGGCCGAGCCGTACCGCACCGAGGACATCCACGACGATCCGCGGTTCCGCGGCTGGTGGCCCGCGCGCCACCCCGACATGCGGTCGTTCCTCGGCGTCCCGATCGTCTCAGCCGACGGGATCATCGGCGCGTTCTACCTGACCGAGAAGCAGGGAGCGTCGACCTTCGACGCCGAGGACGAGGCGGTGATCGAGCTGCTCGCGTCGCACGCCGCGATTGCGATCACGAACGCGCGCCTGTACGAGCAGAGCCGCGAGCTGTCGGTCATCTCCGAGCGAAACCGGCTCGCGCTCGAGCTTCACGACGTCGTCAGCCAGAAGCTGTTCAGCCTGATGCTCACAGCCGAGGCCGCCAGCGCGCAGCTCGACCGCGACCCTGAGGCCGCTCGGGCACAGCTTGCGAGGTTGCGCACGCTTGCGCGCGAGTCGCTCGACGAGCTGCGCTCGCTGATCCTGGGGCTGCGCCCGCCCGAGCTCGAGCGCGACGGCCTCGAAGGCGCGCTGCGCAAGGAGCTCGAGATGCTCGGCCGCGTGGAGGGGATCGAGATCTCGCTCGAGGTCGACCGCCCGCCCGAGCGGATCAACGGCGCTGGCGAGCGCGAGTTCGCGATCCTGCGGATCGCCCACGAGGCACTGCACAACGCCGTGCGCCACGCTCGCGCGGACCACGTCGCCGTCCGGCTCTCAGAGCAGCACGACAAGCTGATCGTCGAGGTACACGACGACGGCGTCGGCTTCGATCCCGACCGCGCCGAGCTGCGGTCGCGCCATCTCGGGTTGACCTCGATGGAGGAGCGCGCCCGCGAGCTCGGCGGACGCCTCGAGATCCGTTCCGCTCCCGGTGCCGGCACCACGGTCGTGCTGAAGGTGGCGTGTGACGGCTGACGTGATTCGCGTCTTGCTGGTCGACGATCACGCGGTCGTGCGAGAGGGACTGCGCACCTTCCTGGCGCTGCAGGACGGGCTCGAGATCGTCGGCGAGGCTGCCGACGGCGCCGAGGCGATCGAGCAGGCGCAGCGGCTGTCGCCCGACGTGGTCCTGATGGACCTGGTGATGCCCGGTCTCGACGGGATCGGCGCGATGCGCCGGCTGCGCGAGTCCTCGCCCGACAGCCGCGTGATCGTACTCACGAGCTTTCTCGAGGACGAGCGGCTGCTGCCGGCAATCCAGGCAGGCGCCGCCGGCTACCTGCTCAAGAACGTCGAGCCCCAAGAGCTCGCCCGCGCGATCCGCGCCGCCCACGCCGGCGAGGCGATCATCGACCCCACCGTCGCCGCGCGACTGGTGACCGCGATCGCCGACGACACGCGGCCGCGTATCGAGCAGCCAGAGCAGCTGACGCGGCGCGAGCGCGACGTGCTGGAGCTGATCGCGCGCGGACAGTCCAACAAACGGATCGCGTTGGCGCTCGGGATCTCCGAGAAGACCGTCAAGACCCACGTCGGGCACCTGCTCGCCAAGCTCGGTGTCACCGACCGCACCCAGGCCGCGCTGCTCGCGGTCGAAGAAGGTCTCGTCGGTAGGGCGGGCGCGACTTAGGTCCTAGGTCCAATTGACACTGGTAACCGGGACCGCACCCGGCCTACGGTCCCGGGCATGCCAATCGCAATCATCACCGGCGCCTCCCGTGGCCTCGGCCTTGAGCTCGCCCGTGCCCTAGCCCAGCGCGACTGGGCGCTCGTCATCGACGCGCGCGGGACGGCCGAGCTCGAGCGAGTCGCACGCGAGCTAGGCGCAATCACCGAAGTAGTCGCCGTCCCTGGCGACGTGTCCGATGACTGGCATCGCGGCGCGCTCGTCGAAGCGGCAGGCGACGAGCTCGACCTGCTCGTCAACAACGCGAGCGTGCTCGGCCCGAGCCCGCAACCTGCGCTCGCTCAGTATCCGCTCGACGAGTTCGAGCGCGTGTATCGCGTCAACGTGTTGGCGCCGCTCGCGCTGGCACAGCTGGTTGTGCCACGCCTCCCTGACGGGGGTTGCATCATCAACGTCACGTCCGACGCCGCGGTTGAGCCCTACGAGGGCTGGGGCGGCTACGGATCCTCGAAGGCGGCGCTCGAACAGCTCACGGCGATCCTCGCCGCCGAGCAGCCGACGCTTCGCGTGTACGCGGCCGATCCTGGAGACATGCGCACGCAGATGCACCAGGAGGCGTTCCCCGGTGAGGACATCTCCGACCGGCCGTCGCCCGAGGAAAGCGTCCCGGGGCTGCTGGCGCTGATCGAGGGCCGGCTGCCCAGCGGCCGCTACCGGGCCAAGGGTCTGCCCGAGCCCGCCGTCACCGCGGTGAGCTCGTGACCGCGTACGCGTTCGCCGTGCCCGAGGTGCTCGAGGCGCGCGAGCCTGCCGAGGAACGCGGCCTCGCTCGCGACGAGGTCCGGCTGCTCGTCGCCCGGCGCTCGAACTGCTCGGTCGAGCACCATCGGTTCAGCGAGCTCGACCACGTGCTCGAGCCGGGCGACCTGCTCGTGGTCAACGTCTCGGCAACGATCCCGGCTGCCGTGTCCGGCACACGCGCCAACGGCGAGCCCGTGACGGTCCACTTCGCGACCCCTGCGCCGCGGCTAGCCGACGACTGGTGGGTGGTCGAGCTGCGCAGCCCCGACGGCGGGCGTCCGGTGCCCGGGCGCGTGGGCGAGGGGCTGCGCCTGGATGGCGGCACGGCACTCGAGCTGGTCGCGCCGTACGCGTCGGGCGCGAGGCTGATGCTCGCACGCGTTGACACTCCCGGATCGGTGCTCGACTACCTCGACCGCCATGGGCGCCCGATCCGTTACGGCTACGTCTCAGGCAGCTGGCCGCTGGGTGCCTACCAGAACGTGTACGCGACGACGCCCGGAAGCGCCGAGATGGCGAGCGCCGGCAGGCCGTTCAGCGGGCGGCTGATCACGCGGCTGGCTGCGCGCGGCGTGCTGTTCGCCCCGATCACGCTGCACGCCGGCGTGTCCTCGCCCGAGCGCCACGAGGCGCCGCTGGCCGAGCGCTTCGAGGTCCCCGACTTCACCGCGTCGGTCGTGCGCGCCGTCCACGGATGGGGAGGACGCGTGGTCGCGGTCGGAACGACCGTCGTGCGCGCGCTCGAGACCGTCGCTCAGCCCGACGGCAGCATCGAGGCGGCAGCGGGCTGGACCAACCTCGTGATCACTCCCCAGCGCGGGCTGTGGCTCGTCGACGGGATGATCACCGGCTGGCACGAGCCCGAGGCCAGTCACCTGGAGATGCTCGAAGCCTCCGCTGGTCCCGAGCTGCTCGCGCGCTCCTACGATGCGGCGCTCGAGTGCGGATACCTGTGGCACGAGTTCGGCGACAGCCATCTTGTGATCGCTTAGTGGCTCGAGTCTCCGGGTCGGCGCGCTAGTGGAGATCTGAGGGCTCCAGGTCGCCGAGCAGCGCGATCGCGCGCGGGTCCTGGTCGTCCTCGAGCAGCAGCGCGCCTCCGGGCCAATATGGATGTTGCGGCGCTGCGCGATGAAGCAGCAGCGGCTCGTACGTCCACGAGCCGGTGTTCGCGATGCGCGGGCGCCCGCCGACGCCCTGCCACTGCGTGGTGATGTCGCTGTCCAGTGGCCCGAGTCGGTGCACGTGCCCGAACAGCACCCAATCGGCCTCGATCCCGAGGCTGTGCACGACCCGCGCGAGCGCCGGAATCGCCGCCCGGCGCATCTGCATCCCGAGCACGGCAGCCAATAGCGGCGCCATCCGCCGGTCGAACACGTGCTTGGGGACTCGCGGCATCGTCGCCGCGCGCATCAGCTCGGCGGCATCCTCGACGAGCGTCGCGAGCGGGCGCGGCAGCCACCGCGTCAGCCACGCCTCCAGGCGCGTCGCCGACGGTCCGCCGGCGCGCTCGTAGTCAATCGGGATGGCGCTCTCGCGCGGCAGGCGCCCGAGTAGCCCGCGCGCGATCCCGAACGCCGAGACGGGCAGCAGATGGCGGTCGAGGTAGTGGCCGTGCAGCGCATACACGCGGTCGCTGAGCCACACACCCGGATACTGCACGCGCACGCGCGCGGGCGCCAGCCACGAGGTGACCTGGGCGAGCGCCGGGGTCGCGTCGAGCGGCACGGCGGCGTCGGGGGCCAGCGCCGCGCCCTGCGAACGCACCCACGCCGCGACGAGCTGGCGGTCGTGGTTGCCGGGCACGAGGATCACCTCACGCTCGGATCCGAGCCGGTCCCCGATCGCGTTGAGCACCGGCCGGGCGACCGGGATCGCGTGCCCGGCGCGCCCCTCGAGCAGCTCGACTACGTCGCCGAGAAGCACCAGGCGATCTACATCTGACAGCGCGTCGAGCAGCCGCCGCTGGGGCGCGGGATGGGTGAGCACGCTGTTCTGCAGGCGCGCGCCGAGGTGCAGGTCGGAGATGACCAGCGTTCGCACACGACTGACGTTAGTGCTCCCCACTCCGGCGTGGGTGGGGGAGCGGCTAGGCGATCAGGCGACGTAGATCGGCGGCGCGAAGTGGATCCGCACGCCGCGCGGCAGCACCAGCACCGGGCAGGTCGCGTTCTCGATCTCGTTCTGCGCCTGTGAGCTGAGCATCACGCGGCCTTCGTGCGCCTCGGCGCGGGAGCCGACGATCAGCATGTCGACGTGGCGCTCGTCGCGCGACAGTGTCGCGTCGAAGCGCTCGGCGATGTCGCGCGCGGTCTCGATCGCGATGTCATCGCCCGGTGTGACGATGAGGCCGATCCGGCCGATCTGCGGGTCGCGGTTGCTGCGGTAGTTGGCGGGTGCGATCGCGACGGCGGCGGTGCCGCCCTCGAGCAGCTTCCAGGTCGAGCCCTGCGGCGCGACGTGGCCGGCGGCCGTGCGGTAGTCCGAGCCGAACACGACGATGTCGGCGTCGTCGCGCTCGGCGAGCCATTTCAGTCCTTCGCCGGTCGAGCCGCTGACGACGACCTGGCGGTCGACCTCGATGTCGTCGAGCCACCGCGCGCCACGTTCGAGCAGCGCCTGTGCCTCGTTTTCCTCGAGCTCCTCGCGCTCGCGCGAAGACTGAGTCGTGTGGCGCACGTAGGCGAGTGTGAGCTCGGCGCCGGCGCCGGCGAGCACACGGGCGAGCGACAGCGCGTCGTGGTCGTTGTGAGTGTCGTCGTAGGAGACGATCGCCTTGGCAGCCATCCGCGGCCTCCAGTCTTTCCGTCGGGTTCGATTCGTTGACTGTTCGGCGGCAGCATTTCACCGACCTTGTATTACTACGAATGAAGTTCCTCATGTCTGAGATAAGCTTTGCTAATGCTGAACGTGGGTCGCCTGCGGGTCCTGACCGAGGTCGTGGGGCGCGGCTCGTTCTCGGCCGCAGCCGAGGCGCTGTCGTATACGCAATCGGCCGTATCCCAGGCGATCGCACGGCTCGAGGCGGAGACCGGGACGACGCTCGTCGTGCGCGACCGCCAAGGCGTCAGGCCGACCGCCGCGGGCGCAACGCTGGTCGAGCATGCGGAGGCGATCTTCGGCCAGATCGACGCGGCTGAGACGGATCTTGCAGCCGTGCTCGGGGTGCGCATCGGCAGGCTGCGGATGGCGTCGTTTCCCTCCGCCGGCGCGACCCTGATGCCGCTCGCGATCGCGACCTTCCGCGAGCGCCATCCCGACGTCGCCCTGACGCTCGCCGAGGGCGAGCCCGAGGAGATCGGCCCGCGCCTGCGCGCCGGCGAGTTCGATCTCGCGCTGCTGTTCGAGTTTCCGGGAGTCAGGGAGCGGCCCGGGGCGGGCCTGCGATCGGTCGGGCTGCTGGAGGACCCGATGCACGTCGCGCTGCCGGCGGCCCACCCGCTCGTCGACAAGCGAGCGCTGACGCTCGCCGACCTGCGCAACGAGGACTGGGTGCAGACATCCGCGCCGAGCCCGTGCGCGCGACACGTGGTTCGTTCGTGCCTGGCGGCGGGCTTTGAACCCAACGTCACGTTCGAGAGCGACGACTACGAGACCGTCCAGGGTCTCGTCGCCGCCGGCGTCGGTGTCGCGCTGATTCCGCGGCTGGCACTGACGCGCGTGCGCCCCGGAATCATCGTTCGCGACCTGTCGCCGCGCAGCCCCGCGCGCAAGGTTGTGGCCGCGACGACCAGTGGACCTGGCGTCGCACCGGCCGCCAAGACGATGCTGAGGGTGCTGAGCGAGGTTGCCCGCCGCTACACCGACGCGCACCTGACGTCGCTGACGCCCGACGCGCAGATGCTCAGCGCGGCGAGCTGACCACGACGAACCAGCGGTCGGCGTGCACGACGGTGCCGCCGCCAAGCTCGTCGACGAGCGACTCGGGATCGAAGAAGCGCTTGTAGACCTCGTAGCGCGACCCGTCGTTGAGCACTCGCTCCTGAAACTCCTCGGGAGCGTGATCGTGCTGCAGCGCGGCGTCGACGACGACCAGCTCGGCCGCCACCCGCCGGGCCTCGGCGAGGAATCTGGAGCGATCGGGGTCCTCGAGGTGGCCGTAGAAGTGGGCCGTGATCAGCCGCTCGAACGCGTCGTCTGCGAACGGCAGCGACAGCGCGTCGCCGGCGACGAAGTTCCCATCGGGCACTCGCTCGCCGGCGATCGCGAGCATCCGCTCGCTCTGGTCAAGGCCCGTGATCTCGCCACGAAGATGCCGCGTCAGAAACCCAGTGCCGCAGGCGACGTCGAGCGTCCGCGCCGGCGGCAGCGCGGCGAGCGTCTGCTCGAGCGAGCGCAGGTCCTGCTCCCAGCCCGGGCGTTCGCGGTCCGCGAAGCGGCCGATGCCGAGGTACCAGTCGTCGTACTCGGGAGCGCGGTGGTCGTAGTACTGCTTCATCGGCCGCCATCGTGACACGAGCGCCTGATTGACTGCGATCCAATGACCCGGCAACCGCGAATGGCGTTCGGCGAGGTGGCGGATCGTTACGACCGGGTGCGCCCGGCGTACCCGGACGCGCTGGTCGCCGACGTCGTTGAGCTGTCGGGCGTCCCGGCGTCGGGAAGCGCGCTCGAGGTCGGCGCCGGCACCGGCAAGGCGACGGAGATGTTCGCGCGCCGCGGCGTCACCGTTCACGCGATCGAGCCCAGCGCGGAGATGGCGACGTTCGCGCGCCGCAGATGCGCCGAGTTCGACGGCGTGACGTTCGAGCAGTGCGACTTCGAGGACTGGCGCGGGCCCGAGCACGGGTCCGCCCTCGTGTTCTCCGCGCAGGCCTGGCACTGGGTCGCGCCCGAGGTCCGCTGTGCTCACGCTCGCGCGGCGCTGCGCGACGGCGGCCTGCTCGCGGTGTTCTGGAACCGCCCGGACTGGGACCGTTGCGAGCTTCGCGACGAGCTGCGCAACACGTACGCCCGTACTGCGCCCGACTTCGGCCCGGATCCCGGCCCGATGCACCCTGGCAGCGAGATCGCCCCCGACCGGTGGGAGGACTGGGAGGCGGAGATCGGCGAGGCGGTTGGCCTCGAGGATCCCGAGGTCCGCTTCTATGAGTCCATCGGCGAGTACGGATCCGAACGCTACGTCGAGCTGATCGGCACCTCGCAGGATCACATCCTGCTGCCCGACGACACGCGCGATGCGCTGTACGCCGCGGTCGCCGAGGTGGTCGACCGCCACGGCGGGACGCTGACGCTGCCGATCGTGACCAAGCTGTGCCTCGCGCGCGCCGTGCCCGGGGGGGAACGGTGAGCGACGACGGGATCTCCCGCGGCGAGGACGGGGTCGCGCGCTGCTGGTGGGGCGACTCGACGCCCGACTACCGCGTCTACCACGACACCGAGTGGGGCTTTCCCGTGTCCGACGACGTGACGTTGTTCGAAAAGCTGACGCTCGAAGGGTTCCAGGCCGGACTCTCGTGGCTGACGATCCTGCGGAAGCGCGAGGACTTCCGGCGGGCGTTCAAGGGCTTTGACTTTCACCGCGTCGCGAGCTTCGGCGCTGGCGACATCGCGCGCCTGATGGATGACAGCTCGATCGTCCGAAACCGACTGAAGATCGAGGCGTCGGTCAACAACGCGCAGCGCGCCGTCGAGCTCGTCGAAGCCGAGGGGTCGCTGGCAGCCTACGTGTGGAGGTTTGAGCCGGCCGAGCGCAACCGCCCGCTTGACCGGGGGGCGCTCGGCGAGCTGTCGCTGACGCCGGAATCAAAGGCGCTTGCCAAGGACCTCAAGCGCCGCGGCTGGAGGTTTGTCGGGCCGACCACGGTCTACGCGTTCATGCAGGCGATGGGACTGGTCAACGACCACCTCGGCGGCTGCGACGCGCACGCCGTCGTGGCGCGCGCACGCGCCGGATTCAAGCGACCGTAGGCCCTAGCGCTACGCTCGATTTATGTCAGTCGACACGCCACAACAGCTCGAGGGGCTGCGTCGCGTCGGCCGCGTCGTCGCTGAGACGTTGAAGGTTGTCAAGGCGGCGGTTGCGCCCGGAGTCAGCACCGGCGAGCTCGATCGGATTGCCGCCGAGCACATGGCATCGCAAGGTGCGCGCTCGGGTCCGATCCTGACCTACGGCTATCCGGGGTCGATCTGCATTAGCGTCGACGACGAGGTCGTGCACGGAATCCCGGGCGAGCGCGTTCTGCGCCCCGGCGAGCTGGTCACGCTCGACGTCGCCGCCGAGCTCGATGGGTACCACGCCGACGCGGCGACGACCGTGTCGGTCGGGCCGACAGACTGGCGCAGCGAGCGGCTGATGTCGGCGACGCGCGACGTACTCGCCGCCGGGATCCGCGCCGCGCAGCCGGGCGCGACCCTCACCGAGGTCGGCGCTGCGATCGAAAGCGCGACACGCAAGCGCGGCTTTCGGGTGTTCCGCGAGCTCACCGGTCACGGGATCGGCCGGCAGATGCACGAGGAGCCGACCGTGTTCAACTGGCCCGCGCCCAGGGCCACGCGACGGTTGACCAATGGGCTCGTGATCACGATCGAGCCGATGCTCACCGCCGGCGACGCGCGGATCGCGGTCGAGCACGACGGCTGGACGGTTCGCTCCGTCGACGGTGCGCCGTCGAGCCACGAGGAGCACACGATCATGGTCGCCGACGGCGGCCCGGTCGTGCTCACCGCCGCCTAGCGCACGCGTCCGGACGCTCTCGCGGTCAGTCCCGCAAGCTCGCGGCGAGCTCGTGCAGGTCGTCGACGACGTGGTCGGCTTCTGGGTCCTCGCGCGCGGGAGAACCAGGCCCGTATTCGAGCGGGCGGTTGACGAGCGCGCTTCGCAGCCCGGCTTTACGGGCGCCGGCGAGGTCCCAGGGATGGCAGGCGACGAGCATCACCTCGTCGGGCTCGAGGCACAGCAACCGCGCTGCCGTCTGGTAGACGACCGCCGCCGGTTTGTACGCGCGCGCGAACTCGGCTGACAGCACGCAGTCGAACCGCAGGTCGCCGTGGCGAGCGAGATCGACGAGCAGGGCCACGTGGCCGTTGGAGAGCGTCGCCACGACGCGGTCGCTGCGCAGCTCCTCGAGCCCCGAGCGCACGTCGGGCCACGGGTCCAGCGCGTGCCAGGCACCGACGAGCTTGTCGCGGGCCTCGCTATCTAGCTCGAGCCCACGGTCGGCGAGCAGCGCCTCGAGCGTCGCGTGGTGCAGCTCGTCGAAGTCTCCCCACGGCCGCGCCTGCTCGTTGACCTCGCGCAGGATCGGCACGTACCGCGCGCGCCAGTCGTCGGCCAGCTCGTCGGAGTCGACCTGTAGCCCGCTGGCGGCGAACGTGCGCGAGATCGCCGAGCGCCAGTCGACCAGAGTGCCGAACACGTCGAACACGAGCGCGCGAATCGCCACCGGCTATCTCGGGGCGATCCGGTAAACGGGCCCGGAGAGCGACACGACGTAAATGTGCCCGGCGGCGTCCTGCCCGAACGAAGAGATCTGCGGCACCGAGAGGCCGGTGGACCGGTTGCCCGTTGCGTGCCCCTGGCTCAGCCTGACGGAGTTGATCTGCGGCTTGCAGTCGTCGCCGAACAGATAGCGGCCGTCGAGCGAGGGCAGCGATCGGTCGCGCACCACGTAGCCGCCGATGATCGCGCAGTAGCCCGCCGTATGGGGGGCGACGAGCACCGGGAACACCGCGCCCGGAGCGTTGCCGGGCTTGAACCGCGACCGCGCCTCGAAGCTGCTCCAGCCGTAGTTGGCGCCGCGGCCGGTACCCGCTCGCGCGAAGTCGATCTCCTCGTACTTGTTCTGGCCGACGTCGCCGACGATCAGGTCGCCCGTCTTGCTGTCGAACGAGAATCGCCAGGGGTTGCGCAGGCCGTAGGCCCAGATCTCGGGCCGCTTGCCAGGCTTGCCGGTGAACGGATTGCCGGACGGGATCGAGTAGCCGCCGCTGGCGCGCGGGGCGATCCGCAGGATCTTGCCGTCGAGCACCGAGGTGTTCTGCCCGAGGTTCATCGGGTCGCCCTCGCTGCCGCCGTCGCCGATTCCCACATACAGATCGCCGTCGGGCCCGAACGCGAGCTGGCCGCCGTTGTGGTTGGAGTAGCGGTGCGAGACCGTCAGCACGACCTTCGCACTCGCGGCGTTCGCGACGTTGGGGCTGTTGGCCGCGCGCTCGTACTCGGCCACGCGCACGTCGTTGTTGGCGAGCGTGTAAGCGATGTAGAACCGGTGGCTGTTGGCGTAGTCCGGAGCGAACACGATCGAGAGCAGCCCCTGCTCGCCGCCGCCGGACTGGACCTGGTGCGTGATGTCGAGGAACGGTCGCGACTGCGTGTGCCCGTTGACGATCACCATGATCCGTCCCGCCTTCTCGGCCACAAACACTCGGTGCGTATCGCCCGGAGCGCCCGCGAGGTAGGTCGGCGCGTGGAACTGGCCGACGCGCACGAGCCGCATGCCCTTCGCGGCTCTCGCCGCACCCGTCGGGCTGGTCGTCGCCGCGCTCTGCTGCGTAGTCGTCGGTGAGCTGGACCCGCCGCACGCCGCCACCGGGAGCCCGAGCGTCATCAGCAGCGCGAGCAACATGAGCCTACGTGTGCGCACTCGGAACGAGAGTCTAGGGAGGACCTGTGTTGCGCTCGAAACATCCCGAAAACCTGGGCATTCTGGGTGTATCTTGCTTGTCGCCTAAGGGGGGCCTATATAGACCGGAGTAGAGGAGAAAGTCGCGATGAGTTCGCCGACTCAGGCAGATGCGCAGCTGATGATCCAGCTCGCCCAATGGGGGACCTCGCTAGGGGTCTGGGACTCGATGCCGGAGCTGTTCGCCGATGACTTCGATTCTCAGGCAGCCGACGCCAACGAGGACGACGCGGTGCGGACGATGTTGATGTTCGGGGAGACGATTGGGACGCTGACCAGGCGCGGTCTGCTCAGCGCCGAGTTGATCACCGAGTGGCTGTGGATCGAGGGACTGTGGGAGCGTGTTGGTCCTGCGGCGATGCGCCTGCGCGAGCGGTTCGACGAGCCGCGGTTGTACGAGAATTTCGAAGCGCTTGCCAAGCCCTGAGCGTGCTGTCCCCTGACGAGCGATTCGTTCGTCTACCGGGCGACACAACATCTTCTTGCTAGGAGGTCGAGATGAAGTACGCACTGCTGATCTACGAGATCCCCGGCGCGCTTGATGGCGTCGGCGACGAAGAGCGCAACGGGATGTACGGGGAGTACACGGCGCTGGCTGAGGACTCGCGCTGCATCGACGGCGCCCAGCTGCAGCCGATTGCGACCGCGACTACGGTCCGCGTCGAGGACGGCAAGACGCTGACTACCGACGGCCCGTTTGCCGACACCAAGGAAGTGTTCGGCGGCTACTACGTGTTCGATGCTGGCAACCTCGACGAGGCGCTCGAGCTGGCGGCGCGGATCCCCGCCGCTCGCTACGGCGGTTCGGTTGA
Source organism: Solirubrobacteraceae bacterium (assembly GCA_036490775.1). Lineage (GTDB taxonomy): Bacteria > Actinomycetota > Thermoleophilia > Solirubrobacterales > Solirubrobacteraceae > Palsa-465. The sequence goes on along the minus strand of DASXDD010000073.1, from coordinate 26,783 downwards.
GGTGCGTCCGGTCGTGGAGCGCTGAACTGCAGATCGAGCAGGTCTTCCGCGACGAGTGGGGCAGAGTCCTCGCCAGCCTGGTCGGCTTCCTCGGCGACTTTGAGCTCGCCGAGGACGCCGCCCAAGACGCGTTCGCGATCGCAGCCGAGCGCTGGCCGGTGCAGGGTACGCCGGCAAACCCGGTGGCGTGGCTGGTCACGACCGGGCGTAACCGCGCGATCGACCGGCTGCGCCGCGCGCGCACGTTCGCGGAGAAGATCCAGCTGCTCGAGATCGCAGAGGCCACCGTGGAAGAGATCGACGACTCGCCGATTGAAGACGAGCGGCTCGAGCTGATCTTCACCTGCTGCCACCCGGCGCTCGCGACCGAGGCCCAGGTGGCGCTGACGCTGCGCGCTCTCGGCGGGCTGACGACCGAGGAGATCGCGCGCGCGTTCCTTGTGTCCGAGGAGACGATGAAGCGCCGCCTAACGCGCGCCAAGTCGAAGATCAAGGCGACCGGAATCCCGTTCTCGATCCCGTCTGACCACCTGCTTCCGGACCGTCTCGACGCCGTGCTCGCGGTCGTCTACCTGATCTACAACGAGGGCTACGCCGGCCGCGTCGACCTCGCCGCCGAGGCGATCCGGCTCGGCCGCCTGCTCGCCGAGCTGATGCCCGACGAGCCCGAGGCCCACGGGCTGGTGGCGCTGATGATGCTCCACCACGCGCGGCGCAACGCGCGGTTTCATGGCGACGAGCTGGTGCTGCTCGCCGACCAGGACCGTTCGCTGTGGGACATGGGCGAGGTCGCCGCCGCCCGCGCGACGCTCGACCGGGCGATCGCGCTGCGCGGTCGCCGGCAGTACGTGCTGCAGGCCGCGATCGCCTCGCTGCAGATCGAGGAGCACGTCGACTGGGGCGAGGTCGCCGTGCTCTATACGCAGCTCTCCGAGCTCACCGGCTCGCCGGTTGTCGAGCTCAACCGCGCCGTCGCGATCGCCGAGGCCGGCTCGCCCGAGCGCGCGCTCGGGCTCGTCGACAGACTCGATCTGCCCGACTACCGCTACCTGCACTCGACCCGCGGCGAGCTGCTGCGGCGCTTGGGGCGCGGCGACGAGGCGCGTGAGGCGTACCGGCGTGCGCTCGAGCTCGCGAGCTCCGAGCCGGAACGGCGGTTCCTGGCGCGGCGGATCGAGGAGCTGGCGGGGTAGGGCGGCGGGTGGCGGTCGCCGCCTCACCTCGCCTCCTGGCCGCCAACCACCAGAGTGCTATAGCTTCCGCCCCGTGACTCGGATCGGCTGGATCGGAACCGGCGTGATGGGGTCGTCGATGGCCGGTCATCTGCTGAAAGCCGGCCACGACGTCGGCGTCTACAACCGCACCAAACAGCGAGCCTCGTCGCTGATCGACAATGGCGCCACCTGGTACGACTCGCCCGCGGAGCTCGCCGCCGACGCCGAGGTCGTGTTCACGATGCTCGGCTACCCGATCGACGTGCGCGAGGTGGTGCTCGACGAGGACGGGATTCTCGGAGTGATGCAGCCCGGGTCGCTGCTGATCGACATGACCACCAGCGAGCCCGCGCTTGCGGTCGAGATCCACGACGCTGCCGCCGAGCAGCGCGTGCAGTCGCTCGACGCGCCAGTGTCGGGCGGCGACGTCGGCGCGCGCAACGCCACGCTCGTGATCATGGTGGGGGGCGAGCCGGTCGCGTTCGAGCGGGCGGAGCCCCTGTTCGGAAGCCTCGGGCAGACGATCAAGCTCCTCGGCCCGCCGGGCTCGGGCCAGCATACGAAGATGGTCAACCAGATCGCGATCGCCTCGGGCATGATCGCGCTCTGCGAGGCGCTGCTGTACGCGCATCGCGCGGGGCTCGACCTCGAGCAGACGATCGCGACGATCGGGGGCGGCGCCGCAGGCTCGTGGTCGCTGACCAACTACAGCCCGCGGATCCTCCGCGGCGACCTCGAGCCCGGCTTCAAGATCGACCACTTCGTCAAGGACCTCGGCATCGCCCTTGCCGAGGCGCGCCGGATGAAGCTGGCGCTCCCGGGCACGGCGCTCGCCGAGCAGCTGTACGTTGCCGCGCAGGGCCAAGGCCTCGGCGAGAAGGGCACCCAGGCCCTCTCCGTCGCGCTCTCCAAGCTCTCAGACGGCGACTGGCCGTCGGCCTAGCCGCGCCGCCCTTAACTCCCGCGCCGGCGCGCCGATCAACGACAAAAGAGTCGTTTAGCAAGCCGCGTCCAAAATCCTTGTACGGGCTCACGTTTTCGACAGCAATTGCCGATTCGACGAGGCAAAGCGCTCTGAAAGACAGGGCGCTCTGTGCAAGGAGGTACAGATGAAGAAGTTCCACGTCTACCGCGCTTGTTCCGTGCTCACGGCTGTTGTTGCAGTCGTCGTCGCGTCCGGAGCGGCTAGCAAGTTCATTTAGACCGCGATGGGCGCGCGCCGCAGCTAGAGCGGCGCGCGCCCAACGCAACCCCCCGAGTCCTATGTCCCTTCGCCTCCCCACCGTCCGGATCTATTGCGCCTCGGTGTTCATCCTGGGATGCGCCGTGGTCCTCGCGATGCACGGGTCGATGGACCTGGACTACATCGCCAAGCAACCTTTTACCTTCGCCTCGCTGACCGCCGGAGTCCTGCTCGGGGAAATGCTCCCGGTCAGGATCCCGCGCCGCGGCGACAACGAGGAGATCACGCTCTCGACCGCCTTCTCGATGGCCCTGCTGCTCGCGGGAGGCCTCGGACCCGCGCTGATCGCCCAGTGCCTGGCATCGGTCATCCAGGACATCGCCTCGGGCAAGAACGGTTGGCGCGCGCGGTTCAACCTCGGGCAGTACACGCTCTCGATGGCGGCCGCGATGCTCGTGATGAGACTGCTGTCGGCGACATCCGGAGTCGGGTCGGCTCACCCATTCGCCGCCAGTCAGCTGCCGGCGCTGCTGATCGGCTCGGCCGTGTTCTTCGTGGTCAATACCGGGATCGTCAACATCGCCGTCGCGATCTACCAGGAAGTCCCGATCGTCAGATACTTCGCGAACAACCTCTGGTTCGTGGTCGTAGCCGGAAGCGCGATGCTCTGTCTGGCACCGATCGTGGTCGCCGCGGTCGCCTACTCGGTACTGCTGGTACCGCTGTTCCTTGCCCCGGTCGTCGCGATTCACCACGCGGTCTGGCAGGGAGCGCGCAGCGAGCATGCCGCGCGACACGATCCGCTCACCGGGCTGCCAAATCGAACCGCCTTCCGCGAGGCGGTCGAGGACACGCTCAAGTCAGACGCCCAGCCCTCCTGTCTGCTGCTCGTCGACCTCGACAGGTTCAAAGAGGTCAACGACACGCTCGGCCACGCCTACGGCGACCTGCTTCTGCAGCAGGTCGCTGAGCGCTTTCGAGCACAGCTCGGCGACGACGAGTCAATCGCCCGGCTCGGTGGCGACGAGTTTGCAATCTTCAGCCACGGTCGCGACCGTGAGTCCTCGCTCGAGCTCGCCCAGAAGGTCGCGAATGCGCTGCGGTCCCCGTTTGAGCTCGAGCACATCGAGGTCGACGCCCAGGGGAGCGTCGGGATCGCGCTCTACCCCGAGGACGGCACCGACGTTGAGACGCTCGTCCAGAAGGCCGACGTCGCGATGTACCGCGCGAAGGGAGCACACATCGACGTGGCCCTCTACGACGAGCGTCACGATCACAACAGCCCCGCGCGTCTGGCGCTCACCGCCAGCCTGCGCGCGGCGATCGACACCGAAGGGATCATCGTCTGGTACCAGCCGGTGCTCGACCTCCATACCGGCGACGTACTGTCGGTCGAGGCGCTGGTGCGCTGGGAGCACACCGAGCTTGGCCTGCTGACGCCTGCCTCGTTCCTCGAGATCGCTGAGCTGACCAACCTGATCAAGCCGCTGACCCAGCGCGTGCTCGACATCTCGCTCGACCAGGTTGCGCGCTGGCGGGCGGCCGACATCGACGTCGTCGTAGCCGTCAACGTCTCGACCCGGGTGCTCGTCGACGAGAGCTTCCCGAAGCTCGTCGTCAGCGCGCTCGAGCAGGCGGGCGTCCCGGCGAATCGCCTCAAGCTCGAGATCACAGAGAGCACGCTGATCGCCGACCCGGTCACTGCCCGCGCGGTACTACGCGAGCTTGACCGGCTGGGCATCGAGATCTCGATCGACGACTTCGGGACGGGCTACTCGTCGCTGGCCTACCTGGCCGACCTTCCCGTGTCCGAGATCAAGATCGACCAGTCGTTCGTCAGCAAGATGGCCGCCGGCTCGAGTGAGACGATCATCGTCAGCTCGACGATCGACCTCGCTCACCACCTCGGCCTGCGCGCGATCGCCGAGGGCGTCGAAGACCTGGCACTGATGCCCGAGCTTCAGGATCTCGGCTGTGACGCCGTGCAGGGTTTCGGGATCTCCAAGCCGCTCCCCGCCGACGACGCAACCGTCTGGCTGCGCGAGCGCAGCCGACTCACCCAGGTCGACGAGCAGCTGAGGTCGGCGGCATGATCCTGTTCCTGCTCGCAGCCTTCTGCCTCGTCAGCGTGCCGCTCACCGGCGGCAAGCTCAGTCGCCTGGCGCATCTCCGGCTGCGGTGGCTGTGGGCTGCCCCGGCGGCACTCGCGCTCCAGGTCGTGATCACGACGATTGTTCCCGAGGGCCACCACACCCTGCACTCCGCCGTGCACCTGCTGACCTACGCGTTGCTCGCGGCGTTCCTGCTGGCCAACGTGCACATTCCCGGCGTTCGCGTGATCGCTGCCGGTGCGGCCTCGAACGTGATCGCGATCATCGCCAACGGCGGCGTGATGCCCGCGTCGCGCGCGGCCGAGCGGATCGCGGGGGAGGTGCAGGACGCGGGCTACCACAACGCGACGCCGCTCGCGCACCCGCACCTGATGTGGCTGGGCGACCTGATTCCGGTGCCTGGACCGCTGCCGAACGTGCTCAGCATCGGCGACTGCATCATCTTCGCCGGCATGCTGATCCTGCTGCACCGCACGTGCGGCCGCTCGGCCGCCGAACGGGAACTCGCGCTCGAACAGTAGGATTTCTCCCGCTTCCCAGCGATCAGTTGGCGGCTAGGCCGGGTCGCCGGAACCCAGAGGGAGGAGTACCCATATGAAGTTTTCCGTCTGCACCGCTTTGGTGCTGGCCACGATGGTCGTGTGCGCCGGCGCCGCGAGTGCGAAGCCGAAGGCGCACGCGCCGCTGCCCGTAACCCCGGGCACGCGCTACCTCGCGCTCGGCGATTCGGTCACGTTCGGATACATGGAGCCGACCGTCGTGCCGGCGCCCAACTACCACGACCAGGCCAGCTTCCTCGGCTACCCGGAGCTGCTCGGCTCCGAGCTGCGCCTGAAGGTCGCAAACGCGGCGTGCTCGGGCGAGACGAGCTCCAGCCTCGTCAACGCGTCGGCCCAGAGCAACGGCTGTGAGAACACTCCGGGCAATAAGGCCCCGGGCTACCGGACCCAGTTCCCGCTGCACGTCAACTACAAGGGCTCCCAGCTGGCGTTTGCGCTCTCCTACCTGAAGGCGCACAAGGACGTCACGCTGGTGTCGCTGATGATCGGCGCCAACGACTTCTTCGTCTGCCAGGAGACAACCAGCGACGGCTGCGGCGCAGCGGAGCAGGCCGCGGTCGCAAGGACGGTGACGGCCAACGTCCACCAGATCCTCGGCTCGATCCGCACCAAGGCTCACTACAAGGGCCAGATCGCGATCGTCAACTACTACTCACTCGACTACTCCTCGGCGGCGATCAACGCCCAGTCCCAGCTCCTCAACAAGGTCCAGGACGCAGCCGCCAAGCCGTACCACGTCGAGATCGCCGACGGCTACGGCCAGGTCGAGAAGGGCGCCGCGCACTTCGGCGGCAGCACTTGCGGCGCGGGCCTGATCACGCAGCTCAACAGCACGCCCGGCAGCTGCGGGATCCACCCGAGCTACGCCGGGCAGTCGCTGCTCGCGCAGGCGCTCGAGAACGCGATCAAGCTCTGACCGACTGACGCTTATATTGTTCGCATGCCGAACGTGGTCCACGCATAGGACCCGTTCGGCAGGCGAGCATGAGCGAGAAGCAACCACGCAACTCGGACTTCGTGCAGTCGCTCGAGCGCGGGCTGGCGGTGATCCGCGCGTTCGACGCCGACCACCGCGAGCTTGCGCTTAGCGACGTCGCACGCCAGACCGGGCTGACGCGGGCCGCCGCGCGGCGGTTCCTACTGACGCTCGTCAAGCTCGGCTACGTCAACTTCGCCGACGGACGCTTCTCGCTGCGTCCGCGGGTGCTGGAGCTCGGCTACGCGTATCTGTCGAGCCTGTCACTCCCGGAGGTCGCCCAGCCGCACATGGAGGCGCTCGTCGCCGAGGTCAACGAGTCCTCATCGGTCTCGGTGCTCGACGACCTCGAGGTCGTCTACGTCGTCCGGGTGCCGACCCGGCGAATCATGAGCATCACGCTCGCCGTCGGCACGCGGCTGCCGGCATACGCGACCTCGATGGGACGCGTGCTGCTCGCGCAGCTGCCCGACGCAGCGCTCGAAGAGCGGCTGTCGCGAACCGAGCTGCGTCCGCTGACCGCGCGCACCGTCACCGACCGCGACTCGCTGAGGGCGATCCTCGCGACCACCCGCAAGCAGGGATACGCGGCGGTCGACCAGGAGCTCGAAGAGGGCCTCAGGTCGCTGGCGGTGCCGATCCGCGACGCCTCCGGCGTCGTCGTCGCCGCGCTCAACGTCTCAGTGCACGCCAGCCGCGCGTCAATGACGGTGCTGCGGCGTGAATTCCTGCCGTTCGCGCGAGAAGCGGTTGCGGGGATCGAGTCCGACCTGGGCGGCGCGCGGACTCAAACCGCGAAGAACACGGTCTCGCCCTCGCCCTGAATCCGCAGGTCGAGCGCGTAGCCGTTGGCGGTCGGCTGCGCCAGCAGCGTCGAGCGACGCTCGGCGGGGACCCGCCCCAGCACCGGATCGGCGGCGTTGGCCTCGGTCTCGTCGGCGAAGTAGATCCGCGTCACGACCCGGTTGAGCATCCCGCGCGCGAGCAGCGACACGTCGATGTGGGGAGCCTGCATCGTCTCCCCGGGACCCGGCACCTGCCCCGGCTTGATCGTGACGATCTCAAACCTTCCATCGCCCTCCTCGACGCCGTAGCGCGCAAACCCGCGGAAGCCCGGCAACTCCGAGCGGCCGCCGTAGCCGTGCAGGTCGGCGAACCTTCCGTCGGGGTCGGCCTGCCAGGTCTCGAGCAGGAAGTCCGGCATCGGGGTGCCGGCGCCGTCGTAGACCGTGCCGGTGATCCGGATCGCTCCGGCGGTGTCGGGTGAGACGGCCTCGGGGCCGAGATCCCACGGCAGCCCGATCGCGAAGTACGGCCCGACCGTCTGTGACGGTGTCGTCTCGAAGATCAATGCTCCTCCTCGAACGGGCTCGCGCCGGGGCCGCGAAGGTAGATGTCGAAGTGGTAGGCGGCGGCCCAATTGGGCTTGGTGTCGTGGATCGAAAACGTCGAGACCATCCGCTCTCGCGCGCGATCGTCGCGTACCGAGTTGAAGATCGGGTCGTACGGGAAGAATGGGTCGCCCGGGAAGTACATCTGCGTCACCAGCCGCTGAGCGAACGCGCGCCCCATCAGCGAGAAGTGGATGTGCGCGGGGCGCCAGGCGTTGTAGTGATTGCCCCACGGGTACGGACCCGGCTTGATCGTCGTGAACGCGTAGCGGCCCTCGTCATCGGTGACGCAGCGGCCCGCGCCGTGGAAGTTCGGATCCAGCGGCGCCGGCCAGCGGTCCCAGCGGTGGTGATAGCGCCCGGCCGCGTTGGCCTGCCAGATCTCCACGAGCGTGTCGCGCAGCGGCTTGCCCTCGGTGTCGTAGACGTGCCCGGTGACGGTGATCCGCTCGCCGATCGGCTCGCCGTCGTGCTGGGTCGTGAGGTCGTTGTCGGCGGCGGCGACGAGCGAGTTGCCCAACTGCGGTCCGGTGATCTCGGTGATCGTCTGCGGCAGGTAGATCAGCGGCTGCTTGGGGTGGCGTAGCACCGTCGACTTGTAGGGCGGGTAGTCCAACGGCGGATGGGCGCCCTCGGGCTCGCGACCGTAGGCCGTCGGGGTCTCGCTCACCGGGTCGTACAGCGCGGTTTCCGTGGGAGTCTCGTTCTCGAGTTGGTCAGTCATCTATCCCTCCAGTACTACTGCCAAGCCTTGCCCGACGCCGATGCATAGCGCGGCCACTCCATAACCGCCGCCGCGGCGCTTGAGCTCGTGTGCCAGCGAACCGACGATGCGCACTCCGGACGCACCGAGTGGATGGCCGAGCGCGATTGCGCCGCCGTTCGGGTTCACCTTGTCTGGGTCGAGCTCCTTCCATTGCGAGATGTCAGCCAAGCACTGTGACGCGAACGCCTCGTTCAATTCCACCACAGCCACGTCTTTCCAGCTGATTCCGGCGCGCTCGAGGGCGATGTTCGCGGCCTCGACGGGCGCGATGCCGAACACGTCGGGATCGACCGCGGCGACGCCCCGCGACACTATCCGGGCGATCGGCTCGCGTCCCGCCGCCTGTGCGCCGGCCTCATCGGCGATCAGCATCGCGCCGGCGCCGTCGTTGAGCGGCGACGCGTTGCCGGCGGTGACCGTGCCGTCCTTGGCAAACGCTGGCTTGAGCTTGGCGAGCTTCTCTAGCGACGTGTCGGCCCGCACTGTCTCGTCGCGCTCGAGCTCGGTGTCGGGCACCGGCACGACCCACTCGCCGTAGAACCCTTGGTCCCAGGCGGCAGCCGCCCGCTGGTGGCTGCGCAGCGCGAACTCGTCCTGAGCATCACGCGAGATCTCGTAGATCCGCGCGAGCTTCTCGGCGCTCTCGCCGAGCGAGATCGTCCACTGCTCGGGCATCTCCGGGTTGACCATCCGCCAGCCCAGCGTGCTCGAGTGCAGCTGCTCGTGGCCGCGCGGGAACGCGCGCTCGGGCTTGAGCAGGATCCACGGCGCACGGCTCATCGACTCGACCCCACCGACGACCACGATCGATGCGTCGCCGCCCTCGATCATCCGGCTGGCCTGCATCGCGGCGTCGAGGCTCGAGCCGCACAGGCGGTTGATTGTCGCCCCGGGGATGCTCGTCGGCAGGCCGGCGAGCAGCACGGCCATCCGGGCGACGTTGCGGTTGTCCTCGCCCGCGCCGTTGGCGTCGCCGAACAGGACGTCGTTGATCTGGGCCGGGTCGAGCTCGGGCGCGCGGTCGAGCAGTGCCCGTACGGCGTGTGCGCCGAGGTCGTCGGGGCGCACGCCGGACAGACCGCCGCCGTACCGGCCGAACGGTGTGCGAACGGCGTCGAGGACGTAGGCGACGCTCATTGGCTGGTGAGCTGGCGCAGCGCGGTGAGCTCTTGCTCGGTCGGCGGCGGCGTGGTCTGGAGGTCGCTTGCGATCTCCAGCTCCCAGCCGGTCTGCTCGCGCACGTGCCCGGGCTCGACCCCCGGGTGGATCTCGGTGAGTACCAGCTGCTTGGTCTCGGGATCAGGCTCGAGCACGCCGAGATCGGTGATCACGGCGCTCGGCCCGCGGCCTTGGAAGCCCAGGCGCTCGCGAGCCCCGGGGCCGTCGCCGAAGCCGACCGTCGTAACGAAGTCCAGCCGCTCCACGAACGTGCGCTTGGAGTGCGGAGCGATCACGATCACCTCGCCGCAGCTCGAGGCGATCTCGGGCGCGCCACCAGCGCCCGGCAGGCGCGTCTTCGGATGCTCGTAGTCGCCGATCACCGTCGAGTTCAGGTTCGCGTAGCGGTCGATCTGCGCGGCGCCGAGGAACGCGACGTCGATTCGCCCGGGGCCGATCCAATAGTTGAACATCTCCGGCACCGAGACGACGACGTCGGCCGTCAGCGCGAGTTCGCCATCGCCGATCGACAGCGGGATGTGCTCGGGCTTGGCGCCGATCGTGCCCGACTCGTAGACGAGGATCAGCTCAGGGTTGTGGACCCGCCGAGCGAGCAGCGCGGCGGTCGAGGGACGCCCCACGCCGATGAACACGCGCCCGACGCCCGACAGCCGCCGAGCGGCGACGACCGTCTGAACCTCGCCGGCGGTTACGCCTGTATCGGTGGTAGCTGTCATCTCGGGTTTCGTTCGCGATGAGAACGGACGGACAGATTGCGCACTCTACTAAGCGCTTCCCGCCGTTTGCGGTGGGGAGCGCTAAGTGGCTCTGGCCGGAAATGCCCTCGTGTTCTTCGCCGAGAACCCCGCGTCGACGGCGAACGCGCTGACGCCGCAGACTCCGATCACGATCCCCATCGGCACCGCGCTGTGGGGACCGGCGAGCCCGACGAGCGGCGCCACGATCGCGCCCATCCCGAACTGCCCCGTCCCCAGCAGCGCCGAGGCGCCGCCCAGCGACACCTGCTGATCGGCGAGTGCGGCGGCGGTCCCGATCGGGAACACGATCCCGAGGCTCGTGAGGATCGCGAACAGCGAGATCAGCAGCGGCACCAGCCCGGCGTGCGCGATCGTGACCACGAACGCCGCGCTTGAAGCCAAAGCCAGCCCGGCGAGCCCGCGCCGAAGCAGCGGCGCCGCGCCGACGCGCGTGACCACGTGGCCACCGAGCTGCGACATCGCGACCAGCCCAGCGGAGTTGATCGCGAACACAAGGCTGAACAGCTGCGGCGACGCTCCGTAGACGTTCTCGAGCACGAACGACGAGCCCGCGATGTAGGCGAACAGCGTCCCGCCGGCGAGCGCGACCGCCGCTGCGTGAGGCGCGTAGCTGCGGTCGCGGACGAGCCTTCCGAACGTCACGAGCGTCGACTTCAGGCCGCCGCCGTGACGCCGCTCGGGCGGCAGCGTCTCGGGCAGCGCGACCCAAGTGATCGCCAGTAGCGGGATGCCGATCGCGGTGAGTACGACGAAGATCCCCCGCCACGAGGTCAGCGCCAGCACCTGGCCCCCGACCAGCGGGGCGACGACCGGGGCGACGCCCATCACCATCATCAGCAGCGCGAACATTCGCGCCGCGGTCGCGCCCGTGAACAGGTCACGCACGATCGCTCGGGCGATCACCACGCCAACGCCACCGGCGAGTCCCTGGATCAGTCGAAGCCCGACCAGCCACCAGATCGACGGCGCCGCCGCGCACGCGATCGATGCCACCGAGTAGCCGGCCAGACCCGTGAGTACGAGCCGCTTGCGGCCAAGCGAGTCGCTCATCGGGCCGGCGATCAGCTGTCCCGCGGCGAGCCCGAGCATGCAGCCGGTCAGCGTCAGCTGCCCGGCCGACGCCGACGTGCCGAGGTCGCGCGTCAGCGACGGCAGCCCCGGCAGGTACATGTCCATCGACAACGGCCCGAACGCCGACAGCGCGCCGAGGATCAGCACCAGACCGACGGTCGGGCGCTGCTGTTCGGTCGCGCGCGCGTCGACCGTGGCGACGCTCACGCGCGGTTCAGGGTTCGAGTTCGGTGCAGTGGATCCCCACGATCCGCCTACTTGCTAGCAGCCGTCCACGCCGCAGGACTCACCACCGGTGACAACGCTCACCGGTGACCGGTTCTCCCAGCCCTGTTGAAGCAGCTCGAGCAGCGCCTCGGGCGGATGTGCCCCGGACGCGCCGATCGAGCGATCGACGACAAACGTCGGGACCGCGCTGATCCGAAACTCGCCGGCCGTGCGCTCGTCGTCGCGGACCGCGTCGGCGTAGCTGTCGCCGGCCAGCGTCTCGCGCACCTCGTCCTCGTCGAGACCGACCTCGACGCCGAGGCGCACCAGCGTGTCGTGGTCGCCGACCAGCTCGCCTTCGGTGAAGTAGGCCCGCAGCAGACGCTCCTTCATCGCGTCTCCAAGCCCGTGGGTGGCGGCGAGGTGCACGACTCGGTGAGCGTCGAACGTGGCGCCGCTGCGCGCGATCTCGAAGTGGAAGTCCAAGCCCTCGCCCGCGGCCGCGTCGACGACCTGCTGCTCCATCTGGCGCGCCTGTTCGACCGTGACCCCGTACTTCTCGGCGAGCCTCGTCGCGCGATCGCCGGGTCGCTCATGCGGCGCGGAGGGGTCGAGCTCGAAGCTCCGCCAGGTCACGCGCACGTCGTCGCGATGCTCGAACCGCGACAGCGCGGACTCAAACCGGCGCTTCCCGATGTAGCACCACGGGCAGGCGATGTCAGACCAGATTTCAACGTCCACGACAACTCCTTAGTTGAGTCGGCAACTACCAGAAAGTGTAGCGGCCGGCAACTGCTTCACATGCCCTTGACAGTCACTAGAATCGCCGGGCGGCCGAGGCAACGACTGATGACGCAGGGGGATTTAACGCGATGACACGACGGGTTCTGATCAGCCTCGCCGTCGGCTTGGCCGCGGTCGTCCTGGCTCCGGCGGCGTCGGCGTCGATCACGCCGGCTTTGACGCTTGACCAGAGCGCGGGCACCGGCGCCGCATCGACGGTCAACCTCGGGATGGACCTGAAGTTCGCGCCCACCGGCGGCGACTCTCCTAAGGACCTGACGATTGTCCTTCCAGCGGGCCTGCTGGCGAACGCGTCAATCGACGGCGGCGCTTGCCTGCACGCGCAATCGCCGATCGCCGCCTGCAAGGTCGGCGGCGGCACGGTCACCGCGACGCTCGCCGGCCTCCCCGTGAGCGGCGACGTCTCGTTCTTCCTCGTGGCGCCGCCGAAGCCGGGTGATCTGGCCGGGCTCGCCCAGCAGGTCACGATCGACGGCCAGACCTCGGAGCTTGGCTCCCCGGGCGAAATCATCGTGCGGCCGTTGAGCGATCCCGCTGGATTCGGGGTGACGATTGCGCTCACCAACATCCCCGACACGTACTCGGCCGCCGGCTTGAACGTGCCGATCTCCGTCCAGGAGCTCAACACGACGCTGAACGGCGTGCGGATGCCGGCGAGCTGCCCGGCGACGCCGGCGAACTTGAACGTGACCGCCGATTCCTATTCGGACTCGACGAGCAAGACGGTCGCGGCGCCGCTGCACGTCACTGGCTGCTCGGGGCTCCCGTTCACCCCGTCGATCAGTGCCACGGCGGTCAAGGACGCCGCCGATTTCGGGGTCCAGATCACGACCGACGTCACGCAGCCCGCCAGCCCGGCGCAGGCGACGCCGAAGTCCGTGGCGCTGTCGCTCGACCCCAAGGTCCTGGTCGCTAACGCGCCCGCTGTGCTCAATGACCACCTGCTGTGTGCGAACCCGGCGTCGGGCACCTGCAAGGCGGTCGGTAGCGCGACCACGACCTCGCCGCTGTACCCCGTGCCGTTGACCGGCACCGACTACCTGACCGGAACGATCACGGCGCCGGAGCTGACAATCGTGTTCCCGCCGCCGTTCGCGCTGACACTCGTCGGCTCGGTCGCGACCAACAACACGACCACGTTCAACAACCTGCCCGACATCCCGCTGACCGACCTACGGGTAACGCTCATCGGCGGCAAGGACTCCGCTTTCCTCACCGGCTGCGATCCGGCGTCCGGCATCGCTTCGGCCACGCTGATCGCGGCGGCCGGGCAGGGCGCGTCGACTTCGACTCCGTTCACGGTCGCCGGCTGCCCGCCGCCGCCCGGCGGCTCGACTGGCACGACCGCAAGTCCGGGCGGACGGCCGGGGCTCGTGTCGGCTGCGGTCTCGGGCCTTGCGCTCGGCAAGCCGACGCTCAGCTTCAAGCTGACGGCCGGCAAGAACGCCAAGCTCAAGTCGTTCACGGTCAAGCTGCCGCGCGGTCTGAGCTTCCGCGGACGCCGCGTCCATCATCGACTCAAGCTCACCGGCGTCTCGATCAAGGGCGCGAAGCTGAAGTCGATCGCGCTGCGGCACGGCGCACTCGTGATCACGCTGCGCAAGGCGGTCAACACCGTGTCGGTCAAGCTCGGACCGAGCTCGCTGAAGGAGAGCGGCGCGCTCAAACGCGCCGCCAAGCATCACCGCCTCAAGCGCATGCAGCTGACGGTCGTGCTCAAGAACACCGCCGGCAAGAGCACGACCTCGAAGCTTCCGCTGAAGACCTAGTCTCGGGACACTAACTGTCCAGGTAAGGGCCGATCAGCGACAGATCGGCCGCGCTCAGCCGGTCGCTCGCCGATGCGCGCTGGTGCCAGAACGGGTAGATCAGCGGCGGGCGGCTGACCTTCTCCAGGCGCGCGTGTTCGTCGGGCGTCAGCTCGAGTTCGGCCGCGGCGAGGTTGTCCGCGAGCTGCTCCTCGGTCCGCGCGCCAACGATCAGGCTCGTGATCCCCGGCCGGGCCAGCAGCCATGCGAGCGCGACCTGCGCTGCGGATACACCGTGCGCCTCGGCGATCTCGACGAGCACTTCGACCGTGTCGTAGAGCTTGTCCTCGTCGAACACCGGCGGCTCGCTCCAGTCGCTGGCGTGCCGCGCCCCCTCGGGCGGCGGCTGACCACGCCGGTACTTGCCCGACAGCAAGCCGCCGGAGAGTGGGCTCCAGATCAGCAGTCCGAGACCTTGGTCGATCGCCGACGGAACGATCTCGTACTCGGCCGAGCGCTCCAGCAGCGACAGGTAGACCTGCTGGCTGACGAACTTCGGCAGGCCACGGTCCTGGGCGATCCCGAGTGCCTTGGTCACCTGCCAGCCGGCGTAGTTCGAGCAGCCGGCGTAGCGGACCTTGCCACTCTGGATCAGATGTTCGAGCGCGCCGAGCGTTTCCTCGAGCGGGGTCTGGCCGTCCCACTCGTGGACCTGGTAGAGGTCGATGTGGTCGGTCTGCAGGCGGCGCAGGCTCGCCTCGCAGGCCTCGATCAGGTGATGGCGCGACAGCCCTGCGTCGTTCGGGCCCTTGCCCATCGCAAACCGCGCCTTGGTCGCGAGCAGCACCCGGTCGCGGCGGCCCTCAAGCGCCCTCCCGACCAGCTCCTCGGACGCGCCGGCGGTGTAGATGTCAGCGGTGTCGATCACGTTGACGCCCGCGTCGAGCGCCATGTCGATCTGCCGCCGCGCGCCGTCGAGGTCGATCTGGCCGACGCCGCTGAACTGTCCGCCGCCGGCGAACCCCATTGTCCCGAGGATCAGCTCGGAGACACGCAGCCCAGAGCGCCCCAACTGCCGATAGTCCATGCTCGCTCCTAACGGTCGGTGTGAGTGCGGGAGGGTAATGAAAGGACGTCGACGATCACCGCAGCGACGAGAGCTCGGCAGCGTGCAGCGCCCGGCCGGCGCGCTCGAGCCACGGCGTCGCGCGGAGTTCGGTGAACGTCTCGACCGCGTGCTGAAGGCCCGCCACCGCGTCGGCGTGATCGGGCACATGCTCGAGCAGCTCGAGGCGAATCGCGGCCGCGTGGAACGTCATACCCGCGTCGCTGACCTCCCCGATCGCTGCCTCCCACCGCGACACGGCGCCGGTCGCATCCCCCGAACGGTGGGCTAGCAGCGCTCCGAGACGCGCGGTCTGGGACCGGACGTATGGCGAGGTCTTGGGAACGAGCTCGCGGCTCAGCGCGGCGGCGGCCTCGCGCAGCGACTGGTCGTCGTCGAGCCGGCTCAGCAGGTCGATCGCGATCGGCAGCCACGACGGCCACTCCCCGTAGTCGCCCGACTGGGCCCGATCGATCACGCCCAGCGCCTGCCGATCGGCGCCGTCCAGGTGTGCCTGAGCGACCTCGCGCAGGCTCCGGTAGTCGCTCTCAAACGCGATCGCCGAGTCGCCTCGCGATGGGTCGAACGCGTCGACGATCGTCTGTGCCTGGTCGCGCTCACCGCGGTGCAGCGCGACCAGCAGCGGTGGCCCGATCAGCATCCCGCGGTTGGCCGGCGCCGTCTCAGGCGCGGCCTCCTCGACTGTCGCCACAGCGTCATCCCAGCGCCCGAGCGAGAACAGCGCGCGGGCGAGCTGGAGCGCGGCGAGGTTGCGGTGCACGCGGCTGGCGACGCGCTCGCTCGCGGCCATCGCGTCGCGCCCGGCCGTGACCGCGTCCTCGAACCGCCCGAGCGCCGTGAACGTGATCGCGATGTTGCCGAGCGAGGCGGGCACCTCGGCGGGGGCGTAGCGCTGGCGGATCTCGAGCGCCGCCTGGAACAACGGCAGCGCCTCGACCGGTCGCGCCAGCTCGATCAGCGACGCGGCCCGGCAGTTGAGCGCGACGCCGAGCTCGTCGTCGGCGCCCGCTCGCTGCGCTGCCTCCGCGGCCTCCGCGGCGATCCGCTCGGCGTCCTGCGCGGCGCCGTCGGCGTAGAGGACGACCGCGAGCGACGCCGCGGCATCGGCGAACGCTGCGTCGCGGTCGTCACGCAGCGACTCGTAGACCTCGCGCAGCGGCGCGATCAGCTCGTCGGCCTGTCGGCTCCAGCGGTAGACGCACAGCTCCCGCGCGCGCATCCGCAGCGCGTCGCGGTTGCGACCGGCCTGCTCGTGCAGCTCGCGCGCGGCGGCGTAGTGCCCGGCGGCGAGCTCCTCCTGGTGTCCGTAGCGCTCGGCACAGCGCGCCGCGCGCACGAGGTGCTGGGCGCGCCGGTACTCGTCGGTCTCGATCGTCGCCGCCTGCGCGAACAGCGACACGGCCTCGTTCAGCGCGCCGACCGCATCGGCGCGCTGGGCGGCATCGAGTGTCAGCCGCAGGGCGCGCGATCGGATGTCGGGCGCGTCGGTCGCCGTCGGGTAGGCCTCGAACGCTACGACCAGGTGCCCGGCGAGGATCGCCGCGAGGTCGGGGTCGGGCCCCTGGCCCGAGAGGTACTCGACGGCCGCGAGGTGGCGCGCCTTGCGCTCGCGCTTGGATAGCGAGCCGAGCACTACCCGCTGGACCTGGCGGTGCACGAACGTGAACGAGCCGCGGGACTGCGATCGCGGATCGGTGTCGACGGAGAGAAACTGCTTGGCGACCAGGCCGGCCAGCAGCGACTGCGCGTCGGCTGCGCTGACGCCCGCGAGCGCCGCCGCCGCCGCCGCGGTCGCGGTGAACCGCTGGCCGAGGATCGCGCCCCCTCGCAGGACGTTGCGCTCGAGCTCGCCGAGCCGATCGAGCCGGGCGGCGACGAGCGCCTGGATGCTGGGCGGCACATCGAGGTCCTTGACCTCGCCGACGAGCCGGTAGCGGTGGGCGTCGCCCTCGGCGACCATCACGCCCCGGTCAGCGAGCATCCGCAGCGACTCGACCGCGAACAGCGGCACGCCTGCAGCGTGGTCGCCGACGTTGCGCAGCAACGCTTCCGGCGCGCCTTCGACGGCGGTCGCGATCAGCTGCTCGATATCAGCCGCGCTGAGCGGCGCCAGATCGATCCGCTCGCCGAGCACCGAGACCGGGTCCAGCCGTTCGTCGGGCCGCGTGAACACGAGCACGAGGAGCTGCGAGCGCGACGCCCACTCACACAGGTGGGCGATGAAGTCGAACAGCCCCTGGTCTGCCCACTGGAGGTCCTCGAACAGCATCACCACCGGAGCGCGCACCGCGACCCGCTCGAACAGCAGCCGCCACGACGTGAACAGCTCGCCGAGATCGATCCGCTCGCGCCCGTCATCGAGCCCGAGCAGGCGGCGCAGTCCCCGGCCGACGCGCTCGCGGAGCTCCGGCTCGGCCGTCTGGAAGATGTCGCCGACGAGCGCTTCGAGCTTGGCTCGCTGCTCGTCGGCAGGCTCGTCGTGACTAGCATCAGCCCGCGTCCGGACCATCTCCGCCAGCGCCGAGAAACCGACCCCCTGGCCGAAGCTCGCCGACTGGCCGTGGTGCCAGAGGACGGTCGCGGCGAGGCCGTCGGCGTACTTCTTCAGCTCCCACGCAAGGCGCGACTTGCCCAGCCCGGGCTCGGCGACGACCGACACGAGCTGCATCCCTCCGCGCGCTTCGATCGTCCCGTCCAGGGCGCGCCTGAGCGTCGCCATCTCCTCGTCGCGACCGACGAGCGGCAGCTCGAGGTCGGTCCGTCCGACGCCGCCGGTGGCGGCGATCACTCGCAGCGCTCGCCATGTGTGGACGGGCTCGGTCTTGCCCTTGACCGAGTGTTCGCCGCCGTCCTCGTAGGCGATCGAGCGAGAAGTCACGGTCCTGGTGACGTCGTCGACCAGCACCGTTCCCGGCTCGGCGACCGACTGGATCCGCGAGGCGGTGTTGATCGCATCGCCGATCACCATCCCCTCCGCGACTGCGTCGAGCTCGACCGCAGCCTGGCCGGTCAGCACGCCGACGCGAAGCCGCAGCGTGACCCCGAGCCGGTCGCCAAGCGCCGTGACCGACGCGACCAGGTCGAGCGCCGCGCGCACGGCGCGCTCGGCGTCGTCCTCGTGGGCGACGGGAGCGCCCCACAGCGCCATCACCGCGTCGCCGATGAACTTCTCGACCCTGCCCCCGTAGGAGTCGATGATCCGTCGCGAGGCGTCGAAGTACTCCGACAGCATCTCGCGGACGTCCTCGGCATCGCGCTTCTCACTGAACGACGTGAACCCGGTCAGATCGGCGAACAGCACCGACACCTGGCGGCGCTCGACCGTTGATGTCGCCGGCGCGGCGGATTCCGTCGGCGCTACCGGGGCGGATACCGCGGCGGGCAGCGCCGTCCCGCACTCCAGGCAGAACCGCTGTCCGGCCTGGCCGGCGACGGTGCCGCAGCTGGCGCAGCGCGCGAGCAGCGGCGTGCCGCACTCACCGCAGAACTTTGCGCCATCGGGAACCGTGGCCGCGCAGCTCGAGCAGACCGCAGGCACGGCTCAAAGGATCGCAGGATTAGACGGCCGCTTGGCGCCTGCAAGCACTTAGACGTGACAGCGACTTGCCGTCGCCTGCGGGCCCTGTCCACGCCGCCGCACCGCGGTGGGCGTCGCTGGGCAGCCGCCGCCCTTGCCGTCGAGGGTCGGCAGCGCGAGCTGGTACTGCTTGACGATCGGCCGCGAGCAGACCGAAGCCGGCTGGCCGTTGGTCGCGGTGCACAGCTCCGCTGTCAGGACCTCGGCCTCGCCACCGATCGTCTGGGCGGCGACCGAACTGGGATGCGACAGCGAGCCGGCGATCTGCGTCCAGCTCATGCCTCCGACGAGCGTCGGCCGCACGGTCGAGCCGACGTTCGCGAAGCCGTTGGCGACATCGACAAACGGGAAGATCTGCGGCTGGTTGAACGTGTCGAACAGCTGCTGCTGGGCCGGCGTTGGCGGCTGTAGCAGGGTCGGTGCCGCCTTGCCGCTGGGGACGTTGCTGAACCACTCGACCGGGACGAACGAGATGTACGGGCTGGAGTAGTGCGAGCCGAAGAACGTGAACGTCCTGACCAGCGGCTTCTCCGTCGTCAGCGACTGCATCAGGTGGAGGTTGGAGAACTTCCCGAACTGCGACAGCGCGACGATCAACCCCCATCGCTGGACCCCGCAGAACGGACATCCCTCGGCGCCGATGTACAGCAGCTCGGGCTTGCCGCCCAGCGTCAGCGGTGGCTGATTGGTCAGTATCTCCGGGCCCTGCAGCGCGATCTGCCCGCTGCCCAGCGCGTTCGTGGCGGCCGCCGTCAGCGCCGCCGTTGGTACATGCGTGACCTGTGCAGAGACGCGCTGGTCGAGCGCCTTGAAAGCCTGCTTCCAGGCCGCTTCGTAACGCGACACGGACGCCGCGCCGGAGGCACGGTCGCCCGCGGCGAGCAGCGACTTGCCTGCCCCGCGCGCCTGCGTGATCTCGAGCTGAGCGACGGCGCGGTCGGCGCCAACGATCTGCGTGATGGTCGGCGCGAGGCCGGCCACGCCCGACCGCTCCAGGCGCTTGATGCCCGTCAGCGCCGCGGCTGAATGCTTGAACACCTCTGACCCGAGCGACGGGGCGACGACCTCGCGCGGAGTCGACCATAGCTCCGGGAAGCTCGCCACCGCCAGGTCGGTTGCGGCACCGACGGCCTCATGCTTGGTCGAGCCCTTCGAGTGTTTGGCGATCGCCAACACCCGGCCGAAGGCGTTGATCAGCGACCGCCTGGGCGTCGCGGCCGACGCCGCCGGCGCGGCTGCCGCGCAGACGAGGCCGCAGAGCATCGCGGCCAGCACGCTTCGCGCCATCCAGCGCCTGGAAGTAGTCACGTCCACCATCACGCCCTCCTGTGCCCCACCGATCTCGCAGTCTCGGCCGTCAACTCGGCAGCATACGAGTTGTCAAGAACACCGTCAACGCGCGCCGGATCGCAGCGAGCGAACGACGCGTCGGTGCTCGCGCATCGTTTCCATGCCGTCCGATCCCGGCTGCCGGCCGAACCCGCAGTACATCGCGACGCCGAAGTCCGGGAGGTACTTCGATGCCGTCGCGTGCCGGCGCTCGAGCCCAGGGGCGCCGTCGATCGGCAGCACGATCCCTAGGTACACGCGCGCTTGTGCGGGCGACAGATCCGCCAGCGGCTCGAAGAAGCTCTCGTCTTCGCTTCGCAGATAGCGCGGTCCGGCCAGGTGCAGCCAGTCGACCCGGCGCCCGGAATGCTCCACGGCGTGGTTGGCCATCCGGACGAGCAGCGCCATGCTGGGGGTCTCGTACATCGGCCACTCCGGAAACGTCCCGTAACAGAGGTGGTAGCCGACCAGGACCTGCTCTGGGATCAGCCGCGTGAGCCGGCCGACCGGGCCGGCAAAGCGCTCCCAGGCGTCGCCGCCGGTCCACGCCAGCACCCCTTCGATGTCGAGCACCTCGTAACACACGTCCCACTGGATCGCGAGGTCCTCGGGCGGGATCGCGGCGGTCAGCCGTTGCAGCTCGCGCGCGACCAGGTCCTCGAACCCCGGTTCGGCAGTCGCGTAGTCGGCGACGTAGTCGGCCTTGAAGCCGTTGAGCGCGCTCGCCGGGAACGGCAACCCGATCTGGAAGCGCAGGCCAGCCGGAATCGCACCCTCGTCGCGGAGCCCTGAGAACACCGCGTAGGACTCGATCGCGTCGTCGATCCGGGGCCACGAGTCCCAGCGCAGGCCGTCGACGCCCGCTCGGACCCGGAACACGGGCGTCTCGTAGGCGTGGCGCGGGATCCCCGTCGGCGACTCGGTCACCGACACCGTCTCGACGTCGGGGTGGAGGCGGACGAGCCGCTCGCGCTCATACCCGACCCACGCCGCCCGCGGCCCGGTCTCGCCGTCGGGCAGCGCGAACACCATGTCGCCGAACAGCTCCGCCGCCGCTCGCAGCGCTGCCTCCGAGGACGGCGCCGGCAGGCTGCCGACGAGCAGCAGCTCGCTGTCAACCCGTGTGGTCATCTACCGAACGCGCGAGGCATTGTCAGGTTTACGGATAATCGGAGCGATCTCCGGGTAGATGAGAGCTTGTCAGGAATGTCGGCTGATGGTGGGTTTCGTGGGTTAGGAACAAGGCGGGGTAAGTGACTCAATTCAAAGTGCAGACGCCGGCGTTGGCAGCCGCAGCGTCGGTGATCAACGCGGCGGCGAAGCATGCGGGGTCCGCCGAGACGGCCGCATCGTCGGCGGCGGGCCAAGAGGGCGCGTTCGGTGGTGAGCCGATCGGTGCGGCGTTCGGCGACATGTGCGGACGCGCGAAGACGGCGACGCAGGAGCTCGAGACAACCGCCCAGACGCTGGCGCGCAACGTTGCCGCTGCCTCGCTCGGGTACCTGAACACCGATCGCGGGATCGTTCCGATGTATCGGCTGCCGGGGTTCAAGCCGTGATCGCGGGCGGCGGCTCGAGCGGGTCGAGTGCCGGCTTCCCGGATCCGCCGAAGGGATCGCCCGGCGAGATCGCCTCGATCGCGCGTTCATTCGACACCGCGGCCGGCGATCTCGATCAGTGCGACGGCGGATTGCGAGGCGCGTCGTCGGCGCTGGCCGGGGACTGGCAGGGTTACGCCGCGAACGCGTATCAGGCCGCTAGCGGCGGCCTCTCCGGCGTCTCCAAGGCAGCCGCCGAGACGTTTCGTGATTGCAGCCACGCTCTGTCCGGTTACTCCAAGGCGCTCGAGCACGCGCAAACGGAGATCGGTCGCCTCAGGCGCCTCTACGACGACGCCCAGACCCGTCAAATATCGGCGGCGCATACCGCCTCGACGCTCGCGAGCAAGCTTGCCGCCGCGACCAAGCCCGCGGACATCGACAAACTTCAGGGCACGCTGTCACAGGTCTCCGGCCAGGCGACCGACGCCGGCGACGAGGCGGGCGGCTATGCGCGGCGCGCCGTGCAGGTGCTCAACGACTTTCACCACGACGCCTCTCGCTACTCGCAGGCGCTGTCGGGCGGGCGCGTAGGCCCCGGCAAGAGCCTGCCGGCAGGTAGCCCGTTCGCGGCGCCGTTCAGCGGCGCCGGGATCCCGGGCCTGGGGTTCGGCGTGCCGTTCATGCCCGGCGGCTTCGGCGGCGCGGTCCCGGGCGGACTCGACGCCTACAACGGTGTACTTCCGGTCGGCGATCCGTGGAATAGCGACATCCCCGGCTACGGCGTCTACATGGACTCGATCACGCCCGAGGCGGTGCCGACCGATGACATCACCAACGTCGTGATGGTCGCGACGCTGCCGTTCGGGGGTGCGATCGAGGACGTGCTCGCAGGCGGCGGGCGCGCGCTGGCGGAGGAGCTCGGAATCGGAACCGGCGGGCGCGAAGCGGTCGACAAGGCCGGCACTGACGCGTTCCAGCAAGTGCTGGATCGCGGCGACTACCGGACCGGCGATCCGCTCAACTCGAGCAAGCTCAGGGACGCCAACAGCGCCCAGCGAGACGCGCGGATCGGCAAGCAGGTCGACCAGGAGGCGGCGCAGAACGAGACGGGCGAGTCGGTCCTCGACCAGCTCGACCGGTCCGAGCTGATTCCGCCAGGGGTCAAGGAGGTCGTCTCGCACGCGATGGTGTATCGCGGCGTGTACCGCACCTACCTCGAGCGCCTGTACTACCTACTGCGCGGGGTGATGAGCAAATGACGCTGCTCAAGCGCGCACGCGAACCCAAGCTCAGCCAGGACGACACGCGGCTGCTGATCCGCGTCTACGGCGAGCTGTACGAGAACGTTCCCGCCTGCCGGCGCCTGATCGAGCGCCACGCGGCCGGAGCACCTGCGTCCGAGCTGGCGCCCGAGGCGCTCGCTCGCGCGCGCGGGATTGCCTACACCTGCCGATACACCGGCGTGCTGATGGGACACCCGACCGAGCCGCTACTCGACGGGATCCCCGAAGCGCTGTGGCCGATCAGCGCGCTTGCGGCGCTGACGCGACTGGCTTACGCATTCGCTGCGCTGGCCGAGCAGGAGGTGGTGCCGGAGGCGCTGCTGACGCTCGACGAGATCGACGGGCTGATCGCCCGGTACGAGCTCGGGGAGTGGATCGACGCCGTGCGCGGGGCGATCGACTGGACCGTCAAGCACGAGGGGAGCACGGTCGAGTTCGATCTGCGCATCGACTCCAAGCTGCTCCCGGCGCCCGACGTCGAAGGCGGGCTGACGCCGTTGCGTCGGGTCCTGCTCGCCAACGAGCTTCCGAGCGACGGGGACGCGGCGGACGCTCCGGGCGGCCTGCGGCCCGAGGCGTTCTCGCTAATGACCCGCTACTGGGCGATCGTGACCCTGCTCGCCAACCGGGGAGAGCTCTACACACGCCTGCTCGAGCGCTATCGCGATCAGGGCCCGTCGCCCGAGATCGACGCGGTTGCGGTCGAGTCGGCCGTCGACATCGCCGCGGTGATGCAGTCGATTCGCCGCGAGCGCGAGCTGCTCAGTGCCGCCCGCGAAACCGCACTTGACCCGGGCGTGGCCAACAAGATCCTCGACGATCTGTTCTACAGCTTTGTGCTCCTGACCAGCCGCGACGAGGACGAGGCGCTGGCGCTGCTCGACGAGGATTGGCTCGAGACGCGCGCGACCGAGGCTCGGTTTGCGGAGTGGCTCGGATTCATGCAGTTTGAGCCGACGTTCGTGATCGACGCAGACGCGGCTGTCCGCGAGCTGCGTAACGCCGGCGAGAGCGACGATCACGTGCTCGATCGGCTGCTCGAATGGATGCGCGCGGGGCGCGTCACGAGCGCCGACGTCGACTGAACCGCGACATGCGGGCGTAGGATCAACGGGTGTCCGTAGTCGAGATCGCCGGCTGGGTGATCGCGGTGGTCGTGCTGGTGGTGGTTGGCGCGACGTTCGTACGCTCGGCCCTCGGTGTCGAGCGCCGGGCGCAGCTGCGGATGCGCGCTCGCCGTCGGTCGAAGAGCGCTGAGCTCGCCGCCGTGGAGGCGTCGCTCGACGACGCGGCGTTCTCCCCCGAGACGATCCGCGCTTCGGTCAAGACGATCGTCACGCTCGGCGCGGCAGCATGCGACGGCGCCGAGCCGTCGGAGTTGCGCAGCCGTCCGGACGCCGGCTTGATCCGTGCCTGGGGCGCGAGCGTCCGCGAGCGCTACGGCGAGTTCGTCGAGATCCACCGAGACCCCGCCGTCCACGTGCTCCGGGTCGTCAACCGCGAGCGTCGCCACGAGGATCGCGTGATCGCGCGCGTGCGCGTGACGCTCGCGCGCGACCCGGATCGCTCCCGCAACATGCCGGGCGATCGGACGCTGCTTGCCGCCCGCACCGTTCACGTCGAGGAGCGCTGGACGCTCGGGCGCGGTCGCCACGACTGGTTGCTTGTGTCGCTCAGCGGTGACCCGCTCTCCAGTGCCGTGATGGCGGCGCCGCAGATCACGTCGCCCGCCGACGACGACGAGCGCCTGCGGGAAGCGAGCCTCCGCGAGCTGGGAGCCACCGGCGCGGCGAGGGGAGCCGATGCCGGCGAGCTCACCGACCGCGACGCGCCGCCAGCGCGGCAGCTCCAGGACTTGTCGGTCGTCGACGACCGCTTCGAGCCGGCGTTGCTCGAGGCCACGATCAAGCACATCCTCGATGCGTGGGAGCTGAGCGCCGACGGGTCCACCCGCACCTTCGCCGAGCTTGCGACCAAGAATGCGATCAGGTCGCTTCACTATCCGGGCGGGCCCGGGGGGCACCGCTATGTACGCGACGTCAGCCTGAGCCACTGGGAGGTGGCCGGCCTGAATCCGGCGCCCGAGCGCCCGACGGTCCAGGTTGCGATCGAGATCAAGGCGGCGACTTCCCGCAGCGACGGCAAGCGCCTGTCGGGCAGCGACCGTCGGCGCAGGCGGCTGCACCTGCTGTGGACGCTCAAGCTCGAGGCCGACGACGCCGGAGAGCCTCGCTGGCGGCTTGCCGCAAGCGAGAACCGGTAGTGGCGCGCCGCTCAGCCTTGATGGCTGAGCGCGTCGTCGAACGCCTTTAGATCCTTGAGTCGCACGCCGTTGCGAGCCGCACCGCATTGCGCCGCGAGCACGGGCGACTCGCTGCCGCCCTCGAACTCGTCCGAGACACTTGCGCAGTCGGCGCGCCGGTAGGCGAGCCACGCGCGCTGCGCGGTGTTGAACCGGCGACGCGCGGCGTTGTCGGCGAGCAGCGGGAAGACCGCCTTCGCCAGCGCATTGAGTTTGGCGTCGGTCCGCAGGATCTGCTGCTCGGCGCACCCCTCCTGCTGAAGCGTCGTGCGATGACTGGGCTTGCCCGAGCACGGCAACGGCGTGAACGTCTCGTGGATCACGACCGGCGACAGCTTCGCGGCGGACGCGGCGATCGTCTTGCCCCCGGCCTGGGTCACGGCGATCGTGACGCCGGCAATCGCGATTGTCGCGGCGGCGATCAGAGATGTGAATTTGGTGGAGATCACGCGCGCAGGATATCCAGCGCCCGTTCGTGGTTTGCAGGCGCCGGTCGAATCACGGCGTCAACCTCACCGTGATCGACACCGATAGACGCTCGGGCGGTCGAGTTGTACGCTGGCAGCGGAGGCTGGGTCATGGACGGCAAGGAAGACCAGGGACCGGTTGAACGCTCGACAGGCGACAGCGAGCTCGATGATCTGCTGCTTGCGCCGGGCGTCATCCTCGAGGGGCTGCCCGACGCCGTCGTCGCCGCGTCGCGCGACGGTCGCATCGTGTTCGTCAACGCGCTCGCCGAGCAGCTGTTCGGCTACGCGCGAAGCGAATTGGTCGGGCGACCGGTACAGACGCTGTGGCCCGAGCGGCTGCGCGACCGCTACGTCCGCAACATGCAGCTGTACTTCGCCACCGAGCATCCGATGCGCTTCTCGACCGCGGCGTGGGGCGTCCGAAAGGACGGCTCTGAGTTCATCGGCGAGATGAGCTGGGGCATCGTCGAGACGACCGCCGGTCCGCTGCTGCTGGCGGTCGGCCGCGACATCTCCGAGCAGCAGGCGGCCGAAGCGCGGCTGCGCGCAGTTGCGACGATGGGGGAGCGCGCGCTCGCCGGCGCCGATCCCGGCGACCTGGCCGCCGACGCGATCGACCGGATGCGGACGACGCTCCCGGTCGACGGCGCGGCGGTGCGTCTTGCCGACGGCTCCGTGCTTGCGTCCTACGGCTCACTGCCGCAAACGTCCGTGCGGCTGGCGATCGGCGACGGCGGCGAACTGGTCGTCGCGCCTCAGCGTGAGCTCAGCGACGATGAGCTGAGCTTTGTGCGCGCGGTCGCGAACACGCTCGCAACCGCGCTGGCCCGGCTGCGCGACGAGGAGCGCATGCGTCACGACGCCGTCCACGACCCGCTCACCGGACTCGCGAACCGGACGCTCCTGCGCGACCGGCTCGAGCACGCGCTCGCCCGCTCGCGGCGCGACGGCGGCGACACCGCCGTGCTGTTCATAGACCTCGACAACTTCAAGCAGATCAACGACGCCTACGGCCACGCCGCCGGCGACGTCGCCCTGGTCGCGGTGAGCAACCGCCTGCGGACCGCGGTGCGCCCCGGGGACACGGTCGCGCGGCTCGGCGGCGACGAGTTCGTAGTCATCTGCGAGCGCGTCGACGAGCACGCGGCGCTCGCCGTTGGCGCCCGCGTGCTGGAGGCAGTCCGGCT
>DASXDD010000072.1:0-1984 GCA_036490775.1 Solirubrobacteraceae bacterium | reverse complement strand
GAAGTGCGTCGTAAGAAGCAATGACCGCTATCGCGTGAACCCGCTCGCACGGAACGGCGGCCGCCGAGCGGTCCCTCGCCCGCCGGTCAGGCGATCGCATTCATTCCCGACTGACTCGAGGAGAGACGAGTGCTTCGAGGGGAGGCTGTCGGGCAAAGATCTGACGGTGAGTCGCGTGAGGCCGGACCGAAGGTGAGCGCGCGGGCGACGCCACCAGCTGTCATGCGGTGGCGGGTGCGATCCAGTGCTGGTGGAGTTTGAGCAGGTTGTGGGTGGCGGTGATCAGACGCCACTCGGCCCGGGCGGCGGCCCGGCCTCGTTGTCGGAACTGCCGGAAGCCGCGGTTGTGTTTGATCTGCCCGAAGGTCGGCTCGATCGATTGCGCACGCTGGTGATAGAGCGCGCTGCCGGCGGGGCTGTCTAGGACGGCGCGCATGAACGCGTAGCGGCCGGTGTCCCAGCCCGGTCGGATGGTCTCGCGGGTGCGTGACTGTGGCGGGATCAGGACCTGGGTGCCGGCGGCGACGATCTGATCGGTCTGCTCGCTGTGCCAGTAGCCGGTGTCGGCCAGCACCGTCCGCGGCCGCTGGTCAACGCCCGCTCGTTGGAGGTCGCGTAACGCAGCATCAAATACCGGCGCCAGCTGACCGAAGTCCGGCGAGCGCGCGGAGAGCTCAGCGGCAAGGATGATCTGCCCGTCGCAGCTGACCGCGGCCTGCGCGTTGTAGCCCTGCAGCTTGGTCAGGCGCTTGTCATGGATCAGCCGCGAGTCGGGATCGGTGAGATTGATCGTTCCTTCGGGCAGCACCGGCGGGGTGTGGGGTTTGGGGTGCTTGCCCATCCGCCGACCCAGCGTGTCGCGGCCGCTGACGTGAAACGTCTCATAGGCCTGGTTGGCCGCGGTGTCGACGGCCAGCTCCTGCTCCAGCCGGCGCTTGGCGTCCTCTAAGCGTTCACGTCGCCCGCGGGGGATCGGGTCAGCCTGGCGTTCACGATGCGCGTCGAGCTGGTGTGACGCTTCGCGCTGCCAGCTGCGACGCCCCTCACGCCGACGCCGCAACTGCTCGACGTCCAGTTCGATGCCGGCGTCGAACTCGGCCGCCATCCCCGTCGTCAGCTGCTCTGTGCGCTGGGCTTCAAGCCGCGCCTTCGCTTCGGCCAACGCGTGACGGCGCTCATCGCGAGACCGCAGCCCGGCCGGTGGCTCATCACCACGGTCATCGCCGTGGCGCTCGTCCTCGTCACGGTCAGCCTGCTTAGCGTCGGCCAATAGCTCTTCCACGATGGAGACATAGGAGCGCCCGCAATCGCGCGACGCGTTCGCGGCGATCTTGGTGCCGTCGATCGCGATCACCCCGACCCTCACCAGCCCGGCCTCCGCGCACAGCGCCAGGATCTGCACGAACACGTCGGCGATCGCGTCCTGGTGGCGGCGGCGAAACTCCGCGATCGTTGAGTGATCCGGGATCTGCATCGCCGCGATCACCTTAAACGCCACATCGACCTCGCAGCAACGCTCGATCTGACGCGAGGACGACACCCCGGTCGCATACGCATAGAGCAAAAGGCCGAGCAGCATCTGCGGGTCATAGGCCGCGCGGCCCTGCCCGTTGGCGCGATACGCGCCATAGAACGCGGCGAGATCCATCTGCTCAACCGCCCCGATCACCGTCCACACGAAATGCTCATCCGGCAGCCAATCCACCAACGCCGGCGGCATCAACAACACCTGCTCACGATCCGCACTGATGAAGTTCTGACCCATCCCGACATGGTCTTAAACCAGCCGGACGACACCCCGTAAACCCGACAGCCTCCCGCGGCAGCGGTCGTCGTCTGGTCCGTCGGTCTGCTCGTGGCCTCCTACGCCGCCTGGCACGGGCTGAGGCAGCAGCGCACTCTCAACCAGGCGTACCGCGTCATGCGCGAGGGTCTCGAGCATTACCTCTGGCCGCAAATTGCGCCGTTTGTCAGACCTCCGGGC
>DASXDD010000071.1:0-1502 GCA_036490775.1 Solirubrobacteraceae bacterium | reverse complement strand
CTAC
Organism: Solirubrobacteraceae bacterium; assembly: GCA_036490775.1. Lineage (GTDB taxonomy): Bacteria > Actinomycetota > Thermoleophilia > Solirubrobacterales > Solirubrobacteraceae > Palsa-465. Next base: position 1,498 of record DASXDD010000071.1, on the reverse strand, counting down.
ACCGAGAGCGCGCTGCGCGCCAGGACGCCGCCATCGCACACGAGGTGCGATCCGGTCACGTAGCTCGCCTCGTCGGAGAGCAGCCACAGCGCGGCGAGCGCGGGCTCCTTCGGGTCTGCCAGGCGCCCGATCGGGATCTCCGAGTGCAGCACGCCTCGCATCCGATCGGCGTGTGCGTCGAGCAGCCCGACCGTCATGCGCCGATCGGCGGCCAGCTCGCAGATGGCCCTGCCGATGCCGCTGGCGGCGCCCGACACCACGATCACGTCAGCCCCCATGCGGGCACGATACCGAGCGCTCCCGGGCGGCAAGCTGTCCGTGCCTACAGAGGTTGAGTACGGGTAGGTAGATGTCCGGGCCTGCCGGGAGTCTTTGGGTTGCTGAAGCTCAGAGACGACCGGAGGCCCGGATGCAACACCCTAACGCGCGGCTCACGCCGCGGGGCAGGCTCGAGCTCGTGCTGCTCGTCGAGCGGGGCGCGTCGCTGCGTCAGGCGGCGGGCGCGTGCAACGTCGCGCTTTCGACGGCGCATCGCTGGGTCGTGCGCTGGCGCGCTTCGGCGACGGGCGAGCGGGCCTCGCTGGTGTGTCTGCTCGACCGTTCGAGCAGGCCGCATCGCAGTCCGCGGCTGCTCGCGGCGGACGTCGAGCAGCGCGTCGTTGAGGCACGCGCGCAGACCGGTTGGGGTCCGAGGCAGATCGCCGGCCCGCTCGGGCTCGCCCATCAGACGGTCTGGAAAGTGCTGCGCCGCCACGGCTGCTCTCGGCCGCCGCGGCCTGTCAGGGAGCCGGCGAATCGGTATGAGTGGCCGTGCCCGGGCGATCTGCTGCACATGGACGTCTGCCGTTACGCGCGATTCGAGCGGCCGGGACATGCCGTGACCGGTGTGCGCGACAGGACGTCCGCCGAGAAACAGCGCGGCGTCGGGTACGACTTCGCCCACGCGATCGTCGATGACCACTCGCGCCTGGCATACGTCGAGCTGCTCGACGACGAGCGTGCCGAGACCGTCACCGCGTTCGTCGAGCGCAGCCTCGACTACTTCGACCGCTACGGCATCACCGCATCCCGGCTGATGACGGACAACGCGTTCAGCTACATCAAGAACCGCTCGCTCAGAGAGCTGCTCGCCGCTCGCGCGATCGACCACCGCACGACGAGGCCCTACCGGCCGAGGACGAACGGCAAGGTCGAGCGCTTCCACCAGACGATGGCCCGCGAATGGGCGTACGGCATGACCTACCGCTCAAGTGGCGCGCGGGCGGCCGCGCTGCCACACTGGCTCGACCACTACAACGAGCACCGCAACCACAGCTCACTCGCAGACCGGCCACCAATCAGCCGCGTTCGCAACGTCTAGAGGCACGACACCTAGGGCGCGACCTCGGCCGTGCGTCCGTGCAGCTCCTGCTCGGCGCGCAGCCAGTTCTGCTCCTCGCTGCCGGCAGCGTCACTCTGTGAGATCTCGTACGCGCGGGCGGCGATCTCCTCGGCGGTG
>DASXDD010000070.1:0-2107 GCA_036490775.1 Solirubrobacteraceae bacterium | reverse complement strand
GCTGCTGTGGGCACGGATCGGGCACCCGCATTGCCACGTCTGCGGACGGCCGATCAGCGGGCAGTCGGCCGAGCAGATCATCGACCAGGTGATGGAGCTCGAGGAGGGCACCAGGTTCATGGTGCTGGCACCGATCGTCCGCGGGCGCAAGGGCGAGTACGGCAAGCAGCTCGAGGAGCTCCGCGCCGAGGGGTTCGGGCGCGTGAAGATCGACGGCGAGTTGCGCCGGCTCGACGAGCAGATCTCGCTCGACAAGAAGTACAAGCACGACATCGCGGTCGTCGTCGACCGGCTGGTGATGAAGGGCGAGCTGCGAAAGCGGCTGGCCGACTCGATTGAGACGGCGGTGTCATTGGCCGACGGTCTGGTCGAGATCGAGCTAGTGGATCAAAGGGACCCCACCTCGCCCACCCCCGCCAACCGGATCCAGACCTACTCCGAGAAGTTCGCCTGCCCGGTCCACGGGCCGAGCCTGGTCGAGCTCGAGCCGCGGATCTTCAGCTTCAACTCGCCGCACGGCGCCTGCCCGCGGTGCACGGGGCTCGGGTCGCAGATGGAGATCGACCCCGACCTGGTCGTCCCCGACCCGACGCTGTCGATCGCCGAAGGCGCGCTGGCGCCGTGGACGGCGAGCGCGTCTGACTACTACGACCAGCTGACGCAGGCGATCGCCGAGCGCTACGGAGTCGATCTCGAGACGCCGTGGCAGGAGCTCGAGCCCGAGCGCCAGGAGTTCTTCCTGTACGGCACCAACGGCCAGCGGCTGCAGGTCTCCTACCGCAACCGGTTCGGCCGCCGCCGGTCGTACGCGACGACGTTCGAGGGGATCGTTCCGAACCTCGAGCGCCGCTATCGCGAGACCGAGTCCGACTGGGCGCGCGAGAAGATCGAGGAGTACATGACGCTGCGCCCGTGCCCTGACTGCAAGGGCGCGCGGCTGCGGCCCGAATCGCGAGCGGTGTGGATCGGCGAAACGCCGATCCACGAGTTCACGGCGCTGTCGGCGCGGCGAGCGCTGGCGTGGGTGCGAGAGCTCGAACTGACCGAGCACGACCGGCGGATCGCGCGGCTGGTACTGCGCGAGATCGAGGAGCGGCTGCAGTTCCTCGACAACGTTGGTGTCGGCTACCTGTCGATGGAGCGCGCCGCGTCGACGCTGTCAGGCGGCGAGGCGCAGCGAATCCGGCTCGCGACGCAGATCGGGTCGTCCCTGGTCGGCGTGCTGTACATCCTCGACGAGCCGTCGATCGGCCTTCACCAGCGCGACAACGAGAGGCTGATCGCGACGCTCGAGCGCCTGCGCGACCTCGGCAACACGGTGCTTGTGGTCGAGCACGACGAGGGCACGATGCGCGCGGCCGATCACCTCGTCGACATGGGACCGGCCGCCGGCGAGCACGGCGGCTATGTGGTCGCGCAGGGAACCGCGGCGGAGGTCGAGAAGGTCCCGGACTCGCTAACCGGCCAGTTCCTCGCGGGCACGCGCGTGATCGAGACGCCGCGCAAGCGGCGCAAGCCCAGCGGCTACATCGGGATCCAGGGCGCTTCCCAGCACAACCTCCAGGCGATCGACGTGAAGATCCCGCTCGGGGTGTTCTGCTGCGTCACCGGCGTGTCGGGCTCGGGCAAGTCGACGCTCGTCAACGAGGTGCTGCTCAAGGCGGTCGCCAACCGCCTGCACAAGACCCGCCAGCGGGCCGGCGTGCACCGGCGGATCACCGGGATCGACGAGCTCGACAAGATCATCTCGGTCGACCAGTCGCCGATCGGACGCACGCCGCGGTCCAACCCGGCGACGTACATCGGGCTGTTCGACCAGATCCGGGAGCTGTTCTCAAAGACCCAGGAGGCCCGTGCGCGGGGCTACAAGCCCGGGCGGTTCTCGTTCAACGTCAAGGGCGGGCGCTGCGAGGTGTGCCGCGGCGACGGCCAGATCAAGATCGAGATGCACTTCCTGCCCGACGTTTACGTCCCATGTGAGCAATGCCACGGCAAGCGCTACAACCGCGAGACGCTCGAGGTCCGCTTCAAGGGCAAGACGATCGCCGACGTGCTCGAGATGCCGATCGAGCACGCGCTCGAGTTCTTCCTGCACATCCCGAAGATC
>DASXDD010000069.1:0-24803 GCA_036490775.1 Solirubrobacteraceae bacterium | reverse complement strand
GTGCTGGTGATCACGATGTTCGGCGCGTTCATGGTCGTCCTGATCGGCGCGGTGGTCGACGTCGTGTACGCGATGCTCGACCCGCGGATCCGGCTGTGAATTTGGACCCGCCCGCCCATAACCACGACACCGTCGCCGCGTCGACCGGGAACGGACACCTGCTCGCGGTGCAGGACCTCCGGGTCTCGTTCCGGACCGAGGACGGCGTCGTGCAGGCAGTCGACGGCGTGTCGTTCGAGATCGACCGGGGCGAGGTGGTGGCGATCGTCGGGGAGTCCGGATCGGGCAAGTCGGTGACCGCGATGACCCTGATGGGCCTCACGCGCGGGCCCAACGCGAAGTTTGAAGGGAGCGCGACGTTCGACGGCAAGGACCTGGTCACGCTCCCCGACGGTGAGCTGCGCAAGGTCCGCGGTGCCGGGATCGCAATGGTCTTCCAGGATCCGATGAGCTCACTCGATCCGGTCTACCGGATCGGCGCCCAGATCGTCGAGCAGATCCGCGTCCACCACACCGAGATGTCCAAGGCGCAGGCGATGGACCGCGCTGTCGAGTTGATGGAGCGCGTCGGCATCCCGCGGGCGCGCGAGCGTCTGCGGTCGTTCCCGCACGAGTTCTCGGGTGGCATGCGTCAGCGTGTGATGATCGCGATGGCGCTGTCGTGTTCGCCGCAGTTGCTGATCGCCGACGAGCCGACCACAGCGCTCGACGTCACGATCCAGGCCCAGATCCTCGACGAGCTGCGGCAGCTGCGCTCAGAGACCGGCGCCGGGATCATTCTGGTCACGCACGACCTCGGCGTCGTCGCCGACGTCGCGGACCGGATCGTCGTGATGTACGCCGGCCGAGTGATCGAGCAGGGGACGCTGGACGAGATCTTCTATGACCCGCAGCATCCGTACACGTGGGGGCTGCTCGGCTCGATCACGCGACTGGATCGCGACCGATCGCAGCGCCTGCCGGCGATCCCCGGCCAGCCGCCTTCACTGCTGAGGCCGCCGGAGGGATGCCACTTCCGGCCGCGCTGCCCGCACGCGTTCGATCGATGCACCGAGATTCCCGAGCTCGCGGCTCGGCTACCCGACGCCCCCGATCATCTTGATCGCTGCTGGCTGGAGACCGATCGCAAGCGCACGCTGCGCAAGGTCGGCGATCAGATCGGCCTGCGCAGCGAGGAGACCGTGATCTCTTGAGCGTCGAGGCGGAGTCTCAGGGACAGGCCAACCACACCAAGAACGGCGAGCTGCTGCTCGAGGTCGAGCATCTGAAGGTGCTGTTCCCGATCAAGGCCGGCCTGGTCGTCGATCGCGTGGTCGGGCACGTGCACGCCGTGGATGACGTGTCGTTCGCGCTGCGAGAAGGGGAGACGCTCGGAATCGTGGGTGAGTCAGGTTGCGGCAAGACGACCCTGATCCGGGTCCTGGTGCGGCTGCTCGCACCCACCGGCGGGGCGATCCGATTCCGCGGCCAGGACATCACGACAGCCAAGCGCAAGGACCTCGAGCCGGTGCGGCGCGAGATGCAGATGGTCTTCCAGGACCCGCAGGCGTCACTGAACCCGCGCAAGCGCGTCTCCCAGATCCTTGCCACGCCGCTCCGAATCCGCGGCGTGCCGAAGGACAAGCTGCAGGATGAGAGCCGGAAGCTGCTCGAACGGGTGGGGCTTCATCCAGAGCATCTCGGTCGCTTCCCGCACGAGTTCTCTGGCGGGCAGCGACAGCGGATCGGAATCGCTCGCGCGTTGGCGGTCGACCCGCGGCTGATCATGCTCGATGAGCCGGTCTCCGCGCTCGACGTCTCGATCCAGGCGCAGGTCGTCAATCTGCTCGACCAGCTCCAGGACGAGTTGCACCTCTCCTATGTGTTCGTGGCGCACGATCTGAGCGTCGTGCGCCACGTGTCCGACAGGGTGATCGTGATGTACCTCGGCAAGCTGATGGAGATCGCTCCCGCCGAGGAGCTCTATGAGAAGCCGATCCATCCCTACACCTCGGCGCTGCTCGGCGCGATTCCGCTGCCCGACCCGAAGGAGAACCGCGCCCGCGAGCGCGTACTCGTCACCGGCGAGCCGCCCAACCCGATCCGGCCGCCCACGGGCTGTCGCTTTCACACGCGCTGCCCCCGCGCCACCGAGGTGTGCAGCGCCGTCGAGCCGCCGCTGACCGAGTACGCCAACGGCCACGTCGCCGCGTGCCATCACCCGCAGAACGTGAGCAGCGCAGAGCTGTCGGCCGCGACTCGCTCGTCAGCGAGCCCGGTCAGCGCCGGCGACGACAAGCCAGATCTCGTCGACTAGAGGTAAGGGGTCGGGGATCGGGGGCTAAGGCTTAACCCCCGCCAATTAGCTGCGTTCTGCCGATGTACGGGATGGCCTCGCAGTCCAAGCTCCATCGTGCAATTGAACGAGAGGAGCGAAACGTGCCACCCACAATCACATCAGCACTCGTCTCCATCCGCGCCGAGGAGGCTGAGCAACTTGCCAAGCAGTACGCACGAGCACGCACATCGGGTTCCGGTTCGCCGAATCGCGGCGTCCGCGCGCTCTGGCGATACTTCAGGAATGAACACGCGGCTCACGAGCAGTCACTTCGTCGGACGGGTCGGGGAGCTGTCGGAGCTTGAGGCAAGCCTGCGGGAAGCGGATGAGCGCCGTCCGGCGCTCGTCTTGCTCGGAGGTGAGTCGGGCGTCGGCAAGACGCGACTGGTAAGGGAGTTCGAGCAGCGCCACACAGACGACGCCGTGGTGCTGCGCGGCGAGGCCGTCGAGCAGGGCGACGCTGAGCTTCCATACGCCCCTCTGCTGGGGGCTCTGCGACCGCTCGTACGCGCCTGCCACCCCGCGCTCAAGGAGCTCGGCCGAGGCAGCCGCCAGCAGCTGGCGGCGCTGGTGCCGGGTCTCGACGACGAGCAGGCCGAGACGCAGTCCGACCAGCACGACCCTGCCGCGCAACTGCGTCTGTTCGAAGCGATGCTCGAGCTGCTCGACCTCCTCAGCGAGGATCAGCCGGTCGTGCTGATCCTCGAGGACATGCACTGGGCCGACCGCTCGACGCGGACCTTCTCAGCGTTCCTGGCCCGCAGTCTGCGCGAGGAGCGGGTGATGATGCTGTTGACCTACCGCAGCGACGAGCTGCACCGCCGCCACGCGCTGCGGCCGCTGCTCGCCGAGCTCGATCGCCTCGAGCGCGCCCGCCGTATCGACCTCGCTCGGTTCGATCGGGCCGAGTTGACCGAGGCGCTGGCCGACATCCTCGGCGACGCGCCGAGCACCGGGCTCGTCGAGCGGCTGTTCTCGCGCAGCGAGGGCAACCCGCTCTACACAGAGGAGCTGCTCGCGGCCGGGCTCGACGGCCGCGGCGCGACGCCACAGACGCTGCGTGACGCGTTCATGCTGCGCATCGAGCGCCTGTCGGAGGCCGCGCAAAGCGCCGCGCGCGTGATCGCCGTAGGCCGCGCGCTCGACGAGCCGCTGATCGCCTCGATCACCGGAATCGACTCCGAGGCTCTGCACGCGGCGTTGCGCGAGGCGGTCGCCGAACAGGTGCTCGAAGCCCACGAGGACGGCCGGCTGGGATTCCGCCACGCGCTGCTGCGCGAGGCGCTGTACGACGATCTGCTGCCCGGCGAGCGTGTCGAACTGCAGCTCGCGCTCGCCCACTGCTACGAGCAGCGCGCCGATGAGAACGATGACTGGGGCGTCGAGCTGTCGACGACGATCGCCAGCCACTACGCCGCTGGCGGCGACCAGCCCGCGGCGCTGCGTGCGACCGTCCGCGCCGCGATCGCCGCTCGCGACGTGCACGCCTACGGCGAGGTATCAGACCTAGCCGAGCGGGCACTCGAGCTGTGGCCGCGCGTGACCGACCCCGAGTCGCTGGTCCCGCTCGACCACGTCGAGCTGCTGACGCTCGCGGCGTCGGCGCACACGATCGCGGGCGATCGCTCGCGTGCCGAGGTGCTGATTGAAAGCGGCCTGCGCGAGCTCGGCGAGCAGGGTGATCCGCGCCGCCGGTCGGCGCTGCTCGCGCGCCTGTCGAGGATCCAATGGACGCTGAACCGTGCGGTTGAAGGGGTCGAGACGGCGCAGCAGGCCTTGGCGCTGCTGCCGGCCGGGGAGGACAGCCGCGACCGAGCGCTGCTGCTCGCCTGGCTCGCGCGGACGCGGTTTCTGCGCGGGCGCTTTCGCGACGCGATCGAGGACGGCGAAGAGGCGCTCGCGGCGGCAGTTGCGGCCGGCGACTCGCGCGCCGAGGCCGAGGTGCTGAACACGCTCGGGATGGCGGAGATCGCGCTCGGGCACGTCGACGACGGGGTCGCGCGACTGCGCCGCACGATCGAGCTCTCGCGCGCCAACGACGACGTCGACAGCCTCACCTATGCCTACGCGAACCTCGCCGACATGATCAACCTCGCCGGCCGCACGGGCGACGCGCTGGAGGTCGCCAACGAGGGGCTGCGGGCGACGCCTGGCCGGATGACCCGAAACCACGACTGGATCATGCTGACCGCATCCGAGATCGCGTTCGACGCAGGCGACTGGGAGTACGCGCGCGCGCAGTTGACTCCGTCGCGCTCGCAGCTCGCGGGCACGCTGCTGATCTTCCGCCAGATCCGGGAGGCCGAGCTTAACCTCGGCGTCGGTGACACAGAGGCTGCGGAGCGTTGCCTCGAGGACATCGAGCCACTGGTCGCGATCGCGCAGGAACCACAATGGATCGGCGCGCTCGGCGCGCTGATGGGCGAGCTGCGCAGGCGCCAGCGAAACCTTCCGGCCGCCCGCGCCGCGGTTGCGAACGCACTCGACCGCCTCGAGGTGTGCACTGACGACGTGATGCGGATCGCGCGCGTGAGCGCGGTCGGATCGAGGATCGAGGCCGACATCGCCCAGCGGGCGCGCGATCTTCGCGAGCGCGCCGAGGAGCGCGACGCGGTCGCCCGAGCGCGGATCCACGTCCAGCGCCTGCGGGCAGCGGCGCAGGAGGGCGGCCCGGTCGAGCGCGCGTGGCGCGCGGTCGGCGCCGCCGAGCTAGCCCGCGCGCGTGGCCGCAACGATCCGAAGCTGTGGTCCAAGGCGGCCGGCGAGTGGGAGGCGATCGATCGTCCGTATGGCCTCGCGCTGATGAAGTTCAACCAGGTCGAGGCGCTGGTGGAGACCGGCGACCGTGCAGGGGCCGCCGAGCCCGCGCGGGTGGCGCTCGAGACCGCGACCGAGATTGGCTCTCGCTGGCTCGTGGATGAGATCACGGCGCTCGCGGATCGTGCCCGGATCGCCGTCTCAACGCAGCCGGCCGACATGCAGGGCAACGGCGCGGCCGAGCGCGACGGCGATGGCGATGCCGACCCGTTCGGTCTGACCGACCGCGAGCGTCAGGTGCTAGCGCTGATCGCGGAAGGCGCGACGAACCGACAGATCGGCGCGGCGCTGTTCATGGCGGAGAAGACCGCCAGCGTGCACGTGTCGCGGATCCTGCGGAAGCTAGGCGTCAGCAGCCGGACCCAGGCGGCGGCTGTCGCGCACCGTCTGCACCTGTCGCGCTGAGTTCTCGATCAGCTCGTCGAGGTCGCCCGGGGAGGTGAACTCCTCGCGGAAGGCGCGAACGACCTCGGGGTCAAACTGGTTTCCGGCGCCCCGCTCGAGCTCACGCAGCGCCGACGTCGTGTCGCGGGCGATCCGGTGCGGGCGCGCGGTCGTCATGTCGGCAAACGCACTGCAGACGAATACGATCCGGGCGGCCAGCGGGGTCTGCTCGCCCGCCAGACCATCGGGGTAACCGCCGCCGTCCCAGCGCTCGTGGCTGGAGCGAACGAGGCGCGCGATGTGCTCCATCTCGAAGTTCGTCGCAAGCAGCCGCTCGCCGATCATCGTGTGCAGGCGGATGAACTCCCACTCGTGGCCGGGCAGTCCGCCCGAGCGTGTCAGCACGGCGGCCGGGATCGCGATGTTGCCGACGTCGCGCAGGCGCGCGGTTGCGTCGAGGTCCTGAAGTGCCGCGTGGGACATGCCCAGGCGCTGTCCGACGCGCAGCGCGAGCGCGGCGACGTCGTAGCCGGGCGCGACGAGGCGCCAGACGTCGATCGACTCCTCGAGCGGGCGCAGGTGGGCTTCAGCGTCGGTGGTGTTTCGATGAGCGTGTGCGCGGCGAGAGGCGAGCTCGATCGCCTCCTCGGTGGAGTGCGACTCGGAGCCGAGCACGGTCTCGCCGACGCCGCAGGTGATCCGGAAGCCCTCGCCGACCTCGACGAGCGCCGCCGCCGCCGCGTCGCGCAGCTCGGTGGCAAGCGCCTCAGAGCCGGTCACCAGTACCGCGAACGCGGCACCGCGCATGCGGTAGGCGACCGCGCGGTCGTCGAGCACGTCTCGCAGCTTGCGACCGAGCCACGCGAGCATCGCGTCGCCACAGGGGTCGCCGTAGGAATCGTTGTAGTTCTTGAGGCCATCGAGCACGAACGCGAACAGCGTCACGCGCGAGTCGCGCAGCGAGCGGGTGAGCGCGGCATCGAGGTCCTCGTCGAGCCGATGCACGTTCGCCAGGCCGGTGACCGGGTCGACCGCTGCCTCGCGCGTCGGCGCCAGCACGCCCGCGGACGAGGCGACGATCCCGATTGCGCTCAGCGTTGCGACCCCGCCGAGCAGGCCGCCGGCGAGCACCGCCGCGATCCACGCGCCGAGACCGGCAAATGCGCCGATCGCGATCGTGGCCGCGCCGACGAGCGTGACCGCAACGGCCACGGAAGCTCTGAAAACTGAACGCCGAGAGGGCTCCACCCTTCGTAACTCGGCTGTTCGCGCGTTTTACTTGAGGCTTTAGGCTCCCGACATGCGCATGCCGGCTGAGTGGGAGCCGCACGAGCGGACGATCATGGGGTGGCCCTGCAGGGTCGCGCTGTGGGGAGATCTGATGGATCAGGCGCGCGCGGACTACGCCGCAGTCGCCAACGCGATTGCGCGGTTTGAGCCCGTGACGATGATCGCCTCCGATGCCGACGATTTCGCGCTCGCCCGGGCGGCGTGCGGCGATGGCGTCGAGGTCGTGCAGATCCCGCTCGACGACTCGTGGCTACGGGATTCAGGCCCGATCTACATCTACAACGACGGCATCCGCCGCGCCGTGCACTTCCGCTTCAACTCATGGGGCGAGAAGTTCCTCCCATTCGATCGTGACGCGGAGATCGGCGGCTTGATCGCCTCCGAACTCGGCGATGAGGTGCGCACAGCGCCGCTCGTGCTCGAGGGCGGCTCGATCCTGTCCGACGGCGCCGGGTCGCTGCTCGTCACCGAGCAGTGCCTGCTTGCACCCAACCGCAACCCGCAGCTGTCGCGCGAGCAGATCGAGGACTCGCTGCGCGAGTGGCTCGGCGTACGGTCGATCGTGTGGCTCGGGCGCGGGCTGCTCGAGGATCGCGACACCGACGGGCACGTCGACCTGATCGCGGCGTTCACGCGCCAGGGCCAGGTGCTGCTGCAGACGGTGGCGCCGGAGAATCCGAACTTCGACAACTGCATCGAGAACCGTTCTCGACTGCGGGCGGCCGGAATCGACGTGCTCGAGCTTCCGTATCTGCCGTATGTCGAGGTCGCCGGCGAGACGATCGCCGCCGGCTACCTGAACCTGTACCTCTGCAACGGTGCGGCGATCGTGCCGGTGTGTGGCGACGAGACCGAAGCCGACGCGCTCGAACTGATCGCGCAGGCGTTCCCCGGTCGCGAGATCGTGCCGGTGCCTGGCGCGGTGTTGGCGTACGGTGGTGGCGGACCGCACTGCATCACCCAGCAGGTGCCCCCGCGCGAGGAGAGGGCGTGATGACCGACAAAGCGAAGCTGCTGATGGCGGGGCCTCCACCCGAATCGCCGGCGCGAACCCGGCCGCCGTCGCGCGCCCCGCTTCGCTTGGGACTGGTGCAGGAGCGCTGGCACCCCGACGCCGCCGAGCACGAGGCTGCGCTGGCCGAGGGGATACGCGCCGCGGTCGAGGTCGGCGCGAGGATCGTCTGCCTCCAGGAGCTGACGCTGTCGCCGTACTTCGCGATCACCCCCGACGGTCCGAGCGCGGCCGGGGCCGAGCCCGAGGACCTGCAGGAGGGGCCGACGCTGCGATTCGCCGCGCGGATGGCGGCCGAGACCGGCGTGTATGTGCACGCCTCGCTGTACGAGCGCGACGACGGTCCCGACGGGCTCGGCTACAACACCGCGATCGTCGTCGGCCCCGACGGCGAGCTCGTGCAGCGCACGCGCAAGCTACACATCCCCGTCACCGCCGGCTACTACGAGGACCAATACTTCCGGCCCGGCCCGGCCGACGGCGACCCGTTTCCGCTGATCGAGCTGCCCTCGACTGACAGCGCCGCCCGGTTGGGATGCCCGACCTGCTGGGACCAGTGGTTCCCCGAGCTCGCACGCGCCTACTCGCTTGCTGGCGCCGAGGTGCTGATCTACCCGACCGCGATCGGCTCTGAGCCCGACCATCCGGAGTTCGACACCCAGCCGCTGTGGCAGCAGGTGATCGTCGGCAACGGCGTCGCGAACGGCACGTTCATGGTCGCGATCAACCGGATCGGCGTCGAGGGGCCGCTGACGTTCTACGGCTCGAGCTTCATCTCAGACCCCTACGGCCGGATCCTCGTCCAGGCGCCCCGCGACGAGCCCGCCGTGCTCGTTGCCGACCTCGACCTCGACCAGCGCCAGGACTGGCTCGAGCTGTTCCCGTTCTTGACGACGCGCCGGCCCGATGCGTACGGGTCGTTGACGGCGTAGGGGGGTGTGGGGCGGAAACGTCCCGATCGACGCGGCGGCGAGCTTGCGCGGGACGAACCCGCTCCCCCAGAACGGGAACGTCCCAGGCGATCCGGCTGCCCCGGCGCGCGGGATGTTTCGGCCCCCGGCCCCCGGCCCCCGGCCTGCTGCCCGTGGCCCCGACCTACGGCCCCCGGCCCCCGACACGGCGCGTGCAAACGTCCCAATCGGCGCTTGCGCGAGGCCGGGCGGGACGTTAGCTCCCGTGAGCGGAGCAAGCATCCCTCGCGACCAACCAGGCGGCTCGCTCGGGACGTTTGCACGATGGACCGTTTGCACGACGGGAGCCCGCACACTGCAACGTGCCTTGCCTCACCGCCCCCGGCCCCGCATCCGACGCCCGCCCCCGCGAACCTCCCCGCGCTCGGGGCGCGGGGCCCGCTCCGGAACCTCGCCGCGGATCTCCAGCCACGCCGTACGCGCCTGGCGCAGCGCCTTGAGCACCTGTTTGCGCGCCTCCTCGGCGGCGACCGCCGCCTCCTGCAACTGCTTTTGCTTGCGATGGCCCTGAGCGAGGAGGTTGAACGACCAGAGGCCCGTGTCGAGCAGGCGCGCGGCCCGCTCGATGTCGTTGTTGACGGCGTCGGTTAACGCCTGGCCGCGCAGGCCTGCCTCGATGTGCCGCACGCGCGACGCGAACGCGATCTGGCCGATGCCCGCCAGCGCATGCCCGGCGATCATCGGCTCCGGATCGTTGGGGTCGACGTCGGCTCCGCGCGCCAGCTCCTGCGCCGCGACCTCGGCGACGCGGTTCTGGATGTCGCGCCAGGCAGCGCGCAACGACGGCGTCGACTGGAACATTTCGGCGAACCGCGGCAGGAACGCCTGGAGCTCGTCGGGAGCGCGGTCGATCCGCTCGAGGTCATAGTGCAGCGCCCTTAGCGCGGCGCTCGTGACCGACTCGCCGGGCTCGCGTTCGCGCAGCGTCCGCGCCATCCGCTCGACTGACTCGTCGGCGAGGTCGAGCACCATCGACTCCTTCGTCGGGAAGTAGTTGTAGATCGTCTTCTCCGACACGCCGACGACGTCGGCGACCTCCGAAACCTTGACGTTGTCAAAGCCTCGAGCGGCGAACATCACGGTCGCGATGTCGGAGATACGTTGGCGCGTGAGCCGGCGCTTGCGCTCGCGCAGCCCCTCGTCGGCGTGCTCGGTCTCCTCCCACGCCTCTTGCGCGCGGCGCGCCTCGCTCAGCAGCCGGCCGACATCGGCGCCCAGCTCCCGCACGAGGATCTGATGCGTGCGCTGGTCGCCGTAGGAGTCGCCGAGCGCTTCGGCCTCGGATGCCTCGACCGTCTCCGGATCGTCTTGCATGCCGAAAACAATAGCGCCGGAAGGTACAGTTGCAGAAATCTTTCAGTCTCTGTATGTTTTCAGTATGAGCACGATTCAGAACACACCCGCAATCGAGGCCGAGGGCCTCGTCAAGCGCTTCGGCGAGTTCGTCGCCGTAGATGGCTTGGACCTGCGCGTCGAGCCAAGCACGGTTGTCGCGCTGCTCGGCCCCAACGGCGCCGGCAAGACCACAACCGTGCGGATGCTCGCGACGCTGCTTCGTCCCGATGCCGGCTTCGCCCGGGTCGCAGGACACGACGTCGTCACCGAGTCCGCCAAGGTCCGCGAGCTGATTGCCCTGACCGGCCAGTTCGCGGCGCTCGACAAGCACCTGACCGCCCGCGAGAACCTCGTGTTGATGGCGCGGCTGCGTGGCCGAACCGGCCGGCAGGCCGCCAAGGTCGCCGACGAGCTGATCGAGCGCTTCGACGCCAGCCCGTTCAAGGACCGGCTGGTCAAGAACCTGTCAGGCGGCGAGCGCCGACGGATCGACCTGGCCGCCGGCCTGATCGACCGCCCGCACCTGCTCGTCCTCGACGAGCCGACGACAGGCCTCGATCCGCGCAGCCGTCAGGTCGTGTGGACGACGATCCGCGAACTCGTCGCCGACGGTGTGACGCTGCTGCTGACCACCCAGTACCTCGAGGAGGCCGATGCGTTGGCCGACCGAGTGGTGCTGATCGACCGCGGTCGCGAGGTCGCCGCCGGCACCCCGGCGCAACTCAAGGCACAGGTCGGCGAACAGCGCGTCGACGTGATCGCCGCAGACGCAGCGGAGTTCGAGCGGCTGCTGGTGCTGCTGGACGATCGGTTTGAGATCACGCCGTCGATCGAGCAGCGCACGGTGTCCGTGTCCGCGCCCGACGACGCCGTCGATCTCGCGCGGGTCGCGAGCGTAATCGCACAGGCGCAGATCGCCGTCGACGAGGTCGCCCTGAGGCGGCCGACGCTCGACGACGCGTTCCTCGCGCTTACCGGTAGTCCGGCGCACACCGAGACCGAGACCGAGATCGAGACCGAGAAGGAGGCGACGTTCGCATGAGCGCGATCGCAGTACCCCGGCACCGCCCCGCAGGCTCGCCGATGCGGTTCCTACGCGACATGTTGCTGCTGACCGGGCGCAGCGTGCGCACGATTCCGCGCGTGCCCGAGCGGCTGCTCGACGTGACGATCCAGCCGATCGTCTTCATCCTGCTGTTCCTGTACGTGTTCGGCTCCGCGATCCACGTGCCGGGACTCAGCTATAAGGACTACATGTTCCCCGGGATCATCGGCCAGTCGCTCGCGTTCGGAGTGATCGGCGCCGGGGTCGCGACGTCCAACGACTTCACCGATGGCGTGATCGACCGGTTCCGATCGATGCCGATCAGCCGTCTGGCGATCATCTCCAGCCAGGTGATGGGTCAGTTCTGCGAGCAGCTGCTCGGGATGGTGATCGTCGTCGGTCTCGGCCTGGCGCTCGGCTGGAACCCGCATCTGAGTCCACTCGAGGCATTCGAGCTCGCCGGGCTGCTCCTGCTCGGGATGTTCGCGTTCACGTGGGCCGGCGTCTTCTTCGGGATGCTCGTGCGCTCGTCGGACGCGATGCAGGGGCTTGGCTTCATCATCGTGTTCCCGCTCGCGTTCCTGGCCGGGACGTTCGTGCCGATCGCCGGGATGTCGGCAATCCCGCGTGCGATCGCGGAGTGGGACCCGATCTCGGCGCTGGTCGCAAGCGTCCGCGGCCTGACCGAGGGCTACCACTCAAGCGGGTCCTGGCAGCTTGCGCACCCGGAGCTCGCGATGGTGCTCTGGTGCCTGGTGATCCTGGCGATCTGCGTGCCGCTCGCGCTGCGTCGCTTCAATCGCACGATCGCCGGTTGAGCACAGATGCCGCTGCGCAACCGCGTGACCCCTCTCGGCGATTTGATTGCGACTCCCGAGCGGGGTCTCGTGTACGCCAACCGCGGCTGCCTGCATGACAAGAAGGGTGAGATCCGCCGCCGCTACAACGGCAAGCGGTGGATCGCCTGCCAGCTCGAGTTCCGCGGCTGGCAGCGTCCCGCGCTGCTGATGCCGGGGCGCTTCACGGAGCTGTTCTTCCTGGACGAGGCGACTGCGATGGCCGCCGGGCACCGGCCGTGCGCGCTGTGCCGGCGCGCCGACTACGACCAGCTCACCGAGTTCTGGTCAGACCTTCATCCCGGCCAGCACGGCGCCGACGCGATCGACGCGCAACTGCACGAAGAGCGGATCACGCCGCGCACCGGTCAGCGGCGCTTTCACACGGCGTCGCTGTCGAGCCTGCCCGATGGCGCATTCGTGCTCCGCGACGGCCAGCCCCACATGGTGCTCGGGCAGGCGCTACTGCGGTGGTCGCCGGGCGGCTACCGCTCCTGCGTGCGCCGCGCACGGCGCGAGACCGCGACCGTGATCACGCCGCCGTCGCTCGTAGAGCTGTTGCGAACCGATCGCGAGCCGCTCGTGCCGCTGCTTCACCCGTCCGCGGCCCTCTAAGGTTCACGGCCCATGGCGAAGGTCTTCGAGAGCATCGATCAGCACCTGCAGCGCTGGATTGCCTCCCAGCGGATGTTCTTCGTCGGCAGCGCGCCGCTCGACGCCGACGGCCACATCAACGTCTCGCCGAAGGGTCCGATGGCAACGCTGCGCATCCTCGACGAGCACACGGTCGCCTATCTGGACATGACCGGCAGCGGCGCCGAGACGATCGCGCACGTGCGCGAGAACGGGCGGATCGTCGTGATGATGTGCGCGTTTGAGGGACCGCCGCGAATAGTGCGCCTGCATGGACGGGCGCAGGTGGTGCCCGCGAGCGAGCCGGAGTTCGACGAGCTGCTCGAGCGCTGCGCGTTTGACACGGTCGGGTTTCCGGAGGCGCGGCGGGCGATCGTACTCGTGCAGGTCGACCGCGTCGCTGACGCGTGCGGCTACGGCGTGCCGCTGATGACCTACTCGGGCGAGCGGCCGCACTCCGACGCGTGGGCCGCCAAGAAGCTTCGCGTCGGCGGGCCCGACGCGTTGCACGACTACCAGCGCGAGAAGAACTCCCGCAGCATCGACGGGCTTCCGGCCGTCGAGTTGCCGGAGCCCGCCGCCGTCAACGACTAGCGCGCAGTGATCGCGGTCTTCGACGGACACAACGACGCGCTCACGCGCGAGGACCACGCGCTGCTCGTCGACGGTCGCCCCGACGGTCACCTCGACCTTCCGCGGATGCGAGCAGGCGGCGTCCGTGGCGCGATCTTTGCTGTGTTCACGCCCTCGGCCGACGACGACGACTTCGAGCTCGTCGAGCGCGACGACGGCGTCGTCGAGTTCGCGATGTCGCCGCCCGTATCGCACGTGACCGCGGCGGCGTACGCATCCGCCGCCGCGGGCCGCCTGCTCGCGCTCGAGCGCGCCGGGCACGTCCGAATCGCACGTGAGGCATCCGATCTCGACGCCACCCATGACGACGACGGACCGCCCGCGGCGGTGTTGCACCTCGAGGGCGCCGAGGCGATCGATTCGGCGCTCGAGTCGCTCGATCTCTGGTACGCGGCCGGCCTTCGGTCGCTCGGGCCGGTGTGGAGCCGTCCGAACGCGTTCGCCCACGGGGTGCCGTTCGTTTCGCCGTCATCGCCCGATACTGGTCCCGGTCTGACCGACGCCGGCAAGGGGCTCGTCGGCCGCTGCGCCGAACTGGGGATCCTGGTCGACGTCAGCCACCTCAATGAGGCAGGCTTCTGGGACCTCGCCAGGCTCGAGCTAGGTCCGATCGTCTCCTCGCATTCGGCGGTGCATGCGCTGTGCCCGACGTCGCGCAACCTGACCGACCGCCAACTCGACGCAATTGGCGAGTCCGGAGGCCTGGTCGGGATCGTGTTCGCGTGTCCGTTCCTGCGTCCCGACTTCGCCGACGACCCGGACACGCCCTTGGAGCTGATCGCCACGCACGCTCGCTACGTCGCCGACCGGATCGGGGTCGAGCATGTCGCGCTCGGCTCCGACTACGACGGGGCAACGATCCCGGCGCCGCTGGGAGACGTGGCCGGAACGCCGCGCCTGCTCGACGCGCTCCGCGGCGCCGGGTTCGGCGACGCGGACCTCGCGGCCGTCGGCTGGGACAACTGGCGCCGCGTGCTCGGCGCCTGGTGGCGCGACTGAGCGTTCAGGCCGGGTCTGCGCCGCCGCTGGCGATCGGCAACGCGTAGAAGATCGCCATCGAGGCGCAGATGATCAGGGTCAGGTCGGCCGACAGCGGAGCGACCGCGGTCGCCACGATGTAGGGAATCAGACCGGTCTGGGCGCGCTGGAGGATCTGCCGGCGCCGCTTCTGGGGGAGCTCGGCCTCAAGCAGATGCGGCTTGCGAAACAGGATGTGCTGGTTGAGCGTCGAGAAGGCGACCGCCATCAACAGCAGCAACCCGGCGTAGACGGCCGCGGCTAGCCCCTGCCCTTGGCCCTGTCTCAGGTACGTGGCCATCAGCGAGGTGCCGAACGGGAGCACCCCGATGCTCATCAGCAGCAGCAGGTTCAGGATCAGGATCGCGTGGTCGGCTCTGCCGAGCCGGCTGATCATCGCGTGATGATTGATCCAGATGATCCCGATCGTCAGAAACGAGGTCGCGTACGCGGCGTAGGTTGGCCATTGCTTCCCCAGCTCGTGGGCGAGCGAGCCCGAACCGGGTGGCGGCACGTGGATGTTCAGCACGAGCAGCGTGATCGCGACCGCGATCACTCCGTCGGAGAAGGATTCCATGCGGCTGGTGCTCACGCCTCGGGTTTCGCCGCACCCCCCGATGCTCCTGTCGGCGCCGTGCCGCACCCGAGCTCACGCAGTGCGGCGGTCACCTCGGCGAGATGCGCGTCGTCGTGGCACGCCGCCGCGATCGCGCCTCCTGATCCCGTGTAGTTGGCGCCCGCGCCGCACGCGCGGGCGCACTCGATCATCGCGACGTGCCGCTCATCGAGATCCATCATCTGACGCCGAACATCAAAGCTCGCACCCACGCACGCCATAAACGCGGCGCGATCGCCCTTCACCAGCGCCGCGCGAGCCTCCCGAGCCAACCCGGCGAGCCGCGCCATCGAATCGACGACGACGAGCTCGCCGTTGTCGAAGCGCGCGCGCAGATCGCCGTGTACGACCCCGGAGTGCGCCGAGCTGTCGTCACGCCAGGCGACCACGAGTGGTGGCAGCAGCTCCCGGTCCAGGGGCTCGTAGCCGGCGCCGGGGGCGAAGTCCATGAACGTCAGCCCTCCGAACGACTGCGCGACACGGTCCTGGAGCCCAGCCGCGATCTCGAGGTCGTCCCGCTCGATCGAGAGTGCGAGCAGCGCCAGCTCGGTTCGCTCGAGCTCGAGCCCATACAGGTCGCATAGCGATCGGAGGGTCGCGATCACGATCGCGCTCGAGCCTCCGAGCCCGACCCCGCGCGGGACTGTGGTCTCCCATTGCAGCGAGGTGCCGACCGCGGCGGTGTTGTGATCGCGCGCGAACCGCCGCACCGTCGCCTCGACGAGCTCGCTTGTCGGCGAGACGTTCAGCGTCGGCGCCGGGAGCGCCCGCGCGCGAGCTCTGAACTGATCGAGCGTCACCGCGAGCACTGCGCCGCCGTAGCCGTCGGACGGGTTGCCAGCCAGCGCCGCGCGCGCCGAGGCGGCGCCGTGCCCGACGCGCTCAGCTGTGGTCATCTAGCAGCGCGGCCGCCCGGGCTCGCAGCTCTGCGCCGAAGCGGGCGTCTGTGAGCGCGTACTCGAGGAACGCCGCGCAATAGCTCTCGAGCGTCCCGACGTCGAACCGGCGCTCCCCGGCCGCGAGCGGGACCGCGAGCAGCTTGCCGCCGTCGCGGACGACCTGACGCAGCGCGTCTGAGAGCTGCACCTCGCCCGCGGTTCCGGGCTGCGTGCGCGACAGCGCCTCGAACACGGCGGGGCCTAGCACGTAGCGGCCCATCACCGCGATCCGGCTGGGGGCGTCTTCGAGCGCCGGCTTCTCGATCACGTCGGTGACCTCGAACGCGTCCCCGACCGCCGTCCCCGGCGCGACGATCCCGTAGCGCGAGACGAGCTCGTCCGGAACCTCTTGGACTGCGACGGCGGCTGTCGCGTCGGCGGACTCGTAAGCGCTGATCAGCCGGCTAACGATCCCGGCACCGCCGTCGCGCGGCGGCGAGATGATCGCATCGCCGAACGCGACGACGATTCCCGCCTGCCCCGCAAACCCGTCGGCGTAGCGCAGCGCATCACCGACGCCCAGCGGCTGACGCTGGCGCGTGTAGACAATCCGCAGCCCGCTCGCCGGCGACGCGGCGGCGCCGACCGCCCGCTCGAGCTCGGGATCGGCATCGAAGTGGTCCTCGATCGCACGCTTGCGCCGGCCGGTGACGAACAGGATGCGCTCGATCCCCGCGCCCTGGAGCTCCTCGACCACGTACTGAACCGCTGGCTTGTCAACGAGCGGCAGCATCTCCTTGGGGAGCGAGCGCGTCGCCGGCAACAGGCGCGTGCCCAGGCCGCCGACCGGGATCACGGCGTCGGTTATCACGCCGCGATCGTAGTGGTCGGCGCCGCGGGTGCTAGGCGACGCTGCGCGCGCGGCGCGGCGCGCGCTGGTCGAGCGCGGCCCGGTACCCCGCGGCGAGCTTGTCCAGCGAGGACTCCCACGAGCGCTGTGAAACCGCCGCCAGCGCGTTGCGGACGAGGCGTTCGCGCGGCAGCGACCCGCCGACGATCGAGATCAGCGCGTCGGCGATCGTCTCGGACTCGGGCTCGACGAGCATCCCGGTCTCGCCGTGCTCGATCAGCGACACAGGCCCGCCCTCGTTGACGGCCACGACTGCGAGTCCGCTCGCCTGCGCCTCGAGTACGACCTGGCCGAACGTATCGGTGCGGCTCGCGAACACAAACGCATCCGCGCTGGCGTACGTACGCGCGAGGTCCTCGCCGCCGAGCCAGCCCAGGAACGTCGCGTTGTCGGCGAGGCGCTCGCGCAGCTGCTCTTCTTCGGGCCCACCGCCCGCGAGCACGAGGTGCAGCCGTGGGTCGCGGCGGCGCGCCGAGAGGAACGCGTCGGCGAGCAGATCAACGCCCTTCTCCTTGGTCAGTCGCCCGGCGTAGAGGACGTTGATCTCGCCCGGCAGCAGGCCCGGCGTGCGGAGCCTGGGATCGAATCGCGCGAGGTCGACGCCGCGATCCCAGCGCCCGATCCGCTCCCGCGCGATCCCGAGCTGCCCCAGCCGCTCGTCGGACGCCGCGCTCGGGGACAGGACGACATCGCAGGCGCCGTAGAAGCCGCCGAGCGCGACATTCGCCATCGCCTCGAGCTGCGCCTGCCCGGTGCGCAGCCCCGTGTAGGCGCCCAGCTCGGTGTGGTAGCTGCCGACGACCGGGAGCTCGAGCACACGGGCGAGCAGCCATGCACCGAGTCCCGCCGGGCCCGGGGCACACAGGTGCACGAGGTCATAGCGGCCCTCGGCGACTGCATCGACGATCGCCGGCACGCTCGGCACGCCGATCTTCAGCCCGCGGTAGAACGGGACATCGATCTCGGCGACCGCGCTCAGGCGCCGGTCGACGTCGGCGTCGGTGCCGATCACCTCGACGTCGAACCCGCGGACTCCGCGCTCGCGGATCTGCTGGAGGGTGTGGGTAACGCCGTGCATCTCGCCGACGCCGTCGGCGATCAGCGCGACGCGGGGACGGTCGCTGTCGCTGCGGGTCAGCTTGGCCTTCTCGCGGCCTAGGAATGACGTTGCCGCGGCGTATGGGATCGCCGGAATACAGGCGTCGAACAGCGACAGCGCGCCGCGCGAGATGTCGATCGAGCCCGACACGGTCATCGCGACGATCTCGTCGACGGCGCCGGCGAGCTTTCGCTCGTGGATCCGGCGGGCCCGGCGGTAGAGGTCGGCGTGCCCGAGTTCGCCGTCCTGGAGCAGCGTCAGCAGCTCGCGTTCATCGATTCCGAGGTCCATCGACATCAGCCACGCGCGGAGCAACGCGATCGCATCCCCGGGGCCGATGTCGCCCCCGGTCGCTCCGTGCCTGACGTCACCCTCGGAGATCACGCGCTCGACGATCTTCAGAACGGCCCCAGGATCTGGCCGGGTCGCCCCCTCGCTCTGGCCGAGCGACCTGATCGCCAGCGCCATTGCCGCGTGCGTCCACTTCGCGGCGCTGCCCTGCGCCCCGTGAGCGTCCGCCTCACCGGCCCGGATGTGAGCCAGGAACTCCGCGGGCGTGGATGCCGCCGGAGTCTCGGTGAACGTGCGCCCGATATCGATTCCGGCGTGGTCGTCGGACCCACCGATGGCGGTGCCCCCATGGGTCTCGATGTACACGAACGCCGGCAGGTTCAGCTCTTTCGCCCGCGAGCCGTTCCTCGTCTCCCAGGTCGGGAACAGCTGGGCGAGGCGGCGGCGGTGGCGCGGCGTCAGCGGTGCCTCAACCGCGTAGAACGGATGCGCGAGCGCCGCCGTGATCTCGTTTGCGTGCAGGTACTCGGCGCACGCCTCGACGTCGTCGTTGCGTGCCTGCAGCCAGTTGTGGTCGTCGGGTGTGATTCCGTAGCAGAGCACATGGACCGCCTGGGCCTCTCCCCTGAACCAGACGGTGAGCTCCTCGGAGATGAACGTGTCGGGCAGGTCCTCGAGCGTCTGCGCGCCCGCAATCGTGTCGTGGTCGGTGATCGTCACGAAATCCATCCCGCGACGCTTGGCGAGCTCGTACACCTCGCGTGGATCGGTGGCGCACTCGGGCACGTCCAGCGATCTCTGGACTCCTAGCTTCGACAGCTGCGAGGCGGTCGAATGGACGTGCATGTCGGCCCGGCTCGTTTTGTTCATGGTCTGAAAATTGCCCTGCAAAGACGCGCTGTCTGTGAAGAAGGGGCTGAAGTCCTGTGACCTTTTGGTGAACGGGGCATGGGTCGGCGGCCGTGTCGAGAACCATTGCGGGGATGCCGATCAGCGGCACGTCGATCCGCGCTGAAACCGACCCGGTCGTGCTCGAGCGCGGCGAACTGAAGGTCGAGATCGCGCTCCAGCCGTTCGCGGTCACGGTGCGTCGAACCGGCCGGCGGCTGATCCGCGCGGGGGGCGTCTGGGCGGTTCAGGGCACGGCTCACGACCACTTCATCCAGTTCACCGAGGGTGTCGTCGCCCGCGAGGAGCTCGCCCCGACCGAGCGCGCGCACCGGGCGGAGGTGATGCAAGCGTGGGGCGCCGGCGTCGATCTCGCTGTGGCTTTGCACGGCGGCCGCGGCGCGCGGCTGCGGGTCGCTGTGGCGCAGGACGATGTCGTCGCGCTGGAGCTCGAGGTCTACGGCGACCCTTTGCGGATCGCGATCGACTGGGATCGGCGCTCGGACGAACGCGCGGTCGGGCTTGGCGCCCGTCACTGCCCCCAGCTCGACCAGATCGGGCGAACAGTCCAGCTCGGCGCCGATCGTCGCTACACCGGTCCCGAATGCCCGCCGGAGATGCTGTCTGAAGGTGGGATTCCCCAGGGCGACTGCGCGCCGGTGCCGTGGCTGCTGTCGAGCCGCGGGTACGGCGCCTGGGTCCAGACCGACGCCAACGGAACCAGGCTCGATCTCGCGGGCGAGCGGATCTCGGTCTCGACGCGTGCTAGCGCAGGGCCGTTGAGGATTCAGCTGCTTTGCGCGCCGACGCCGGCAGCACGGCTGCGGGCGTTCTGTCGGCGAACCGGATTCCCGGCACTCGAGCCCGAGTGGGCCTACGGGTTCTGGAAGAGCCGCGACGTCTACGAGCACCAGGACGACGTGTTCGAGGACTTCGACGGGTTTCGCGAGCACCGGATCCCGCTCGACGCGATCGTGCTCGACTCACCATGGGCCACCCAATACAACACCTGGGAGTTCAACCCCCATCAGTTCCCAGACGCTGCGGCGATGATCGCGACGATGCGCCGAGCCGGCGTCCGGACCGTGGTGTGGGCCACTCCGTGGGTGAACGTCGACTCGCGCGACGGCCAGGTGCCGCCGCAACCCGAGTCAGAGCGCCTTCACTGCGAGCCCGCGCCGAACTACGACTCGGGCGCGACGGCCGGCCATTTCGTCCAGGACAACGGCGGCCCGTACGTGTCGCAATGGTGGATGGGCGTCGGCTCGCCGGTCGACTTCACGAGCCCCGCGGCCGAGGAATGGTGGCGGTCGCAGGTCAAGCAGGTGCTCGAGCTCGGCGTCGAGGGTGTCAAGGCCGACGACGGCGACGGCTACTACATCCCCGACCACGTGCGCCTCGCCGACGGGCGCTCGGGCGCGGCGGCGGCATGGGCGCTGGGCGGGCTTCACCGCATCAGCCTCCAGCGCGCGCTCGACGAGGTGCATCCTGGCAGCGGCGTCGTGTTCGGGCGAAGCGGTTGGGCCGGGCAGCAGGCGACCGGTTTCACGTGGGGCGGCGACCAGGTGTCGGACTTCTGGTCGCTGCGCGTGCTCGTCGTCGCGAGCCTGTCGGCGGCGTGCAGCGGCTTCTCGAACTGGTCGCACGACGTCGGCGGCTACCTCGGCTACCGCCTGGTCGAGCGCAGCCCGGCCGAGCTGCTGCTGCGATGGGTCCAGTTCGGCTGCTTCACGCCGCTGATGCACGCCCACGCGCGGATGCCACAGGAGCCGTGGAGGTACGGCGAGCGGCTGCTGGACCTGTACCGCGGCTACGTGCTCGCGCACGAGCAGCTTGTTCCCTACGTGCGCGCGGCCGCCGCGACCGCCTCGCGCACCGGGCTGCCGATTATGCGCCCGCTGTGCCTGATCGACCCGTCCGATCCACGTGGCTGGACGATCGGCGACGCCTACGGCTACGGGCCTTCGCTATGGGTCGCGCCGGTGCTCGATGACGGCGCCCGCGAGCGCGAGGTCGCGCTGCCGCGCGGCGACTGGATCGAGACATGGTCTGGCAATCGGGTCATCGGCGGCTCGGAGATCGTGGTGCAGGCGCCGCTCGAGCGGATCCCGGTGTGGGTGCGCGCCGGCTCGATCGTCGTCACGTATCCGCCGGAGCACATCGCGGACGGGCTCGGCGACACACCCGAGTCCCAGCGCCCGCTGGTTGCGACGCTCTGGGGCGAGCCGCGGCTTGGCCATGCGGCGGCGCGGCTGGCTGACGGAACTGGCGTCGCCTGGCGCCACGGCGGTTGGTCGGCGTCTCGCGATCGCGAGATCGAGTTCCGTGAGGTTGGCGAGTAGCGCGACGCCCAGCTACGGCACGGGCCGGATGCTGCCGCTCTTGACGGTTTGCAACGCGACCGACGGGACTGGGTCGAAGACCTCGATCTGCTCGTTGGTCCTCGGGTAGGCGAGGTACACGCTCGTCGGCTTGGCCGACGAGTAATAGCCAACCGCGCCATGGGGGAGCCGCAAGCTCACGCCGCCAGGCTTACGGGCCTGAGTCTGCAGTGCCGCCACGGCGTTCTGGACCGTGTAGGTGCCGATCGACAGGAAGCCGGCTCGGGGGCTGCCCAGCGGGACACCGGGCGGCAGGTATCTGAGGTAAACGCGCTGCGCCGTCGGCGTCAGGGTCAGCTCGTATTTGTAGCGTGGCTGCGGCCCGCTCCAATAGAGCGGATGGCCGAGCGCGTTCGACAGCGCTCGTAGCGTGCTCGGTGTCGCGCTCGTGACGATTCCCGTTTTCGGGATCGGCTTGGCCCCCGGTTTCGGTGCCAATGCCGCCGCCGGCGGGGTCGCAGCGTCGGTGGACGCGTGGGAACGCTCGAGCGACGCGCCGATCACGATCCCTACCACCGCCGCCGCGAGCACGATCGCGGCTTCCGCCGCGGTCCGCCGAGTTGAGCGGGGCAGCGGATGGCGCCCGAGCACGATCCTGCCTCTAGCGATCACGCCCATATTCCGAACCTCACGTTTCTTGTACTCGAGTCATTGCTTGGTGATCAGGGAGAGCAGAGGGCGTATGGGGTCACGGTCACGCCCGTGACCTGCGCGCCAACCCGAACGGTCCACACACCGGCCAGCCCAACCGTGCTCGGGTAGTTGTCGAACACGTGCACAAACTGATCGCCGGTCGTGTCGCCTCCGGTCTGGTAGCCACCGCCTACGAGCACGCTCGCCACGCCGCACTTCGCGGTGACGGTGACCTGGGAGCCCGACGGGATGCTCGTCGCGGTTCCAGCCATCCGGCTGACGCTCGTAGGCCCTGCCGCGCCTGTTGCGCCGGTCGGGCCCGTAGGCCCGGTCGTGCCTGCAGTCCCTGCGGTTCCGGTCGCACCGGTCGCACCGGTCGCACCCTTCAGCCCCGCCGAGCCGGTCGCGCCGGCCGGACCTGTGGGGCCGGCGACCCCAGCAGTGCCGGCCGTGCCGGTCGCGCCGGCCGGGCCTGCTGGCCCAGTGGCGCCCGTCAGGCCCACCGCACCCGCCGCTCCGGTCGCGCCCGTCCCGCCTGCGACCCCCGCGGGCCCGGTCGCGCCGGTCGTGCCCACGGTCCCCGGCAGCCCGATCGGACCCGTGGCGCCGGTAGCGCCGGCGGCTCCGGTCAGTCCGATGAGTCCTTGAGGGCCGGTGGCTCCTGTGGCGCCGATTGCGCCGGCTACGCCTGAGGGGCCGACTGCGCCTGTTGCGCCGGTGAGTCCGGCAGCGCCGGTTGCGCCCGCTGCGCCGGTGGCACCTGCGGGCCCCGTTGCGCCTGTCGGTCCGATCAGACCCTGGGCGCCTGAGGGTCCGGTGGCGCCTGTGGCGCCAATTGCGCCGGCTACGCCGACGGGGCCGACTGCGCCTGTCGCTCCAGCGGCGCCGGTTGCGCCGGCCGCCCCGGTAGCGCCAGCGGGTCCGGCGGGGCCGGTTGCGCCCGCCAGACCGACACCGCCCGTCGCTCCGGTTGCTCCGGTCGCTCCGGCGAGACCCTGCGGTCCGGCGGGGCCGGTCGCGCCGGCCGCGCCTGCGGCACCGGTGGCTCCGGTTGCCCCAATGGCGCCGGCTACGCCAGCGGGCCCCGCTGCGCCTGTCGCTCCTGTGGGCCCGACCGCGCCGGTTGCGCCAGCGGCTCCGGCCGCGCCGCTGGCACCTGCCGGGCCGGTTGCGCCAGTCAGTCCTGTTGCTCCGGTTGGCCCGATCGCGCCCTGCGGTCCGGCGACGCCGGTCGCGCCTGTCGCTCCGGCTGCGCCTGCCGCTCCCGTTGCACCAGTGGCGCCGGCGGCGCCCGCGAGGCCGGTTGCTCCGGTGGCGCCCGTTGCTCCTGCCGGGCCGGTGGCGCCGGCGGCGCCCGCGAGGCCGGTTGCGCCAATTGGTCCGGCTGCGCCTATGGCTCCGGTCGGTCCGATGAGACCTTGCGGTCCGGCAGGGCCGGTCGCGCCGGTCGCTCCCGCAGTTCCGGTGGCTCCAGCGGCTCCAGTTGCGCCGGCGACACCTGCCGGGCCGGCCGCGCCTATCGCGCCGGTGGCGCCGGTGGTTCCGGCCGCTCCTGGGGCTCCCGTTGCCCCGGTTGCTCCGTTGGTGCCGTTAGCGCCGGCGGCTCCGGTCGGTCCGACGGGCCCGATTGCGCCGGTTGCTCCGGTCAGGCCGATCGGTCCGATCGGTCCTTGGGGTCCGGTGTTGCCGGCGGCGCCGGTGGCTCCCGCGACGCCTGCCGGCCCGGTGTCGCCTGCCGCCCCGGCAGCGCCCGTTGCTCCGGTGGCTCCGGTTGCTCCGTTGGTGCCGTCTGCGCCGGCAGCTCCGGTCGGTCCGACGGGTCCGACCGCGCCGGTCAGGCCGATCGGGCCGATCGGTCCTGCTGGCCCCGTGTTGCCGGCGGCGCCGGTGGCTCCCGCGACGCCTGCCGGCCCGGCCGCGCCCGTCGCCCCGGCAGCGCCCGTTGCCCCGGCATCTCCTGTGGCTCCCGTTGCACCGGTTGCTCCGTTGGTGCCGTCTGCGCCCGCAGCTCCGGTCGGTCCGACGGGTCCGATCTCGCCGGTTGCTCCGGTCAGGCCGATCGGGCCCTGCGGTCCTGCCGGTCCCGTGTCGCCGGCGGCGCCGGTGGCTCCCGTCACGCCTGCCGGCCCGGTGTCGCCCGTCAGCCCGGCAGCGCCCGTTGCTCCTGTAGCGCCCGTTGCCCCGGCATCTCCTGTCGCTCCCGTTGCCCCGGTCCCTCCGTTGGTGCCGTCAGCGCCGACGGCTCCGGTCGGTCCCACGGGTCCGATCGCGCCGGTCGCTCCGATCGGGCCTTGCGCTCCCGTGTCGCCGGCGGCGCCGGTGGCTCCCGCGACGCCTGCCGGCCCGATGTCGCCCGTCGCCCCGGCAGCACCCGTCGCTCCGGTTGCTCCGTTGGTGCCGTCTGCGCCCGCAGCTCCGGTCGCTCCGACGGGTCCGATCTCGCCGGTTGCTCCGGTCAGGCCGATCGGGCCCTGCGGTCCTGCCGGTCCCGTCTCGCCGGCGGCGCCGGTGGTTCCCGCCACGCCTGCCGGCCCGGGCGCGCCTGCCGCCCCGGCATCTCCTGTGGCTCCCGTTGCACCGGTTGCGCCGTTCATGCCGTCAGCGCCCGGGGATCCTGTGGCCCCAATGGCGCCGGCAGCGCCTGCGGCTCCGGTCGGTCCGATCGGTCCTGCCGGCCCCGTGTCGCCGGCGGCGCCGGTGGCTCCCGCCACGCCTGCCGGCCCGGCATCGCCGGTGTCGCCCTTGGCTCCCGAAGGCCCGGCCTCACCCGTCGGCCCGGCCTCACCTGTCGGTCCGGTCTCACCCGCCGGTCCAGCC
>DASXDD010000068.1:0-4719 GCA_036490775.1 Solirubrobacteraceae bacterium | reverse complement strand
GCTCTGGTCTGACTGCGCGTGGAAGCTGGACGTGACGTCCCGGCCATCCGACGTGATCCGCACGTCTGCTGGGTTAGCGTGCCTGCCGACGCTGGCTCGCACCAGCACTTCACCGCCGCTGACGAGCCCGGGGCGGGCGTTGGACACGGTCGTTAGAGCGAGCCGTCCCGGCGCCAATCGGTGAGCAGGCGCCATGGCCGCTGCGGCCGTCGGCGCGAGCACGAACGCGATCACCGAGATCGCCGCTAAACACCCCAGGAACTGGCCTCGCATTAGGCGCGATCTCACAGCGAACCTCCTCACCCTCGTGGCGCTCCCAATCACCTGAAGGCACGAACCTACCGCACCCACCATACGTTACACAAGCAGCCAAACGCACCATCAGCCAACAGCTGTCTTCCCGGCGCCGACCAGACTTCTGAACTTCGGCGGCTCGGACAAATGTCCAATTCGCGCGTCAGGGCTAAAGGTTTCCTGCAAACAGCCGAATACAGTGTCAAGAGCGGCTGACCAACGGGCGGCGGGGCGCAGGCAAGGGATCTCTCGTCCGATGGCCATTTGCCGATCACCAATGGATCGTGCGCCATGGATGGCGGCTTGCAGGGAGGTTCCTCATGCCTTTCGGTGTCTATCCGCGCATGCGCTGGGTCACTCGCGGGATCGCGGCCCTGGCATTTCTCGCGGTATCTGCGACTACGGGAGTGGCGTTGGCAGCATGTCCGGCGCAGCCCGTGAGCAACCCGTTCTCGCAATGGGGTGACGCAAACGATTACTTCCTGGTCCCGGGAGGCTCCTTCGAGGGAACACCCGATCAGGTGGGCTGGACGCTGTCGAACGCGAGCCTGATCTCGGGCAACGAGCCGGCCAACGTCACGAGCAGCAATGACCAGCAGTCGCTGACGATCAACGCCGGAGGCAGCGCCACGTCGCCCTACTTCTGCGCGGACAACACGATGTCGAGCCTGCGGTTCTTCGCTGAGCAGGTCACGGCCGGGACCGACTTGAGGGTCGACGCGCTGGTGCAGACCTCCAACGGCGTACAGGCTGTCGCGATCGGTGACCTTCCGGACGGCTCGATCTCGTCGTGGGCGCCCACGCAGCCGCTCGGCGCCGGCAGCGGAACCCTGCCAGCCGGCACTTCGATCATGGTGGCCTTGCGCTTCGTCGCGCCCTCGTCGGCGGGGACGTGGCAGATCGACGACGTCTACGTCGATCCGTACCGCTCCGGCTGAACGCGGTGCGGGCCGGGACGAACGGACCCGAGCTGACGTGAGCGGCATGGGACTTCACGACGACCAGGCACAGTCCGCAACCGAGGGACTGCTCGAGCGCAGCTGGGCGCAGCGCGAACGGCGCGCCTCGGGACGCGAGCTCGTGGTCGACGCCACCGCAGCAGCGCTGTTCGTGGCGACCGCGGGCGTGCTGGTGCTCTTCGGCGGGCTGGCCGGGTTGCGCCCGGGTGTTGCCGTGCTGCTGATCGCGGTCTACGCGCTGGTGGCTCGCATCGAGTTCCCGGTCGGCGCCGGGTACGTGGTGCCGACGCAGCTCATCCTCGTCCCGATGCTGCTGATGCTGCCGCCCGCGGCGGTGCCGGTCGCCGTTGGAATCGGGTTGGTTGTAGGTAACGCAGTGGAGTGGTCGTTTGGTCGCGTACCGCCGCGTCGAGTTCTGTCTGCGGTGCCCGACGCGTGGCACGCCGTCGGGCCTGCGGTCGTGCTGCTCGTGGCCGGGTCGCCGACGATCGGCTTCGGGCAGTTGCCGCTGCTGGCAGCGGCGTTGGCGGCAGGATGCGTCGTCGATTTGGCCAGCTCACTCGTGCGGATGCATCTGACCGGCGTCGTACCCGAGCTACGGGTGCAGATGCGGGTGATCGCGGTGGTCTGGGCAGTCGACGCTTCGCTGGCTCCCCTGGGCTTTCTCGCGGCGACCGCCACCCGACAGGACGACATAGCAATCCTGTTCGTGTTGCCGCTGGCCTTCTTGCTTTCGCTCCTGGCACGCGATCGCAGCCAGCGCATCAATCAGGCTCACCGCCGGCTGAAGCTCGTGGAGCAGGAACGAGCCCGGCTGCAGTCGGCCGTTCGGCGGCTCGGGGACGCGTTCGCCGCCAAGCTCGAGCTCAACGGCCTGCTCGAGATCCTCCTGCAAGGCTCGGTCGAGGCCCTGGATGCCGCGGCGGGCCGATTGGACCTCGGCGACGAGCCTGCTCCGCTGCAGCTCGAGGCCGGCGCCGAGCGATGGCTGGACGTCCTCGGGCGCGTGGTCCAGAGAACCGACGGGACCACCGGACCGGTCCAGGTCGGCCTCGCAGGCGGCTGGACGCTGGGCATGCCGATTTGCATCACGTCGTCACCGCAGGAGATCAGCGGAGTGCTCCGGTTCATCCGCGCCGGCCGTGCGTTCGAGGAGGACGAAATCGCCCTGATCGCCGAGCTGATCGGCAAGGTCGAGCTTTCAGCCGCCGAGATCATCAACCATCACGCCATTCGCGAGCAGGCGCTGACCGATCCGCTGACCGGCCTAGGCAATCGCCGCAGGCTCGGGGCGGAGCTCGACAGTGCATTCGATGCCGCTGCCAATAGGCCCTCGCTGCTGCTGCTGTTCGACCTCGATGGCTTCAAGGACTACAACGACACGTTTGGGCACCCGGAGGGCGATCAGCTGCTCACGCGCCTCGGGAACAAGCTTCAGCGCGCAGTGGACGGGTGCGGCCGTGCCTATCGACTTGGGGGCGATGAGTTCTGCGCGCACATCGAGCTGGAGGGCCAGGACTCCGACGCCCTGATTCTCAAGGCCGCAGCCGCGCTCACCGAGAGTGGCGTGGACTACACGATCCAGGCCTCGGTGGGCGCGGTTCTCCTGCCTCGCGAAGCCGATAGTGCCGAGCTCGCGCTGCGGCTCGCCGACGAGCGTATGTACGCCAACAAGCGGAGCCGATCGACTGCAGCGCGCGCCCAGGCCGGTGAGGTTCTGCTGCGGACGATGCGCGCCAAGCAGCCGGAGCTCGACCAGCACTCCGCCAGGGTCGGTGAGCTTGCCGCGAAGGTGGCATGCCGGCTCGGGGTGGTCGGAGAGGCGTTGGAGGAGATCTCGAGCGCCGCCCAGCTGCACGACATCGGCAAGGTTGCGGTCCCCGACGAGATCCTCAGCAAGTGCACCCGTCTGAGCGAACGCGATTGGCAGTTCATCCGCAACCACACGATCCTCGGGGAGAGCATCCTCGACGGCGCCCCAGCGCTGCGTGGCGTTGCGCGTCTGGTCCGCGCTAGCCATGAGCGATGGGACGGCTCGGGCTACCCCGATCGACTGCGCGCGGAAGAGATACCGCTGGGCGCCAGGATCGTCAGTGTCTGCGACGCCTACGAGGCGATGACGTCACAGCGCTCCTACCGAGCGGCCGTCCCGCACGAGGCAGCGTGCCAGGAGCTGCGCAGGTGTTCCGGAAGGCAATTTGACCCGGCGGTGGTGAACGCATTTCTGATCGTCGCGGAGATGGACACGGACGAGCCCGAGCTCGATTCTGCGCAGGGCGCCGCGGCCCACGTCCGGGCGGTGCTGGGCGTGGGCAGCAACGAGTAGCTGCGGCTGCTCTCAGACCGTTGCTCAGCGCTTGACGCGCTGGGCGAGCATGTGGGGTGCTTGCGCGAGGATCAGCGCGGCGGCGCCGAGGACTTCGGCGCGCGGCCCTAGCGACCCGGCCGCGACGCGAACCGACCTCGCGGCGGGCGCGACGCTGTGTCGCTCGATCGCGGCGCGGATCGGATCAAGTAGGACATTGCCGGCCGCCGCGAGCTCGCCGCCGACGAGCACCAGTTGGGGGTTGACGATGTTGACGAGTACTGACACGACTCTGCCGATGGCTTCCCCGGCTTCCGCGACCGCGCGCCGCGCGCCGCGATCTTCAGCCGCGACCAGCTCGAGAAGCGTCTGGATCGAGACCGGGCGACCGGTGCTGCGCTCAAGCAGCGCCGCGACGGCGACGGGACTGGCGATCGTTTCGAGACACCCCCGGTTGCCGCATCGGCAGATCGGCCCGTGCGGGTCCGCGAGTACGTGGCCGATCTCGCCGGCGACGCCGAGGGCGCCGTGATACGGACGCCCGGCGAGGATCATTCCGGCGCCGACGCCGGCCGACAGGCGGACGTAGACGAGGTCGTCGACCTCGCGTCCGGCGCCGAACACCTTTTCGCCGAGCGCGCCGACATCGGCGTCGTTCGCGAGTTCGACCGGGATGCCGAGCCGTGCCTCCATCTCGGCCGCCGGCCGGATGCCGTGCCACCCGGGGAGGATGCCGTCGGCCTCGAGTTCGCCCGTGGCCTTGTTGATCGGCGCGGCGAGCCCCATGCCCACGCCGAGCAGGCGGTCGCGATCGATACCCGCGGTGCTCAGCGCGTGACTGACAAGCTCTTGGGCAAGGTCGAGGCTTTCGGTCGGCGCGTGATCGACCTCGGCCGGCGACCAGTCATCGACGACGGGGTGCCCCGACAGATCGCAGACTGCGACGCGGATGTGTTGATGGCCAAAGTCGAGCCCGACCGCGAACGCAGCGCCCGGCAGCAGCGACAAGAGCATCGGCGGTCGCCCGGTGTTCCGCGCCGGGGCATCGCCGCTCACCCAGCGTTCCTCGACCAGACCGGCCCGTCCAAGCTCCTCGATGATCGTCGAAACCGTCTGCCGGGCCAGCCCGGTCCGCCGCGTGATATCGGCTCTGCTTGTCGC
>DASXDD010000067.1:0-2035 GCA_036490775.1 Solirubrobacteraceae bacterium | reverse complement strand
GCGATCTTCTTCCGCTACATGGTCGAGTCGCTGGCCCAGGAGCGTGGGCTGCTCGCGACGTTCATGCCCAAGCCGTTCGCGAACCTGACCGGCAACGGCTGCCACTTCCACTTCAGCCTCTGGCGAGACGACGAGAACCTGTTCGAGTGCGCCCCGGCCGACGATCCGCGCGGGCTCGGGCTGACGCCGCTGGCGTACAACTTCATCGGCGGGCTCAAGTCCCACGCGAAGGCGTACATCGGGGTCACGGCGCCGACGGTCAACTCCTACAAGCGCCTCGTCGTCGGTGCGCCGACGAGCGGGGCGACCTGGGCGCCGGCGTACATCAGCTACGGCTACAACAACCGCACGCAGATGCTCCGGATCCCCGAGGCTGGCCGGATCGAGGACCGGACGGTCGACGGGTCCTGCAACCCGTACCTCGCGGCGACGGCGATGCTCGCCGCCGGCCTCGACGGGATCGAGCGCGAGCTCGACCCCGGTGCGCCGAACTCCGCCAACCTCTATGAGTTGTCCGACGAGGAGCGCGCGGCAGCGGGAATCGACCTGCTCCCCGCCAACCTGCTCGACGCAACCCGCGAGCTCGAGCGCGACGACGTGCTGCGCGAGGCGCTCGGCAAGACCCGCGACGGCGATTACATCGACTACTTCGTCAAGGTCAAGCGCCGAGAGTGGCAAGCCTCCCACGAGCAGATCACGCAGTGGGAGCTCGACCGCTACCTGCAGCTGTTCTAGCCGCGCCTGTGAGGTCCGCCGAGAAGGTTGGCGGCGTTTACGAGTGACCCGATCGTTTGTGGCCGGATCGCGTCGAGATGGCTGGCCAGGGCGATGAACGCCTGGCCGGTCATCAGCGCGTCGGCGAGTGCGTGATGCGGCGCCTCGCCCGACTGGCCGAGCATCTCCGCTAGCCGGTCGAGCGACAGGTGCCCCGATGCCGTCCCTCCGCGCTCGAGCACGAGCAGCCGCCCGAGCACCTCGGTGTCGGCCGCCGCCGGCAACCGCACCCGCAGCGCGGCGAACAGCGGCTTCAGGAACATCCGCTCGACGACCGCTGTATGGAACACCGGGATCCGTCCGGACAGCAGCTCCATTACGAGCTCGAGCGCCTCGTCGAGCGGAGGGGCGTCGGCCAGGTCGGCGACGCGCAGCTTGTGCACGAGCACCGCGTTGTGCTCCGAGCGCCGCTCGGTTCGCACGAGCGTGTAGCGGCTCTCGCCGAGCATCAGTCGTCCGTCCTCGATCGGCACTGCGCCGACCGCGATGA
Source organism: Solirubrobacteraceae bacterium (assembly GCA_036490775.1). Lineage (GTDB taxonomy): Bacteria > Actinomycetota > Thermoleophilia > Solirubrobacterales > Solirubrobacteraceae > Palsa-465. The sequence goes on along the minus strand of DASXDD010000067.1, from coordinate 771 downwards.
TCTCGTCGTTGCTCGGGTCGAGTCCGGTCAGCTCGAGATCGAGCGCGCACCAGCGCGCCTCGCGCCACGGCGTCCGGGATGAGGGACGGCCGGCAGCGTCGAACGCGGCGGCGGCCTCGCTGCGGGGCGATCGCAGCCTCACCCCCGCAGCCTCCGCTGCGCGGCCGTGACGGCTCGGAACACGTCGCGCAGGTAGTCGCGGGACAGCGGGCTGATCGATGCCGTCTCGATCCGATCGTCGGGAGTCGCGCCCTTCGCGAGTTGCTGGACGTGGTGGGCGATCCGTAGCTCGAGCGCGAGCTCGAACGCCTCGGTCAGGCTCGCGGCGTCGCCCGCGTCGAGCGCGCCGGCGTCGGCGCCGGCCTGCAGCCGCTCGGGCGTCGACCCCTCGACCAGGCCGGCGACCGCGCCGGCCCATCTCCCGAGCTCGACGATCGGGACGACCGCGGCGCTGCGGATGTCGAGGCGGTCGCTGCGGGTGCCGTCGAGCTCGAGCACGCGGTCGGCGTCGAACCCCGTCGGCGGGCTGTACGCGAGCGCGCGGTCGGCGAGCGCAGCTAGCACCCGGTCGCGCGCGAGTCCGTCCGGCGCCGGCAACGGCTCGCGCGGCGTCCCCCACAATGGCCGGCGCTCAATCAGCACGGTCAGCGCGAGCTCGTCGCCGCCGTTCGGCGCAGCCCACTCCTGCGGTGTGTGGGCGATCACGTCGCGGCTTAGCCCACAGGCCGCGAGCGTCTGCGAGACCACCTCGATCCATCCCTCCGGCGGCGG
>DASXDD010000066.1:0-17787 GCA_036490775.1 Solirubrobacteraceae bacterium | reverse complement strand
GATGCCAGATCGCGGCGGCGCGCGTCGATCGACTGACGCGCCGGTGGCTGCTTTGTCACACCCGACGCGGATCGCGATCGACATCGGTGGGACGTTCACCGACCTCGTCCTCTCGCGAGCCGACGGCGTGCTGGCGACGCGCAAGGTTCCGTCAACGCCCGCGGACTACTCACAGGGAATCGTCGACGGCGTGACCGAGCTCCTTAGCTCGTCGGGAGTCCCGGCGCAAGCCGTCGACGATCTGGTCCACGCCACGACGGTCGCGGCGAACACGATCATCGAGCAGAAGGGCGCGAGGACTGCGCTGCTGACGACGCGGGGCTTTCGAGACGTGCTCGAGATGCGGCGGCTGCGGATCCCGACGCTGTATGACCTCGGCTACGAAAAGCCGGCGCCGCTGGTGCCGCGGCGCCACCGATACGAGGTCACTGAGCGGCTCGGGCCCGACGGGCAGGTCTGGCAGGAGCTGGACGAGAGCTCGGTGGAGTCGCTGATGCCCGAGCTGCGCGAACAAGGGATTGAGGCAGTTGCGGTGAGCCTGCTGCACGCCTATGCCGACCCCGGGCATGAACTGCGCGTGGTCGAGTTGATTCGCGAGCAGCTCGGCGACGACGTGTACCTGAGCTGGTCCTCCGACGTGCTCCCCGAGATCCGCGAGTACGAGCGCACGAGCACGACCGTGGTCAACGCGTACATCGCCCCGATCGTGCGCCGCTATCTACGGTCGCTCGTCGAGCGTCTGAAATCGGTGGGCCTCGGCGCGCCGGTGCGGATCATGCAGTCGGGCGGTGGCACCACGACGGTGAGCGCGGCAATCCGGCGGCCGGCCCACATCATCGAGTCCGGTCCCGCCGCCGGGGTGATCGGGGCGGCCCGTCTCGCCCGACTGACCGAGACCGACAACATGATCTCGCTCGACATGGGGGGAACCACCGCGAAGACGGCGATCATCGAGCAGGGCGAGCCGGTCACGACAAGCGAATACGAGGTCGGCGGCGGCGTGAACCTCAGCAGCCGGTTAGTCAAGGGTGGTGGTTACGCCGTGAAGCTCCCCTATATCGATGTCTCGGAGATCGGTGCCGGGGGCGGGAGCATCATCACCTTGGACGAGTTCGGTCGGATTCGCGTGGGACCACAGAGCGCCGGGGCCGATCCCGGTCCTGCGTGCTACGGGCGAGGTGGCGACCACGCGACCCTGACCGACGCGTTCGTGGTGCTCGGGTATCTGAACCAGAGCCACCTGACTGGTGGCGAGATGACGATCGATGCGAGCTTGGCTGAGCACGCGATCGACGTGGCGTTGGCGGGGCCGCTCGGGATCTCGCCGACCGAGGCCGCGTTTGGAGCGTTCACGCTCAGCGTCGCGACGATGACCCGGGCTGTGAAGGCGGTGTCGACGTATCGGGGGCGCGATCCGCGCGAGTTCGCGATGTGCGCGTTCGGCGGAAACGGGCCTGTCGTCGCCGCCGCGATCGCGACGGCGCTGGAGATGAAGACCGTCGTGATTCCACCGTCGCCGGGCGTATTCAGCGCCGCGGGCTTGATCTTCTCTAGTTGGGAGTACCACTTCGCAAGGACCGTCCCGCGCCGAGTTCGTGCTCCGAGCAGCGCCGAGCTGCAAGCGCTCTACGACGACCTCGAGGCGCATCTGCGCGCCGCGGTCAGCGAGGACGGAGTCGGCGACGAGCCGTTCGAGATCACGCGCATGGCGGACCTGCGCTACAGCGGTCAGGCGTTTGAGCTCACGGTGCCGGTCGGCGCCGGACCACCCGACCAAGCGGTCCTCTCGGCGCGGTTCGTCGAGGAGCACCGGCGCACGTATGGCCACGCCTCCGACGATCCGGTGCAGCTCGCCAACGTCAGGCTGGTCGCGCGTCAGGCCGCGACTGTCGCCGCAAGCCCGAACGGCGGGCCGCTCTCGGGCACGGGCCCAACGGGCCAAGCTCGGAATGCGTACTTCGGCGGCGACGGCGCGATCGTCACGCCGGTCGTGCCCCGCGCCGCGCTGTCTAGACCGCGAGCAGGGCCGCTGATCGTGGAGGAGTACGACTCGACCTGCGTTGTGCCCGCCGGCTGGCTGGCGAGCCTCGACGACTACGGCAACATTCGGCTGACGAGCGGTGGGTCGGCGTGAGCGCGGCGCAGATCGACCCGATCACGGCGGAGGTGTTCGAGAGCGCACTCGCCTCAACCGCCGACGAGATGGCGTTGGTGATCATGCGCAGCGCGTACTCGGCGGTGGTCCGCGACTCGATGGACTACTCGACGGCGCTTTGTGATCGCCACGGTCAGATCGTGGCGCAGGGTTTGACGCTCGCCGGCCAGCTCGGCACGTTTCCATCGATCATGCGCCACGTCGTGGCGCGCGCACCGGATACGAACCCGGGTGACGTGTTCATCGCCAACGATCCGTTCGACGCCGGCGGGCAGCATCTCCCTGACATCTACGTGATCTCCCCTGTCTGTCACGACGGGGAGATCGAAGGCTACGCGGCGACGATGGCCCACCACAGCGACGTCGGCGGGCTGACCGCGGGCAGCGTCGCGCTGCACGCGTCCGAGATCTATCAGGAGGGTCTGCGAATGCCGATCCTCAAGCTGATCGATCGGGGCTCGACCAACCACGCGATCCTCGAGATCATCGCCCATAACACCCGAGTGCCGACGGACGTCCTCGGTGACCTCGGGGCACAGCTTGCGGCGTGCCGGATCGGCGAAGCGGGGCTGAGGCGGCTGATTGGCAAGTACGGGGTGACGGACGTCAGGCGGTATCTGGACCAGCTCCAATCGATCGCCGAACGGATGATGCGCCAGGCGATCTCATCGCTGCCCGACGGCCACTATTCGTTCGCGGACTTCATTGATGGCTTCGGCGACGAGCCCGAGCCGCTGCGGATAGAGGTGGTCGTTGGGATCCTCGACGACGAGATCACGATCGATTTTCCCGACGCACCCCGACAGGTGCAAGCGGCCCTGAACTGCCCGGTCGGGATGGTGTTTGCGGCTTGCTACTGCGCGATTCGTCAGATCGCGGAGGTCGACGTGCCCAACTGTCAGGGTTACATGCGTCCGATCACGGTCAACGCTCCCGAGGGATCGATCCTGAACCCGGTGCTGCCGGCGGCATGCGGCGCGCGCGGCGTCGTTGGCTACCGGGTGTACGACGCGGTGATGGGTGCCCTGGCGCAGGTCGTGCCCGACCGGGTCCGCGCACCCGGAGAAGGCGGACCGACGCTGATCTCGTTTGGCGGATATCTCGGTCAGATCCCGTACGTGCTGACCGAAGTGCTGGTCGGCAACTGGGGTGCGCGGACCGGCCAGGACGGACCGGAGGGCGTCTCCAACCCCTTGGCGAACCTTTCCAACCAGCCCGTCGAGCTGATCGAGTCCGACTTCCCGCTCGAGGTGATCCGCTACGGGCTTGTGCCCGACACGGGCGGCCCCGGAGAGTTTCGAGGCGGGCTTGCGTTCTGTCGCGATTACCGCTGCCGTCAGGACGGAATGCGAATGACGATCCGCACCGACCGTCGCCGCCATCCGCCGCACGGCCTCCACGGCGGTCACGCCGGAGCCCCATCGAGCCTCGTGATCAACCCCGGGCTGGCGACCGCGCGAACGCTCCCGACGATGCCGATGGGCTCGATCGAGCTCAACGCCGGCGACGTGGTCTCGCACACGTCCGCGGGCGGGGGCGGCGTCGGCCAGCCCAGGCAGCGCGCCGAAGACGCCGTGCTCGCTGACGTGCTCGATGAAAAGGTCTCGCCGGCCGCGGCGCAGCAGCTATACGGCGTGAAAGCGAGTCGGCCACGATGACGCTCGATGTGCTGATCAAGAACGGCACGGTCGTTGATGGCTCCGGAGCGCCCGGGCGCCGGGCAGACGTGGGGGTTCGAGACGGTCGCGTGGTCGACGTCGGGCCGATCGACGGGGCGCAGGCCGGCGATGTGATCGACGCGACCGGACGGCTCGTCACCCCGGGATTCATCGATATCCACAGCCACTCGGACTACACCCTGCTGCGCGACCCGCGGGCGATGAGCGCCGTGCATCAGGGCGTGACGCTCGAGGTCATCGGAAACTGCGGCCATGGCTGCTTCCCGCTCGGCGATCTCGACGCTGCCCCGATCAGCATCTACGGACACCACGAGGACACGCCGCTGGAGTGGCGCGACGCGAACGGCTACTTCGAGCGAATGGAGGCTGCCGCCCCGGCCGTCAACGTGTTGAGCCTGGTACCGCACGCCCAGCTGCGGCTCGGAACGATCGGGCTGACGCAGCGCAGCGCCACCAAGGAGGAGCTTGACGCGATGGCCCGCGGCCTCGAGCAGTCACTCGACGCCGGCGCCTGGGGGTTCTCGACCGGTCTCGAGTACTCGGCCGAGCAGGGATCGACCGAATCCGAGATCACCGAGCTGTGCAAGATCGTGGCTCGCAGGGGTGGTCTGTACGCAACGCACACGCGGGCGCGCGACGAGGGTGCCGCCGACGCGGTTGCGGAGGCGATCCGCACCGCACGCGCCGCCGGCGTAAGGCTCCAGATCTCCCACCTGCTGCCCAGAAGCGGCCTTGAACAGGGGCACCGCTGCATCGAGCTGGTCGACGCGGCGAAGGGACAGGACGTGGCGTTCGACATGCACACGCGCCTGCACGGCTTGCGCTACCTGCAGACGCTGCTGCCGATCTGGGCACTGGAGGGCGGACGCCGGCGGATCGCAGAGCGGCTCGCGGACGATCGGGAACGGATGCAAATCAAGCAGTCCGACGGCGTGTTCCCGGTCGCCGACTGGTCCTCGGTCGTGTTGCTCGACAGCCAGGCGTGGCCGGAATACGGCCGCCGGAGCATCGCCGAGATCAACGTCGAGCGAGGCGACGGCGACGTCCTCGACACCGTCTACGACCTGTTGCTGAAGGCCGCCACCACGACTGGCGAGACGCTGATCATCATCTCGCCGTGCCACACGGAGCGTCAGCAGCGCGAGGTGTTCGTGCATCAGTTGTGTGCGCCGGGATCCGACGCGACGACACTCGCCACCGACGGTCCACTTGCTTGCGAGACATTTCATGGCGCCTACACCTGGGCGGCGTGGTTCTACCGCTACATGGTCCGCGAGACGCGGCTGCTCACGCCCGAGGCTGCAGTGCACAAGCTGTCCGGGTTTCCCGCGCAACGGCTCGAGCTGTCTGATCGCGGCGTTCTGCGCGCGGGTGCACGAGCCGATGTCGTGGTTCTCGACCCGGCCAGCTACGGCGAGCGCGGCACCACGTTCGATCCCAACCAACTCAGCGTCGGCGTCGACCACGTGCTCGTCAACGGCGTCTGGACGCTGCGCTCCGGGAAGCTCACCGGACACCGCGCAGGCGCAGTCCTGCGCCGCCCATGACGACCGCGCCGCCGTCGCTTCCGGCCGACGTGGCGGCGCTCCTGCCGACGCCCTGCATGCTCGTCGACGTCGCCGCGTGCGAGCGGAACATCACTCGGGCGGCGCGCTATTTCGAGAGCACCCATGCGAAATTGCGCCCGCACTTCAAGGCTCACAAGTGCACCAAGCTGCTCGCGCGACAGGTCGCCGCGGGCGGCTGCGTCGGGGTCACCTGCGCCACCGCGATGGAAGCCGAGGTCCTCGCCGACAACGGCTTCGCCGACATCCTTGTCGCCAACCAGGTGGTGACTTGCTCCAGCCTGGCGTCGCTGGCGCGGGCTGCGTGTTCGTGCGACATCACCGTCGTGATCGACGACCACGATCACATCGCGGCGCTTGACTCGGTGGCGAGCGCCGCAGGAGTCGAGTTCGGGGTCTTGATCGAGGTCGACGTCGGCATGCACCGCTGTGGCCTTGAACCAGGTAGCGAGCAGTTGCTCGCGTTGGCGCGGGCCACGGCGGCGGCAAAGCCGCTGACGCTCCGCGGGCTGCAGGGGTATGAGGGACACGCCGTGTCGCTCGCGGCGCGATCGGAGCGCCGCGAGCAGGTTCAGCAGGCCGGCGCGATCCTCGCCGCCGAGCGGGCGCGACTACTCGAGGCCGGCTATCCGTGCCCGATCGTCTCGGGCGGCGGCACGGGCACGTTTGACCTGGCGGCGCAAGCCGGGGTGCTCGACGAGATCCAGGCCGGGTCGTATGTGTTGATGGACGCGGACTACGCGCGGCTTGATCTCCCGTTCGAGAACGCGCTGCTGGTGGTCAGCACGTTGCTCAGCCACCCCAGGCCCGGCGTCGCGACGATCGACGCCGGCCTTAAGGCGCTGACCGCGGAGCGCGGCATGCCGCTGGTGCTGCATGACGGGCTCGTAGTGCACCGGCTGGCCGACGAGCATGCGTGGCTCTCGGTACCCGACGGGGAGTCTCTGCGGATCGGGCAGCAGATCTTTCTTGTGCCGGCGCACGTCGACCCGGCCATCAATCTCCACGACGTGCTGTTCGCATGGGATTCGGACTCGTGCAAGCTCGACGCGTGGCCGGTCGACGGCAGACGAGTCGAGTCACGCGAGACCGCCCCGGGACTCAGAGCATCAGTCTGAGCGGCGCCTCGAGCAGCGACTTGACGTCGGCGAGGAAGCGAGCGGCGTCGGCGCCGTAGAGGATCCGATGGTCGCTGCTCAGCGTCAGCGTGGCCAGTGTGCGGTCGACGATCTCAGCGCCCGCGCGAGCCAGCGTCTGACGTGTGGCGCCGATTCCGAGGATCGCGACCTGCGGCGGATTGATCAGCGGGCGGATCGCCGTCATGCCGTACATCCCGAGGTTGGAGACCGTGAACGTCGCCCCGGCGAGCTCGGCGGGTGTGATCTCGCCGGATCGCGCACGCTCGGTTAGCCGGCGGGTCTGGTCTGCGATCACTCCCAACGACTTGATGTCGGCGTCATCGAGAGTTGGGACGATCAGCGCGTCCTCGGTCGCGACCGCGAACCCGACGTTGATCCGAGGGTGCAGCTGGAACTGGCCATCGACGTAGGAAGCATTCACGCGCGGGTGACCGCGCAGCGCCAGCCCGCACGCCTTGATCACCAGGTCGTTGAGCGAGGGAACCGCCTGATCGCCGGCGATGTCCTTCAGGCGCGCCCGGAGCGCGACCGCCTCGTCCATCGCTACCTCGGTCTGGACTTCGAATGACGGGATCGTCGTGTGCGCGGTGACCATCCGCTGCGCGATGACCTGCTGAACACGCGACGGTGTGCGGATCTCGGGCTCGCCGCGCGCTGTGTCGTGGCGAGGCGCCGACGCGGTCGCCGGACGCGCCGGGGTCGCGGGCGCCGGAGCCGGGGGCGCGACCCCTGCGGCGGCGAGCACGTCGGCGCGGGTGATCCGCCCCCTCGGGCCGCTGCCGCGCAGTCCGCCGAGGTCGACACGATGCATCTGCGCGGCGCGCTTGGCCAGCGGCGTCGCGGATCCGCTCGGGACCTGAGCCGGCGGTTGGGTCTGATCTGCGACCGCCGCGGGCTCGCGGCCGTTCCCGCTCGGTCGAGCGTCAGCCGGCGTCGGCTCCCCGACCGTGGCGATCACGGCGCCGACGGGATGGGTGGTGCCCTCGGCGGCGATGATCTGAACAGTGCCTTCTGCTTCGGAGGCGTAGGTGATCGTCGCCTTGTCGGTTTCGATCTCGATCAGATCATCGCCGACGTTCACCGTTTCACCCTCGGCCTTCAGCCACTTGAGGATCGTGCCGTCCTCCATCGAGTCGGATAGGCGCGGCATCGTGATCTCGGTCACGTGCTGAGCTCCAGGAGGTCGATGGCTGCGCCGACGATCGTGCTCGCGTCGATTCCGAAGTGCTCATACAGGTCGCCGACGTCGCCGGATTGACCGAAGCTGCTGACGCCGAGGCACGCGATCGGCGCACCACCGATCGCGGCGAGGAAGCTGAGCGTGTGGGGGTGGCCGTCGAGCACGGTCACGATCGGGGCGGTCCGTTCGGCCGGGAACAGCTCGTCGAGGATCGCGTGGTCTTCGTCGCCGCTGCTGCCGCCGAGGCCGTGGCGCGCCTGTAGGGCGCGGAAGATCAGGTCGGCCGACGTCAGACAGACGACGTCGCAGTCGATGCCCGCCGTACCGAGATCATCAGCTGCGGCGATCGCATCTGGCACGACCGCGCCGACGGCGACCACCGTGATCGCCGGCAGAGAAGCGGCGCGGCGAAGCCGGTAGCCGCCGGCCAGCGCCTGACGGCGGCGCTCCTCGCGCTGGGCCGAGCCCTCCGGGACCGCGGCCAGGGCCTGATCGACCGGGCGGGTGGTCAGCCGGAAATACGAGGATGTCCCGCCTGCTCGGCCGACGCGCGAGAGCGCGTGCAGCAGCGTCCACTCGAGGTCTTGGCCAAAGGCAGGCTCCCAGGCGATGCATCCAGGTTGTTCGAGGCCGACTGACGGCGTGATGATCGACTGGTGCGCCCCGCCCTCGGGCGCGAGCGTGACGCCCGAGGGGGTGCCGATCAGGATCGATTGCGCGCCTGCATAGATCCCGAACGACCAGGGCTCGAGCGCGCGGTTGACGAACGGGTCATAGAGCGTGCCGATCGGCAGCAGTGGCTGGCCGTCACGCGAGAACGTAAGCCCGAGCTCGCCGAGCGCGCCGACGAGGTTTCCCTCGGCGATGCCTAGCTCGATGTGCTGGCCGTGCTCGGACTCGCGCCAGCGAACGAGTGTGTCGGCGTCGTCGGCGAACCAGTCGATCCGTTCTCCGAGCTGCCACACGCCCGCGCGGTTGATCCACCCGCCAAGGTTGGTGGAGGACGCGACGTCGGGACTGACCGTGACCACGTGCCGGGCGACTTCGGGGGCAGCGTGCGAGAGGTCGACGAAGAAGCGGCCGAACGCCTGCTGGGTCGACTCGAGCCCGGTATGGCGACCGCCGACGTCGGACGGCACCGCTGGTGGCTCGGCCAGCCGGGGTTGCGGGCGGTCCAGCCGCTCGGCGGCCGCGCGGCACAGGTCAGACCCCGGCGTGCCCGGCTCGAGCGGGGCCCATGGGTCGGCCGGATCGGCGTCGAGCTCGGACGCGAGCTGCTCCCATTGCTCGGTCGTGAGCAGGGCGGAGTGGTTGCCGGGATGACCCTGGGTTGCCAGCCGCCAGGCCTTGATCGTGTAGGCGAAGATCACCGAGGGGCGATCGCTCACGCGGTCGGTCTGGGCGAGCGCGTCGACGAGCTCGGAGAGGTCGTGGCCGCCGAGGTCGCGGATCGCCCGCAGCAACTCGTCGTCGTCCAGCTCTCCGACCAGCCTGGCAAGCTCGCGGGCGCCAGGCCCGCGTCCCGGCAGCCGCTCTCTGAGCTCGACGGCGTCTGAGCGCAGCAGCCGCTGGTACTCCTCGTTTGCCATCCCGTCGATCCGGCGTCGCAAAGCGTCGCCGCCGTCGCGCTCGAATAGCTCCTGCAGCCAGCGGCCGTATTTCACCGTGATTGCGTGCCAGCCAGCGGCTTCGAACATCGACACGAGCCGGCCAGCGGCCATCTCGGGCACGATCCGATCGAGGGATTGGCGATTGAGGTCGACGATCCACAGAACCTCGCCGAGATGCGGCACGACCGGGTCGACGATCGCCTCCCAGCAGGCGCCCTCGTCCAATTCAGCGTCCCCGATTACTGCTACGTGTCGCCCGCCTCGAGGGACCTCGAAGTGCCCGGCGACATAGCGGTGTGCCAGCGCGCTCCAGATCGTCGCCGTTGCCCCGATCCCGACCGAGCCGGTGGAAAAGTCGGCCGGCACCGGGTCTTTGAGCCGGCTTGGGTAGCTCTGAAGCCCACCGAACTCCCGTAGCGTTGTCAGGTACCGGCGATCAAGGCGCCCAAGCAAGTACTCGATCGCGTGCAGAACCGGCGAGGCGTGTGGCTTGACCGAAACGCGATCCGGGGCGCGAAGGTGCTCAAACCACAACGCGGTCATGATCGAAACCAGCGACGCGGACGACGCCTGATGGCCGCCGACCTTCACCCCCGAAGGCGTGCGGCGGACCCGATTGGCGTGGTGGACGATCGACATCGCAAGCCACAACACGCGATCCTGGACCGCCGACAGCGCAGCGAGGGACGCATCTTGGTGCTCGGTCGTAGCCATCCGGAGAATATTCGCCGTGACGAGGAGCGGAAATCTAGAGATTGACCGTCATTGACGATAATCACGCCGAATTCTTGCGCATGAGGCAGCTTTGACGCTAAAATCTTGACGTGGCACGCAAAGACTTCGATCGCACCGATGAGCAGATCATCGAGCTCCTCGTGGAGGACGGACGGCGCTCGGCAAGCGAGATTGGCCGGTTGGTGAGCCTCTCGCCGGCTGCCGCCAAGCGGAGGATCGACCGCCTCGAGCGGATCGGCTACATCCGTGGATACACCGCGATCGTCGACCACCGGCTGCTCGGCGAGCAGCTCGAAGCGTTCTCCGAACTGCGCTTCGCGCCTGGAACGCAGGTCGACGACATCGACACTGCCGTCGCCGACCTCCCCGAGCTAGTCGAGTCGTTCACGCTTGCAGGCGACCCCGACGCCTTGATCCGCGTCAGGGTGACCGACGTCGACCACCTCAGGCGCGTGATCGACCGTGTCCGCCGCGGTCGGCCAGGCGGCGCGCAGATCCTCGGCACCAAGACGCTGATCGTCCTCGCCGGTCGCGTCGGACGGGCCGGGGGCGGTCGCGCAGACGCCGTGAACGTCGACCAGGGCTGAGAGCCAGGCCCCGACGCGGTGTGCGTGCCGAGGGGGCGCCTGGATTGTCAGCTCGAGGACATCGCAGCGGCTCGCGTGTGATCGAAAATCGGCGCGGGTCACGCGGCAGCGGCGCCGGTGAAGCAAGGCCAGTGCGCGCAGAAACGCCGACTGGCTGTCGCGCTCCAATTGCAGGGTCAGCGCCAGCTCGCTGGTCGATACGTAGGCATCGTCGGCTCGGTTCACAAGAGTCCTCCTGGTCCCGAACGCGAGCGATGCCGCCACCAGCTCGGTCCGGAGACCGATCTGACCCACGGCTGCTGTTCAGCGGTGGGTCTAGGTGGTAATGGCAATCGCGATGAGCATGCGGACGCCGCCGGGACTACATGTGGCGGTGCTCGCGGAGCTCGTCATCGTGTCCGGGAATCTACACGTCCGCAAGCAACTGCTGGCGATGCGTCGACGGGCGCACCCCCGCCCCTCGACGCATCAGCCAGCTCGCCCCCTTCACTACAAGCGTCCTTGCTCCCCTGCGCCCTCCGGTACCTCTATCGGCCATCCGTCCAGGAACCTTTAGTAGGAATCATTAACTTTGCGTAGGGAGCCGATAGGGGCACGCTAGACCGCCCGCAGGTGCGCGAATGGCTTGCCATCCCGCAGCTCGCGCACCACCTGCTCGACGAGCCCGTCACCGCCGACTGTCCGGCCGTCGGTGACCGCGGCGACGTGGGCGCGCTTGCTCTGGATCAGGCGCGCCATCGTCTCGTCGATCGTGTTGGCGGCCAGCAGGTACCAGGCGGTGACGGCGTCGCGTTGGCCGATTCGGTGGCAGCGATCCTCGGCCTGGTCATGCATCGCGGGCGTCCATTCGAGCTCGAGGAACGCGACGTTGGACGCGCGGGTCAGCGTGATCCCCTGCGCGGCGACACGCGTGGCGCAGATGATCAGCTGCGGGCCGCCGGGCTGCTGGAAGGCGGCGATCGCCTCCTCGCGCTGAAGCAGCGAGTCGGTCCCGACGAGGTGCAGTGCGTCCGGGAAGCGGGCGAGCACGGCCTGGTGCACCTCGACGTGGCGCGCGAACACGACCAGCGGCTCGCCCGATTCGAGGAAGTCGTGGATCCACGCCAGCGCCGCCGCCAGCTTCCCGCGCGCGGCCAGCCGCTGGAGCGTGCCGAGCTGCGCCAGGCGTTCGGCGCGGAGCGTCGACGCGATCTTTGCCTCGAGCTCTGACAGGTCCAGTGGCTGCGAGCGCAGCCACTCGATCACGTCGCGCTCGGCGAGCTGGTACTCGGGCTCGTTGGTCAGCGCGACCGGGAGGACGACCTGACGCTTGGCCGGCAGCTGCGGCAGCACGTCGGCCTTCAGGCGGCGCACGAAGCAGCGTCGGCGCAGGTGCCAGTGCAGTCGCTCCTCGCTGAGCCGACCCTGAAACTGCTTGGCGAACCGCGCGCCTGACCCGAAGTCCTCCAACCGCCCGATCACCCGCAGCTGTGCGATCAGCTCCTCGGCATGGTTGAGCACAGGCGTTCCGGTCAGCGCCAGCCGCAGGCCGTCGGGCTCGACGGCCGCCGCGAGCCGCCGGACCGCCTGGGTGCGCTTCGCGCGCGGGTTCTTGCAGTAGTGGGATTCGTCGATCACGAGCGCACGGGGCCGGGGCGTGCTCAGCGCGATCCGGTGGGCGGCGACGATCTCGTAGTTGAGGATCGTGATGTCACCGCGCGGCGGCACGGCGCCGCGGCCCTCGACGACGGCGACAGAACGATGCGGCAGCCACTTCTCCGCCTCCCGCTGCCATCCGAGCTTCATCGACGCTGGGCACACGACCACAGCCGGATACGCATCATCGGCCTCGAGCGCAGCGAGCGCCTCAACGGTCTTGCCGAGCCCCTGCTCGTCGGCGAGGAACGCCTGGCGCGCGTCGAGCACATAGCGCACGCCCGCCCACTGAAACGGGGCCAGTTCACCGCCGAGGACGGACGCGACCGCGGGCAGCGGCTCGGCGTGATCCGCTCGCGAGCGCCGCACCGCCTCGGCGGCTTCGCGGCGCTCGGCCAGCAACCGCTCGAGCACCGAACCGGCCGGCTCGGTCACCTGCACCTGATGCAACGCGACGAACCCGTCGAGCTCCTCGGCGAGCCACGGATCGAGCGGCACCGCGCGCGTGCCCTCGGCGCCCGGGAGCTGGGTGAACGCCACGCCGGCATCCGGGTCCCAGACGACCTCGAGCCGCAACTGCTCGCCGTCGACCCCGCGGAAGAAGACCAGCCGCGCGGGCGGGGGGACCTCACCGGCGAGGACCATCGAGAGGGTCCGTTCGGCGCCCATGTCCAGGCGCGCCGACGGCTGCTCGCGCAGGACGCGAGCAGCGTTCAGCGTCAACGGCACGAGCAGCCTGCCCTCGTGCTCGATCGAGTCGGCGAGCAACCCCTCCGGCACCGGACCGGCAAGCGTCTCGAGCACCCACCAGCCGCGACCGTCGTGGCGGGTCGTCTTGACGTGGCCGATCCACCGGCGCCGCACGCCCGACAGCCACTGCACGACCTCGCCGCTCGCGCTGAGATCCGGGTAGCTGTCGAGCAGCTCGGCGACCTTCATCCCGGCCCAGTCCTCGGCCGGCGCCGACCACTCGCGCGTGTCCCAATCGAACCGCCGGTGGGGGATCGTCCGGACCTGGTCGACCAGGTCGGCGTCGTAGGGAAACGCCAGCACGACGACCTCCTCGCCGCTCGCGAGGCGGCGCAGCTCTACGTTCGGACGCTCGGGAGCTAGTTCCATCTGATTTGGACGCTAGTGGGTCGCGCGGTTGTGGGGTGGGACGTAAAAGACCGGTATCTCACGTCTTTCGCATCCAGCCTCGGTGGGGTCCGATCATCTGACCGATTTTACTTAAGTAAATACTTCTGCTATGCTTGCATCCGTAAGCAAATAAGAAGGAGTAAAGATGGAAGCCAATTCCACTCCAAGCAACACCAACTACCAGCAGGTCACGGTCGACGTTCCCGAGGACCGGGTCGCCGAGTTCCATGCGTTCTTCGCGCGGTTCCTCGAGGGACGCGGACGCCGAGGCCGCGGGCATCGTGGCCACCGCCACGGACACGGCCACGGACACGGCCACGGCCGCCGCTGCGGAGAGCGCAGCGAGCGCTCCGAGCAGGCCGAGACCGCCGGCCAGCCGACCGAGATCACCGAGGTCTGATGGGCGACAAGCAGGTCACAGTCGCCGTTCCCGAGGAGCGCCTGGCCGAGTTCTACACCTGGTTCGGCGCCTTCCTCGCATCCGACCCTGGGACTCTGCCCCCGTCACGGGGACGTGGACGGCGCGGCCCGCGCGGGTCGCGCCACCACGGTGATGTGCAGCCCTGGCTGCCCGAGGACTTGAAGCTGGCAGCGTGGCTGTACCGCAAGCTCGCGCCCCCGGCGCGTGAACTGTTCGACCTGCTCGCGGGCTCGCCGGGCGAGCGCTTCGGCGGTGAGGAGATAGCCAAGCGGCTGGGCCTCGAGAAGGGGTCACACGGCGTCGCCGGAATCCTTGCCTGGCCGGGTCGCTACTGCCGGCACCTCGACCGCGTGCTGCCGATCGACACCGACGGGCGCGCTGACGGCGGTACCGACTACTACATGGAGCCGGAGGTCGCGGCGCTGTTCGAGCAGGCTGCGAGCAGCACTCCCTGAGCATCCGCAGTAGTTTGTGTGGATGGAGACGATGAGTCCGCTAGACGCGTCGTTCCTCCACATCGAGGACGGCGTCACACACATGCACATCGGGTCGGTCGGGATCTTTGAGGGTCCCGCGCCGGGTCCGGGCGAGGTGCGGGAGGCGATCCTCGAGCGGCTCCCGCTGGTGCCGCGCTACCGCCAGAAGGTGCGGTTCGTGCCGCTCGCGCTCGGGCGCCCGGTGTGGGTCGACGATCCGTACTTCAACATCGATTACCACGTGCGGCGCACGGGCCTGCCCGCGCCCGGCGGCGACGACGAGCTGCGCAGCCTCGTCGGGCGGGTGATGTCCCAGCAGCTCGACCGCGCAAAGCCGCTGTGGGAGCTGTGGGTCGCCGAGGGCCTCGAAGACGGGCGCTGGGCGCTGATCTCTAAGACCCATCACTGCATGGTCGACGGCGTTTCGGCCACCGACCTTTTGAGCGTGATCCTCAGCAAGGAACGCCAGCCCGAGCACTCCAAGACCGGACGCTGGGAGCCAGGTCCAGAACCGAGCTCGGCCGAGCTCATCACACACGCCCTGTCGCTGCGTGCCGGAAGCCCGTACGAGGCGTCGCGGACGGTGCTCGCGACCGTGCGCGGCCCGCGGCGCGCTGCCAAGAAGGCGTTTGAGACGACCCGCGGGCTCGCCAACTTCAGGACGCTGCTGAGCCCGGGCGCGGCGAGCACGCTGAACGGCCCGATCGGCCCGCACCGCCGCTGGGACTGGGCGCGCGCTCGCCTCTCGGACATCAAGCTGATCCGGGAGCGCCACGGAGGCACCGTCAACGACGCCGTACTCGCCGCGATCACGCGCGGCTTTCGCGAGCTGCTGCTGTCGCGCGGTGAGCCCGTCGACGGCAAGGTGATCCGCACGCTCGTGCCGGTCTCGGTGCGCGCCGACGAGGAGCGCGGCACCTACAACAACAAGGTCTCAGCGATGTTCGCCGAGCTCCCAATCGGCATCGAGGACGCCGACGAGCGGCTGCGCGCGGTCCACGAGCAGATGCAGGACCTCAAACAGTCCGGCCAGGCCGTCGCCGCCGAGCGGCTGACGGCGCTGAGCGGGTTCGCGCCGGCGATGCTGCTGTCGCTCGCCGGGCGGGTCGGGACGCGCCTGCCGCAGAGCGCCGTCAACACCGTCACCACGAACGTCCCGGGCCCGCAGCAGCCGCTGTATCTGGTCGGTCGCCGGATGCTCGAGGCGTTCCCGTTCGTACCGCTCGGCGGACACGTCCGCGTCGCGATCGCGATCTTCTCCTACGACGGCGGGATCAACTTCGGCGTCACCGGCGATCGCGACAGCGCCTCGGACATCGACGTGCTGTGCAACGGCATCGAGCTCGGCGTCGCCGAGCTGCTTGGCAAGCCGAGCCCGGACGGCCGCGGGGCCGTGACCGAGCCCGAGCCGGCTACCGATAGCTCGACCGCTCGCTGACCGAAGCCCAGTTCTTCGGGTCGTGCCCGAACACAACCATCGCCTCGTGCTCGGCCGCGAGCTGGCGCAGCAGTTCAATCGACTTCGCCGCGTCCTCGCGTGAAGCCAATGCCCGGGGCTCCATGCGTCCCTGCCACTGGGCGCGGTTGTCGGCAGCGTCGGCGGTCAGCAGCACGGGCCCGGTCTGCTCGAGCGACAGCAGGATCGACATGTGTCCGGCCGAGTGTCCCGGCGTCTCGATCAGGCGGATCGCGCCGTCCCCGAACAGGTCGTGCTCTGCGCTGACCGGCCGCCAGTCGATGCCCGGGCGGTCGAAGTCCTCGCGCACGTAGCCGGTGTCGACCGGCGACTGCGACGCCAGCGCTGCCGCGAGCTCGCGCTCGTGGACGATCACCGGGGCATCCGGGAAGTGGCCGAGCGCGCCGGTGTGGTCCATGTGCAGATGCGTCTGCACGACGTAGCCGATCGAGGCGGTATCGACTCCGAGCCGTTGGAGCTGGGCGACGCAATGGTCGTCCTCGGTCATGTGGACCTCGAAGATGTCCGCCAGCGGGCCCAGATGGGCCTGCGGGTCACGCGCAACCGCCAGCGGGTTGCCGCCGTCGACGACTACGTCACCGTCTGGATGGCGCAGCAGGAAGAACGGGACCGGTACCTCGAAGCCGGCGTAGACCAGCGTGCCGCTCGAGAAGAGGTGTAGCTCGAGACCGCCGCGCACCAGCGGATCCTACGGCGGGGCCAACAGCGAGGAGGCTCGCCTACGATGGGAGGCGTGCTCGAACCCCGACTCGACACCAGCTCCGGTGAGCGCTTCGCGCGCGCGGGAGACCTTGAGCTCTGCTACGAGACGTTCGGCGACCCCGATTCGCCCCCGATCCTGCTCGTGATGGGGCTCGGCGCGCAGATGGTCCTGTGGGAGGAGCAGTTCTGCCAGATGCTCGCCGAGCGCGGCTTCTTCGTCGTCCGCTTCGACAACCGCGACATCGGCCGCTCGACGATCCTGCGCGATGCCCGGGTCCCGACCCGCACGCAGCTGTTTTTCCGCGACCGCCGCGGCGCCGCGTACTCGCTTGACGACATGGCGGGCGATGCCGCGCGGCTGATCCAGGAGCTCGAGATCGGACCGGCCCACGTCGTCGGGGTGTCGATGGGCGGGATGATCGCTCAGCTGCTGGCGATCCATCATCCGCATCGGGTGCGATCGCTCGTCTCGATCATGTCGACGACCGGCAACCGCCGCGTCGGCCAGGCGCACCCACGGCTGTGGCCGCGGATGCTCCGGCGCCCGCGCCGCGATCGCGAGGGCTACATTCGCGACTTCGTCGAGGGCTACGAGGCGATCGGCTCGACCCGCTATCCGCCCGATCCCGAGCGGATGCGACGGCGCGGCGAGCGCTGCTTTGACCGCGGGCTGCATCCGGCCGGCGCCGCGCGCCAGCTCGCCGCGGTGGTGACCGCGTATGACCGCACGCCGTTCCTGCGCGAGCTGAGCGTTCCGACCACCGTGATCCACGGCAGTGCCGATCCGCTCGTGCAGCCCTCGGGCGGCCGCGCCACGGCCGACGCGATCCCGGGCGCTCGGCTCGTCATGCTCGAGGGTATGGGGCACGACCTCCCGCCCGAGCTTTGGCCCGAGATCGTCGACGCGATCGCGGACAACGCGCACGCGGTTCCGAACTAGCGCCGCGGCCGCGACCCTAACCCAGCTCGGCGAGCCACGGCGGATCGGCTCCGGCCCGCTCGCACGTCCGGCTCGCGACCAGGCACGCGAACCGTGCCGCGTCAGCGGCGGCCGCCATGTCGTCCAGCTCGTGGCGGCTCAGCCCAAGCGCCAGCCACCGCGCCAGGAACCCGGCGCCGAACGCGTCGCCTGCCCCGATCGTGTCGACGACCCGCGCCGGCGGCGCCGGAACTGCGACGTTGCCGCGGGTAGAGCACGCGACGGCGCCCTCGGCGCCTCGCGTCACCAGCACCACCCGTGCGCCCAGGGCAAGCACCCGACCGACGACGGCGTCGACGGGATCGCC
>DASXDD010000065.1:0-7232 GCA_036490775.1 Solirubrobacteraceae bacterium | reverse complement strand
GAGCCGGGCGTACGTCAGGTAGCGCTTGGCGCCCGTAAGCTGTGCTGCCCCGGCGAGCCGCGCGCGGTAGGTCGGGTCGCGAAGAGTTGGGAGTATCGAGCCGCCCTCGAGCAGCACGTTCAGAAAGGCGCTCGGATCCTGATAGTCCTGTAGCCAGCCGAGGTACACGATGTCGAACGGCTCGCCAGGCGTGGCGGTCTTGGTGTACAGGGTCGAGTCCGTAAAGGCCTTAACCTCGACCCGGATACCGATCTTCGCCAAATTTGTCTGGACGATCTGCGCCTGCTGATCGCATGGCGAGATGTTGCAGGTGTAGAGCACGGCGGTCCTGCTGGCGTGCCGGCCGGCGAGCTGTCTCGCCTTGGCCAGGTCCGGGCTGAACGGGTAGTGCTGCACGTTGCGGTACCCCGGAACCCCGGGCGGCAGGTAGTGGTCGGTGGGAGGTTCAGGCAGCAGCGGCGTGTACTCGTCGCCGAGGCGCGCTAGCTCGGCGCGGTTGATCGCGTAACTGACTGCTCGCCGTAGCCGTACGTCGGCGAACAGTGGGCGGTGGGTGTTCAGAGCAAAAGAGTCCAGTTGCGGCCCCGCCTTGACGAAGTACTGCTGTCGGCCGTTCTTTGCGGCTGGGCTTCCTGGGCCGTAGTGCGCCGCGAGCCTGGTCGCGTCGGCAGCCGGCACCCCGCCGTCGGCGAGGTAGTCCGCAGTCCCCGCCTCGACCTGGGCGACGGCGCGCTGATCGGAGATGCCGACCCTTAGGTCGATCCGCTCCAGTCGATGCGGGCGGCTTCCGTGGTAGTTCGGGTTGCGCGTGAGCTCCACACCCTGCCCGGGCGCGTAGGACGCGACGCGGTACGGTCCCGCGGACGGAATCAACCGCACGCCCTGGGGGTCGGCTGGGGTGCCGGATGGCACCGCGCACATCGCCGGCTCGGCGATCCGCGCCGGCAAGTCGGGCGCCGGCGCGAGCAGCCGGATCGTCAACGTGTTTGCGCGCGCGACGACTCCGGCGACGTGAGCCGACCTGCCGGCCATGTAGGCGCGGGCGCCGATAATGTCACGGAACTCGCTGGCGAGTGGACTCCTCATTTCGGGGTTGAGGGTGCGTTCGATCGTGTACTTGAATGTCTGGGCCGTAACCAGCTCGTTCGACGGCGGAGAGAAACGAAAGCCGTTGCGGCCGCTGCGGATCGTGAACGTATAGGTCTTGCCGTCGGCTGAGCGCACCGGCAGCGACTGCGCGACCTCGGGTACTAGCCGGGAGCCCGCCTGACCGGCCTCGTCGGGATAGTTGAGGAGCTCTGCGCAGGTCGCGTCGAGCAGCTCCACCGCCTCGGCGCTTTCGGTCACAGCCGGATCCATGGAGTCGACGTCGTACTGGGAGACGAGTCGTGCGGTGCCGCCGTCGGCAGCGAGGTCGGTAGCCGGGATCGCGAGCGCATCGACAGTCACCCACGCACGGTCGCCGGCGAACGTGATCGCCTGCGGGCTACCGCCGACCGCAATCGTGGCGATCCTCTTGTCAGTCACGGGATCGATGCGCGTCACCGTGCCGTCGCCACTGTTTGCGACCCACACCGAACCGGCGCCGAGCGAAACGCCGGTCGGGGAATGCCCGACCGGGATCGTCGCCGTCACCGCCTTCGTACCCGGATCGATCCGGACGATCGCGTCATCGAGCGTGTCAGCCACCCACACGCCACCCTCGCCGACGGCGATCCCGCTTGGGCCATGGCCCACATCAAACGACTTGACGAAGCCCGAGGGGTCCACCCGGGTTACGTTGTTGGCATCGGCGTCGGTCACCCATACGGCGTCCCCGCCGAGAGCGATCGCTGCCGGGCCGGCGTTCGGATCAAGCTGCTCGACGACGCGGCCCGTCCGCGAATCCAGACGAGCCAGCGAACCCGACGATGGCGCCACCCAGAGCGTGCCTCCTCTCGCCGCAACCGCCCCCGCCTCGCCCGCGACGACGTTGCCAACCCGAGCCGTCCGGCCGATCACATCGAACCGGGGGTCGATGCGGCTGACCGAGACGGAACTCGACCGCGCGCTGGAACTCACGACCCACACCTGTCCGTTGGCGGCCGCGAGTCCGGTCGGAGGTCCCGCGACCTTGAACGTCCGCACCGTCCGCAGGGTCGCGGGATCAATCCGCGAAACGGTCTGATCGTCGAGGTTCGCCACCCACAGCGACCCCGAACTGAATGCAACAGCGGCGGGGCGAGCACCCACCGGAGTGACGGCGACGACGCGGTCGCTGCGAGTGTCGATCGCGACCAGCGAGTTCGGCGGCGCGCGGACCGTGCTCGCATCAGAGCCGCCCAGGATCACCGCCATCGCGACAAACACGCCGACTAAGACAGCTCCTCCGACCGCGATCAAGAGCCCGCCACGCCACCGGGGATGAGCGATCGCGCTGTGCTCGCGAGTGGTATCCCGGGCCGTGAGCTCCAGTCCGGGGTCCTGGGACAGGATCGCTCGCTCGAGTTGTTGAAGCTCGCGGCCGGGCTCGATCCCAAGCTCGTCCACCAGCCTGCCTCGCGCGATGCGATAGCGCTCGAGCGCGTCAGCCTGCCGACCGGATCGGTAGAGCGCGAGCATCAGCTGAGCGATCAGGCGCTCGCGGAGCGGATGCAGCTGTACGAGCCCCTCGAGCTCGCTCACTAGCCCCCCGTGCTCGCCGAGCGCGAGCTCCGCGTCGATCCGCTCCTCGAGCGCCGCTAGCTGCGCCTCTTCCAACCGCGCGATCTCCGATTGCGCGAACGACTCGTACGCGAAATCGGCGAACGGTGGACCGCGCGACAGCGCTAGTGCATCTCGCAGCCTCTCGGCCGCGGTTCGCGGATCGCCCTGATGCGACGCGCTTCGACCGTCGGCGAGCAGCGACTCGAAACGGTCCGCGTCGAGCTGGCCAGGCTCGGTCTGCAGCAGGTAGCCGTGCCCGCGGGTGACCAACAGCCCGTTACCGAACGCCTTACGCAGGTTCGAGACGTACCCCTGAACGATCTTGTTCGCGCTCGCAGGTGCATGCTCCCCCCAAAGCTCATCGATCAGGCGATCCGACGAGACCGGCTCTCCGCGATGCACGAGCAGCACCGCCAACAGCAGCCGCTGCTGCGGGCTGCCGAGCGCCAACGGGCGGTCTCCGTCGACCACCTCCAGTGACCCCAAGACTCGGAACTCGATCACTTCTGCGCCCTCGGTCAACGCTACCACCGCACGCTAGCCCTGAAGGCGCCTGCTCTGACGGGGGCGTTTACCAGTCGTAGACCGCCATCGACCGACTCTCGACCAGCACAACTCAAGGTTCTCCCGATCGGATCGCACCCAGCGGACCGGACAACCCGAGGAGGAGGACATGACCACTATCCGCCGCATCAGCATTGGGCTCGCGCTGACGCTCGCGCTCGCGGCCATCGCCGCACCGGCTTTCGCGAGGACGTTCGACCTCAACGCGAACGGCTCGTACGTCCCGGCCGGTGCGGCGAGCACGCAGGCGACCAAGCCGAGCGATTCCGTGGGCGCCCCGCCAGTGATGATCGTGCGTGTTGCCGCGCCCGGCGGCTTTGACTGGGGCGACGCCGGCATCGGCGCCGCCGGCGGACTAGCGCTCGCGATGGTGGGCCTCGGCGGATGGGTTGCCGTCTCCCAGAGCCGTGCCCGCCGCACCACCGGTACGAAAGCCGTCCCCAGCCGATAACCCTGAGCAGTAAGGAGGAGCAATGAGTTCGACCTCACCACCGGTCCGTGTTCTCACGCGGCTCGGGATCCTGTCCGTTCTACTGCTGGCTGCGCTTGCGCTTGCCGGCACCGCCGCGGCGGCGTCGCAGACGGTGTTCGCGACGGGCCTGAACAACCCGCGCGGGCTGGAGTTCGGCCCTGACGGGAAGCTCTACGTCGCCGAAGGAGGGCTCGGCGGAACTCTCACAACCACTTCGGCGCAGTGCGACCAGGTGCCGCCGATCATCGGCCCGTATACGGGCGGCTTCACTGCCGACATCGTCCGCTTCGCACCGAACGGAACGAAGACCGTCGTCGCTTCCGGCCTGCCGTCCGACCAGACGGGCCCGGCGCGCAGCTTCAGGAGCGGCGTTGCCGATGTCGCGTTTATCGGCCACCGGTTGTACGCGCTGATCGCCGGCGCCGGCTGCTCTCACGGCCATATCGATGCCGATAACGGGATCAGTCGCGTCAACAACGACGGCACCACGACGCAAGTCGCGGACCTCAGTGCGTTCATCAAGGCGAACCCGGCCGCTAACCCGGACCCCGCAGACTTCGAGCCCGACGGCACCTGGTACTCGATGGTCGCAACGCGCGGGGAGCTCTATGCGGTCGAGCCGAACCATGGCGAGGTTGACCGCGTCAATCCCTGGACCGGCGCGATCCGCCGCGTAGTCGACGTGTCGGCGAGCCAGGGCCACATCGTCCCGACCGCACTCGCCTACAAGGGGAACTTCTTCCTCGGCAACCTTGGCGAGTTCCCGGTCGTACCGGGCAGCCAAACGGTCTTCAAGCTAACGCCAAGCGGTCAGCTGAAGCCCTGGGCGACGGGACTGACGACGATCCTTGGACTCGCGTTCGGCCACCGACACCAGATGTACGTGCTCGAGACCTCCAACCACGCCGGCGCTCCAGCGCCCGGTATGGGAGACATCGTGCGGATCGACCGCTCCGGCGCGCGCACGACGATCGTCTCTGGGCTGACTTTCCCCACAGGGATGACGATCGGCCCGGACGGCGATCTCTGGGTCTCCAATCAAGGGTTCGGCCCGCTGGTTCCCGGCTTCGGACAGATCCTGCGAATCGACCCAAGCTAGCTCGACCCACAGCCGGCCTAGCCCGACCAGTCACGAAGCGGCTCGAGGATCTGGCGCACGTAGTCGGTACGTGTGTCGGATCCTCGGCCGTCGACGTTCCAGGTGAGCCCGACCCCGACCGCGGCGAGCCGGCCCGAGCTCGCGACCGTTCCGATTGCGGCGGTCAGCTCGCTCTGACCCGGACCGCCAGGGACGGGGAAGATCAGGCCCGGGAGGTCGGCGGCGTCGGCGACGTCCACGTCGACGTGCAGGTAGAGAGGGCCTGCCGGCAGGTCGCCGATCCTGAGACCCTCGACCGACGCTCGCCTCACCCCCTCGCTCGCGAGCAATTCGTCCTCCTCGGGATCGAGGTCCCGCGCGCCGACGAGCAGCACACTTTTCGGGTCGACCGGCGCCAGTCCGAGCCGCTCCGCGACCTCGAGGTTCCCCAGCCCGCAGATCTTCGCCAGCGGCATGCCACCGAGATAGCCCGACTCCGTCGTCTCCTCGGTGTTGAAGTCGCCGTGGGCGTCCAGCCAGACGATCCCGGGACTCTCCCCCGTCTGCGCTAGCCCGGCGACGGTCGCGATGCTGGTTGTGCAATCGCCCGAGATCACAACCGGCGCCGCGTCGCGGGACACGGCCCGCGCGACGTCCTCGTAGAGCGCCGCCATCCGCTCCCACGCGCCGCCGCTCGGGAGCTCGGGCGCGATCGTCCGGCCGGCCGGCAGCGGCGACTCAAACGGGTCGATGCGGCTATCGAGATGAAATGGGACGACGATCGTCGACACGGCGCGAAGTGTGTCAGGAGCGTTCCGGACGCCGGCATAAGTACGCTGACGGCGACCCATGACAGCGGGATAGGGTCAAGCAAGCGTGCTCCACATCCACCGAGCGGAACGTGCCGACGGGCTAGCCGACGCGCTCGGCGAGCTACTGCGCGCGCCGCTCGACGATCCGTTCGCGCCGGAGCTCGTTTCCGTACCGACCCGCGGCATGGAGCGGTGGCTGGCGCAGCGGCTGTCGGCGTCCCTCGGTGCCTCGCCCGAGCGCCGCGACGGGGTCTGCGCGAACATCCTCTTCCCCTCACCGCGACGGCTGATCGGAGACGCGATCGCGGCCGCCTCGGGCGTCGATCCCGAGAGCGATCCATGGCTGCCCGAGCGTGCGGCTTGGCGGCTACTCGAGGTGGTCGACCAGTCGCTCGGACAGCCCTGGCTGCAAACCCTCTCGGCCCATCTCGGCCATGCGAGCGATCCGCCCGATCCGGTCAGGCAGGCCCGGCGGCTGAGCGTCGTCCGCCATCTCGCCGACCTGTTCGACCGTTACGCGCTCCATCGCCCGGAGATGGTGCGCGGCTGGGCCAGCGGCGAGCTCCCGGGCGCGTCGTCGGGCGATGCCGTCTGGCAGGCGGCGCTCTGGCACGCGCTGCGCGAACGGATCGCTCTCCCCGGCCCCGCGGAGCGACTCGAGTCCGCTTGCGCGGCGCTCGAGGCCGACGCGACGCTCGTCACCCTGCCGGCGCGCCTGTCGCTGTTCGGCCTGACGCGCCTCCCCGCCGCCGACCTGCGGGTGCTGCGTGCGCTCGCGACCAGCCGCGATGTGCACCTGTTCGTGCTGCACCCCTCCCCCGGCCTCTGGGATGCGGTCGCCGGCGTGATCGCCGACCTGCCGCCGGTTGTACGCCGCGAGGCAGATCCCACCGCCGCCGTCCCGACCAACGACCTGCTCACGTCTTGGGCTCGCGACTCGCGTGAGATGCAACTAGTCCTGACCGGCTCGGGCGAGCATCGCGACCACCATCATCCGTTGCGGTTCTCCACCGACACGCTGCTGGAGCGCATTCAGGCTGACGTTCGCACCGATCGCCGGCCGTTCGGGGCGCCGTTTCCGGGCCGGGACGACCGCCGGCCGCCACTGCACCCCGCCGATCGCAGCATCCAGGTCCACGCTTGTCACGGACGCGCGCGCCAGGTCGAGGTCCTGCGTGACGCTGTCCTGCATCTGCTCGCCGACGACCCGACGCTCGAGCCGCGCGACGTGATCG
The DNA here is from genome assembly GCA_036490775.1 of Solirubrobacteraceae bacterium. Taxonomy (GTDB): domain Bacteria; phylum Actinomycetota; class Thermoleophilia; order Solirubrobacterales; family Solirubrobacteraceae; genus Palsa-465. The sequence goes on along the minus strand of DASXDD010000065.1, from coordinate 386 downwards.
TGATGTGTCCGGACATCGAGGCGTTCGCTCCGTTGATCCAGGCGACGTTCGGCGCCGGCGAGGTGACCGATGACGGCGACGCTGTCGACGACCGGCGCCCGGTCGATCTGCGCGTGCGGCTCGCGGACCGGTCGCTGCGCCAGACCAATGCCGTGCTCGCGGTCGTCGCACAGCTCCTGGAGCTGGTGACGCAGCGGCTGACGGCGTCGCAGGTGCTCGACCTTGCGGACCGCGAGCCCGTCCGACGGCGGTTCGGGCTCGGCGACGAGGATCTGACGCGGCTGCAGGGCTGGATCAAGGACGCCGGCATTCGCTGGGGACTGGATGCGGCGCATCGTGCGCCGTTCCAGCTCGACCGGTTGCCGAGCGGCACCTGGCAGTCCGGG
>DASXDD010000064.1:0-5486 GCA_036490775.1 Solirubrobacteraceae bacterium | reverse complement strand
CCACTGAGCGACTCGCGCTCGCGACTGCCTACGGGGCGGCATGCGGAGCGTTGCGGTCCGCAACGTATCCCGAAGCCGAGGTCGCAATCATGCCGACTCAACAGATCGCCACGCCGGTCACCCGGGCACTCGCCCCGTACTGCGAGCCGTCCCTGCCCAAGAGCCTCCTGGACGTCTGCACGTCGATCGTGCCCTACCTGGCCCTCTCCGTCGTGATCTATCTCACTCTGGGAGTTTCGGTCGCGCTGACGGTTGCGCTGATGGTGCTGACCGCCGGGTTCCTGGTCCGGACGTTCGTCGTCTTCCATGACTGTGGCCACGGGTCCCTGTTTCCATCCAAGCGCGCCAATCGCTGGGTCGGCCGGGTGGCGGGGCTATTGGTCCTGTCGCCCTATGAACGGTGGCGCCACGACCACGCGATACATCACGGCACCTCCGGCGACCTCGAGCGTCGTGGCGTCGGCGATATCGTCACCCTCACCGTCGACGAGTACCACTCACGGTCACCGCGCGGTCGACTGGCCTATCGGCTGACACGTCACCCGTTTGTCATGTTTGGAATCGGTCCGATCGTCGCGATGGTCGTGGGCCCACGAATCGCGACTCGCTCTCAACGTCCGCGCCTGCGCCACAGCGTGTTCGCCACCGACGCCTGTCTCTTCGCGATCGCCGCTGGACTGTGCTGGCTCATCGGATGGCAGCGGTTTCTCTTGGTGTGGGCACCATCGGCGCTGCTGGCCGGATCGATTGGGATCTGGCTCTTCTATGTGCAACACCAGTTCGAGGATGCCTATTGGCAGAGCGCCGGCGACTGGGATTACACCGATGCCGCGCTGCGTGGCAGCTCGTATCTGAAGCTACCGGGACTGCTCGACTTCTTCACGGGCCACATCGGATTGCACCACGTCCATCACCTCAGCGCGCGAATCCCCAACTACAACCTCCAGCGCGCTCACCGCGAGAACCCGACCTTCCACGACGTGCCGACACTCTCACTGCTCGACGGGTTGCGCGCCGTCAACCTCAAGCTGTGGGACCAGGACCGCGGCAAGCTGGTCTCGTTCGCGCAGGCGCGTCAAGCGCCCAGTGTTGCGCCCGGAGTCGTAACCGAAGCGCCACGCCGCGCGGAAGTTGACCGCGAGCCGGTCGTATCCTCGCTGCGCTGAGCTTCGCGCCGACGCGCTCATAAGCTCGGTGTGTGAGCGAAGCGCCCGTAGATGACGAACTGACGCTGCTCGACGAGCATCGCCTGAAGGCCCGGAAGTTCGACGCGGCGGCGTATGAGCGGGCCCGCGTGCGGGCACAGCGACGCCGAGCAGCGGTCCCCTCCTCGATCAGCTATCCCGACGAGCTACCGGTCAGCGCTCGCCGCGACGAGCTGCTCGCGGCGATTCGCGACAACCAGGTGGTGATCGTTGCCGGCGAGACCGGGTCGGGGAAGTCCACGCAGCTGCCGAAGATGTGCCTTGAGCTGGGGCGGGGCGTGCGCGGGACGATCGCCCACACACAGCCACGGCGCCTGGCGGCGCGGACGATCGCGGAGCGGATCGCCGACGAGCTGGGTGTACCCCTGGGCGCGGCGGTCGGATACGCGGTCCGCTTCAACGACCGTTCAGGCGCGAACACGCTGCTACGGGTGATGACCGACGGGCTGCTGCTGGCCGAGATCACACGCGACCGGCTGCTGCGCCGCTACGACACGGTGATCATCGACGAGGCACACGAGCGGAGCCTGAACATCGACTTCCTGCTGGGCTACCTGAAATCGATCCTCCCCAAGCGGCCGGACCTGAAGGTGATCGTCACAAGCGCGACCATCGACGTGGAGCGCTTCTCAGCGCACTTTGACGGCGCGCCGGTCGTCGAGGTGAGCGGACGGACCTATCCGGTCGAGGTCCGCTACCAACCACTCGCCCAGGACGCCGACCAGATCGACGCGATCGGTGACGCGGTGCAGGAGCTCCAGCGGGCCCGGCGTAGCGACGTGCTGGTGTTCCTCTCAGGCGAGCGCGAGATCCGCGACGCCGCCGACGCGTTGCGCGGGCGCCTGGGCGCGGGGACGGAGATCCTGCCGTTGTTCGCCCGGCTGAGCAGCCGCGAGCAGCACCGCGTGTTCCGGCCGGGGAACGGCAACCGCGTGGTGCTCGCCACCAATGTCGCCGAGACGTCGCTGACCATCCCGGGCATCCGCTCGGTCGTCGACGGTGGGACCGCGCGCGTCTCGCGCTACAGCGCGCGGCTGAAGGTCCAGCGGCTTCCGATCGAGCCGGTGTCGCAGGCCAGCGCCGACCAGCGGAAAGGGCGCTGCGGCCGGACCGCGGACGGCATCTGCATCCGGCTCTACTCCGAGGAGGACTTCGCCGAGCGCCCGCGCTTCACCGACCCTGAGATCCGCCGCACGAACCTCGCCTCGGTGATCCTCCAGATGGCCGCGCTTGAGCTCGGCGAGATCGAGGCGTTCCCGTTCATCGAGCCGCCCGACAGCCGCCAGATCCGCGACGGCGTCAACCTGCTGGGCGAGTTGGGCGCGTTGACCGCAGACCGGCGGCTGACGCCACTGGGCCGCAGGCTGGCCCGGCTGCCGGTCGACCCGCGGATGGGCCGGATGGTGCTGGAGGCCGATCGGCTGGGCTGCACCGAGGAGGTGGCGGTGATCGCTGCCGCGCTGTCGATCCAGGACCCGCGCGAGCGTCCGCTCGAGGAGCGGGCCCAGGCCGACGCCTCTCACGCCCGGTTCGCCGACGAGAACTCCGACTTCCTCGCCTACCTCAACCTCTGGCGCTACCTCGAGCGCCAGGCCGACGCCCTCTCGCGCAGCCAGTTCCGCAAGACGCTGAAGAGCGAGTACATCCACTACCTGCGCGTCCGCGAGTGGCAAGACCTCGTCGAGCAATTGCGCGCGGCGGCGCGCGACGTCGATGTCCGCTTCCATGCCGCTGAGGCCGCCGCCCCGCGCGATATCGGCATCGCGCTGCTGAGCGGCCTCCTCTCCCACATCGGCCTACGCGACAAGGCTCGCGGCGACTACCTCGGCGCCCGCGGCGCGCGCTTTGCAATCTTCCCGGGCAGCGGCCTGGCGAAGAAGTCGCCCGACTGGATCGTGGCCGCCGAGCTGGTCGAGACCTCGCGGCTGTGGGGACGGACCGTGGCCCGCATCGACCCCCGCTGGGTCGAACCGTTGGCGAGCGACCTCGTGCACCGCGAGATCTCCGAGCCGCGATGGGACCGGCACCGCGCCGGCGTCGTGGCGACCGAGCGGGTCGCGCTCTACGGTCTGCCGATCGTCACCGGCCGCCGCGTCGACTACGGTCGCATCGATCCCACGGTGTCGCGCGAGCTGTTCATCCGCCGGGCCCTGGTCGATGGCGAATGGGACGCGGACCACGACTTCCTCGCACAGAACCGGCGACGCGTGGCCGAGGTCGAGGCGCTCGAGGAGCGCTCGCGTCAGCGTGGCCTGCTGGCCTCCGACGTGGTGCTCCACGACTTCTTCGCCGCTCGCATCCCCGAGGATGTCGTCTCCGGTCGCCACTTCGACCGCTGGTGGCGCGACGCCCGCCGCGAGGATCCCGATCTCCTCACGTATCCGCGTCCCCTGCTGCAGGCGGGCGCCGCGGATGACGCCGGCCGCCCGTCGCGCTGGAAGCAGGGCGATCTCGAGCTACGCCTCAGCTACCGCTTTGAGCCGGGCGCGCCCGACGACGGCGTGACCGTCCACATCCCGCTCGCGGCGCTTGGCACGGTGCGCGATGTCGGTTTCGACTGGCTCGTGCCCGCGCTGCGCGAGGAGCTCGTGACCACACTGATCCGCGGGTTGCCCAAGGAGCAGCGGCGGCTGCTCGTGCCGGCACCGGAGGCGGCCAAAGCGGTCGTTGTGGCGCTGCGACCACGCGAGGGCCGGATCGTCGATCAGATCGCTTCCCAGCTCGGCCGCCTGCGCGGCGTGCGGGTCACGGGCGACGACCTCCACACGACCCCGCTGCCGCCGCATCTGCGCGTGACCTTCAGCGTCGAGGACGACCACGGCGCCGTCCTTGCCCGCGGCCACGACCTGGCCGAGGTGCGCGACCGGCTGCGCCCGCAGCTGCGCGCCGAGCTGACCACGGCGACGGCCGGTCTTGAGCGGACCGGCCTGACCGACTGGCCGGGCCACGACGCGCTCCCGGAGCTGGTGACCCTGCCTGGCACCGGTGGCGCGGTGCGCGGCTATCCGGCGCTCGTCGACGAGGGCGAGACCGCCGGAGTGCGCGTGCTGGAGACGCCGGCGGCGGCCGCCGCGTCGATGCGGGCTGGGACGCTGCGCCTGCTGGCGCTCACCGTGAGGACACGCGCGCGCCCCGCGGCCGACCGGCTCGACAACGCCGCCAAGCTGACCCTCGCCGGGTCGGGGGAGCTCGATGCGCTGCTGGGCGACGTGACCCGCGCCACCCTCGCCGACCTCCTCGACCAAGCCGGCGGGCCGGCGCGCGACGACGCCGGCTGGGCGAGGCTGCGCTCCCGCGTCGCGGAGCAGTTCGACGGCGCGGTCGACGGCGCCCTACGCGCCACGGCGGATGTGCTGGCCGCGGCGGCGGAGGCGCGGCAGGCGCTCGCCGGGGCCCCCAGCGACGCGCTACGCGCAGCCCGACTCGACGTCGCCGCGCAGATCGGCCGCCTCACCCACGCGGGGTTCGTTACCGCATCGGGGCTCCCACGGCTGCCGGACCTCGCCCGCTACCTGCGGGCGGCGACCTACCGCCTCGGGCGCCTCACCGACAACGTCTCAGCCGACCGCGAGCGCATGACGACCATCCACGAGCTCGAGTCAGAGGTCCAGGCGGCGGCGCCCGGCCCCGCTCGCGAGGACGCCCGCTGGCTGCTTGAGGAGCTGCGCGTGTCCTACTTCGCCCAGCCGCTCGGGGTGCGCGGCCACGTGTCCGCCAAGCGGGTCAGAACGACCCTCAAGCGAGCGTCGTAGCACTAAGCGCGCGCTCATGCCCGTAGTTGCCCGTCTGGGCTCCGGCTGTGACGCCGTAGAGCCGATGTCCACGGCGCGACGGTCGCAGTCCGTCCGGTCAAACGCGGTGGCCTGCGGCTGGCCCGAATACAGGTTTCACCCCATTGACCGGCGCGCCGGAGTAGGAGAGCGTCCGCGACAGACGCACGATCAATCAGATCGTCGCGCCCGATGCTGCACCAAGGGGGCCGAGCATGTCGCCGTCACCGAACGGGTCAGCGACCCGTTATCGAACGCTGGCCGGTCGCCGGCGAATCATCCTCGGAGTTCTCGCGATTGGATGCGTGGCCTGCCCGACCGCGGCCTTCGCGCGGTTGCCGAGCCCGAAGTCGACGCTGATCGTTCCGGGCACCTCGATCGCCGGCGTCAAGATCGGCATGAACCAGACGCAGGTCTTTCATCAGTGGGGAGGCACCAGCTGCATCCCCGGGCTATGCACGTGGCAAGGTCCAGGGAACCCGTCACACTCCGAGCGTGCAACGGTCAGCTT